>NZ_JBHSEP010000004.1:0-363588 GCF_042654645.1 Cohnella hongkongensis | reverse complement strand
AAAATTACGGTGCCCGGCGCATGCTGCTGGCGCTGTCGCAAATAGACATCCACACCAGCTACAGCACCGTCTATCGCCTCATGAAGAAGCACGGGCTGCTGCAGAAAGCGAAGCGTCACCCGAACGGTATTACACGCGAGGATGCCGCAGCTCAAAAGAGCGAGAACCTGATCCAGAGAGACTTCAGCGCCTCGGCACCGAACCAAAAGTGGCTATCTATCGCGAAAGAATGCTGTCACAAGCAGCATAGCAACGTGATTTCTGTATGAGGGTGTTTTCAAACTGCACTTTTCTTGACAACTCCACCAACCCCGCGAGCCCCCCGCCAGCCCAGACCAACCTACGCACTCCGCTAACCCCGCCAGTCCAGGCCAACACACGCCAACACACTCGAGCCCCCGCCAGCCCACTAACGTAACGGTTGCCAGCGCCGCTAATTGTGCCCTTTTCGCAGTACGGAGGTTGTAACGGTTGCGGCAGCGGCTATTTCAGCCGAAAGCACGCGTTTTCGCTCGATAACCCCAAAATAAGCGCGGTGGCAACCGTTAGCTTTTCCTTTTTCGGGAAAACGATCGATTAAGCGCCACTGCAACCGTTAGACGGTGCCGGCCGGTTGCGCGCCTTCGATCGCATACGATCGGTCGCATACCATCGACCGTATGCCGTCGATCGCATACGACAACGGCTTAACCTGACAACATTGACCGCCCCCCCCCCCCCCCCCTAGTCCAGAGAAGGAGCCTCGCCGCTCGCGCGTCTGCGTACGCCGTTGCCGACGCGCTCGAGCACGTCCTGCATCTCTTCCGGATGAAGAAGCTCGATCGGCGACACGCCCTTCTCGAACTGGAACGAATCCCCTTCGATCAGAACGACGTACCGTCCGTTCATTCTGGCGATGTGGATGTTGTGGCCGTAGTCTTCCATATGCCCTTTGATCAGAATGTCGTCCAGCTTGAATCTGAGCTCCAGGTCCGGCTGCAGCTCCACCAGCTGCTTCGTGGCTTCCATGACGTGGTCGTGCGACCATTTTTCCTGAAGCTCCCGCTTCTCGCCCGCCGCCCAGACATCGAGTTGCTGCTTCTCCTGCCGGAGAGCCGCCGCTTCCTCCGTCACCGGCACGTCGGCGGCCTCCTCCTCCGCTCCCGCGTCATAGTACGGAATATCCGCCGCCTGCCACTTTGTCTCGATGTACTGGTTCACCATCTCCAGCACCTGATCGGCCACGATTTCCGGCTTCGACTTTTCGTAGCTGACGTATTTCAGGAAATCCTCGAAATACCGCGCGTGGGAGGCCTGATGGATCTTCAGCTCCCATTCCTCGATCATGCCCTCCTCGGGCATGTGCGGATACTGGATCGCCTTGATGTTTTTGGCGTTGATCGCCATCTCCACCTGCGTAATCAGGCTGCGCTCGTCGGATACTCGGGCGATTTTCGACTCGAAGTCGCACTTGAACAGAAACAGGAACGGGTCGTCGTACAGCTCGTTCAGCTTCGCCGTCGCCAGGACGAACGCGCCTCCCCGCACCGAGTTGGTATCCATGTACAGACGAAGCACGTCATCGCTGAAGTTGTGGAATTCCGTCTTGTCGACGGCAGTCCTGAGTCGTTGGAACAGGTTGTAGTTCGGGTTGCTCGTCAAGTCGTGCCCCGGTTCCACGATAAACCTGCCAATCTTCGTCGGCACGTTCTCGGACGCCGCGTTGACCTCGGCCTTCCGCTTGGCGATTCGCTTAAACTCTCCGTCGAGGAACGCCTTCAGCTCGCTGTCCTGGTACTCCTCGTGCGTCAGCGTTTGATAATGCTTATATCTCTTAGGGCCGTCCGGATCGGAGCCCTCGTGATGAATGACGAAGAACGATAAAAACTGCACGGAGAATTTCATATTGGACGCCGGTCTCCCATCGCTCGAATAGAATCGCAATAACCTATAGGCATCTTATCAGGTTCGATATCGGACGACAACCATCGGCGGTTGCCCGGCCTCTCGGTCTCCGCGGCTTCGCCCGCCCCTCCTTCCGGTTATGGTATACTTTTGCTGACTAGATTAAGGGAGTGGTCATGGCGTGCCGGATTGGTCTTATCACACTTTGTTTAAGCCCGTCCTGTCCAGGCTGCCGTCCCGCGCCGCGCGCAGCTTTACGCTGGGGGCGATGGGGCGAATCAGCCGCATTCCGGGCGGAACGTTCCTGATCAAGACGCTTGGGCATATGGAGCCTTCTCCCCTGCTGCGGGACCGGATTTCGGGCTTGCCGATCCAGACTCCTCTGGGCTTGTCCGGGAGCGCGGATCCTTCCGGGATCGCCCATCGGGCGCTGTCGCAATTCGGCTTCGGCTTTATCGAAGTCGGTCCGGTTACGGTGCGTCCGATCGTCAGCAACGCTCCGATCCGCAGCGATCGAGCCTCCGGAACGATCGTCTACCCGGACGAATACGAGAATCCCGGGTTTGTTCGAGCGCTCCGGATGCTGGAGGAGGCCAAGGACGGGCTGCCCCGCTGGGTCCGCATTGCCCCGGAGCCGGAAGCCTCGCCCGATCAAGCGGTCGCGCAGCTGCGTTTGCTCGCCGACGCCTTCTCTCTGGCGAATGCTTCGGGGTTATACGTCGAAGCGCTGTCGGCGGACCGGTCGACGGAGGACAATCTGGCGCAGCTCGAACAAATCGACGCCTGCATCCGCGGCTTGACCGCCGAGCGTGCTCCGCTGTTTTTCCTGTACGTTCCGTTAGACTTCCCGAATTCGCAGCTGAAGCCGATGCTGTCGGCCCTCGATCGCAGGCTGTGGAGCGGCTGCGCCATCGGCGGCGCCTGGCGGACGTCCGACGGCGCCGTTCGGGTTGGAGCGGGGGGCAAGGAGGCCGCGCTGGAGAAAATCAAGATCATCCGTGAGGAGCTCCCGGTCGGCAGCTGGACGATCCATACGGCTGCCGGCATCCACGAGCCGCAGGACGCCGTCGACGCGCTTCGCGCCGGAGCGGATCATCTGCTCCTGAACAGCGGGCTCGTTCATTCGGGCCCGGGGCTGCCGAAAAGAATCAACGAAGCGATCATTCATGAACGCATAGCCGATCAACCGACGCCCGCGCCCCCGTCCTTCTGGAAGCACTGGGGATGGATGTGTCTGCTCGGATTGGGGATGATCGTCGGCGGCATCGTCGCGTGGCTTATTGCGGAATCTTCGGTGCTGCTGCCCTATGACGAACAGTATTTGGGCATGACGCGAGACGAGATCGGCCGGATCAACGAGCATCTGCTGCACTTTATGTCTCACGACCGAATTACGCTGGCGGGAACGATGATCTCCATCGGCATTCTCTATTATCGGCTCGGCCAATACGGAATGAGGTACGGTCAGCACTGGGCGCGAACGGCCGTTCTGACCTCCGGAGCCGTCGGCTTCCCGAGTTTTTTTCTGTACTTGGGCTACGGCTTCTTCGATCCGCTGCACGCCGCCGCAGCGGCCCTGCTGCTTCCGATGTTCCTGCTGTCGATGCGCCGCAATCCCGACCAGCCGTTCCGGGAGCCGGTTAATCTGCGCAACAGCCGGGAGTGGCGGCTCGGGCTGTGGGGACAGCTCCTCTTCGTCGCCCTGGGTTTGTCGCTCAGCATCGGAGGCCTCGTTATCGCGGGCGTCGGCGTGACGACCGTGTTCGTCCCTCAAGATCTGGCCTTCCTGGGCGTTGCCGCAGCGGAGCTTGATGCGGCCAATCCGCGCTTGATTCCGCTGATCGCCCATGACCGGGCGGGATTCGGCGGCGCCTTGTTCTCCAATGCCGTTATGCTGCTTGTTCTCTCTCTATGGGGAATCCGGCAAGGAGAGCGCTGGCTTTGGTGGACGCTTCTCGCGGGCGGAACGCCGGCCTTCGTCGCCGGCCTGAGCGTTCACTACAGCATCGGCTACGTCGATTTCGTTCATCTGCTGCCCGCTTATTTTGCGGCGGCGCTGTTCGCGGCCGGGCTCATCCTGCTCTATCCTTACCTCATGAGAGACGTCCGCGCTCCAAGCGAGACGGCGGAGCGGCGCATGACCGTCACGTGACCAAAAGCATGACGGCGGTAACTTACCGCCGTTACGGGAACAAACTATAATACTCCTCGACGGATCCGATCGAAGCCTGGGCCGTGCACGGTCCAGGCTTCCCGAATCAGATATCAAAGGAGATTCCCCGAACATGAAAAAAACCGCCCGTTTCCTGACCGCCGCCGCGCTTGCCTGCGCCTTGACGGTTCCCTCGCTTGCCTATGCCGCCGAGAGCAATTCTTCATCCAGCGCTCTGAAGGCCTCCGTTCAGACGGAAGGCGACTATGCCGCCGTCCAGATCGAGAAGCAAGTGTACGTGTACGACAAGAACGGCCCGCTGTACCAGACGAAAGGCAAGGACCGCATCGGCGAACTCCAGGACCTGTTCGTGCTCCCGTACGGTCCGATGCAGGTTCCGATGATCCTGATCAAGAACGACAAGAACGGCTATATGGTGTTCAGCGATCTCTGGCCGGAATTCGCCGCAGGCAAGGAGCAGGATGCGGTCGACGCTTATTTCAGCGGACGCGTTCACGCCGCCCCCCGCGACAAGATCGTCAGCAGAACCGGACATCATTACGCCGAGAGAATCGGCGACGAGATCGTCGCCTATACCGCCAACGATTTTACGGATTTGACCAAGGGCTTCCACGAATCGATTCGGGTAGAAGGAGAGCTTAGAGGCCTGATTTTGTTCGACTGCTGCCCTTACCTCGTCGTAGACGACGGCCAGGACACGCTTTCCGTTTATCATGCGGGAGAGAACGGCGCCGAGCTGGCCGGCTCTATCGAGTTCTAGAAATGCCGAAAGGGAGGCCTCTAGCCTCCCTTTCGTATTCTCTCCGCGCTTGTTGGGCATCGTATAACGGAAATTCGCATTCCAAGGAGGCCTCCTGCTTCGCATGGACGACACGCACGAATTCGTCGAGAAATTGCACGATACCCAAGACAAGGACCGCAGGAACCGCAAACGTCAAACCAAGGGCAGCGGCGGAGAAAGCAGCGGCAAGCATCTGCCGGGCAAGCAGCATAGCACGAACAAGTGACTTTTCCCCGACCTCGCGAATGAGCCCCCCGCCTTTCAGGCAGAGGGGCTTTTCGGGTTTTCCAGCATTTGCAAGCAGCGCAAGTCCATCGGCCCCTATACGTCATTCCCGGCTTGGATTATGATAAATGAGCAAATTCCCTCTTATCCGAATAGGAAGGATGGATTTACAATGCAGAGGAAGCCGACCGCATCCGCATATGGACGGCGGTCTTCCGGAAGGACTGAATGGGGCAATGGCAAGTTGGGCAGATTGGCGTCTGAAAAATAAAATATCGGCGGCCCTATCGGTTGTTTTTTTAATCAGCCTGATTGTGATCGGCACGTTGGTCTATTTGAAAATGAGCAAGGATTACAAAAATCGGACCGAGGATCTGATGGACACGACCATCCGACAGATGATTAAGACCGTAGACGTTCATATGACGAATATCGAAAGACTGTCCATTTCGATGTTAAGCGATCCTATTATCCAGAGGGTATTAAATAAACCGTCTGTGCTGGGCTCGCAGGAGGACGTCAACGAATTAAATTACCGCATGCTGCTGTTGTCGTCCCCGTGGCCGTTCATCCAGGGCGTATACATTTACGCCGAAGACGGACGGGTCTTCAGTCTCTCGAACGGGGACAGCCCCCGTCCCGGATTTTCCGTCCGCGAAGAGCCCTGGTATGAAGTCATGTCCGGGAACGGCGCTCCGGTCCTGCTCTATATGCCGACCGGCCGGGAGACGACCCCGATGCTGAAGCCGCGTCAGGTGTTTTCGCTCGTCAGACCGATTAACGACGTAGAGTCCGGCAAAAGACTGGCCTTCATGAAGCTCGATCTGCAGATCGAGCTGTTCCAGGCCGTGATCGGGAACGAATACCCCCTCGACAAAAAAATCGCCCCGCGATATGTGGTCCTTCAGGACCGCCATGTCATGTTCGACAATCGCGGGCAGCTCACCGGCCGCGAATTGGACGCGGACGCGCTTGAGGGGCTGGCCGATTCGTCCGGCATCCTCCAATGGGACGGGGAACGCTATCTCTACGCCGCCGCCTCGTCGTCCAACACCAAATGGCGGACGGTATCCATTCTTCCCTATACGGAAGCGATCAAGGAGTCTATTAAAATCAGAAATATGCTGATGTGGCTGGGCGCCGTATTTCTGGTTATTGTCTCCGCATGCTCCTACTACCTGGTTTCCGGCATGATCAAGCCCTTGTCCAGAGTCATGGTCAGCATGAAACGGGTCGAGATGGGAGATTTTAAAGTTCGTTTGCTCGAAAAAGGCAATCGGGATGAAATCAGCCAGCTTTCGCGCATTTTCAATATTATGCTGGAAAGCGTGGATCATCTGTTCCATCGGGTATACCAGTCCGAATTGCGCGAGAAGGACTCCCAGCTTCAAGCGCTTCAAGCACAGATCAATCCCCACATGCTGTTCAATACGCTCAACATTATGAAAGCGCTTTGCCGCAAGCGCGGGCTTGCGGACGTGAGCCTGATGATCGGCTCATTGGCGGATTTGTTCCGCTACAGCCTGAAGGACTGGAAGCGAACGGTTTCCTTGGGCGAGGAGTTGGACTACATTCAAAATTACATGCGCATTCAGGAGCTGCGTTTCTCGGACAAGCTGATCTTCCGCTGCCATGTGCCCGAACCGCTGCTGGCGTGCCGCATAGCCAGGCTGACTCTCCAACCCCTGGTTGAAAACGCGGTGATCTACGGAGTCGAACAAAGCCTGGAAGCGTGCGCGGTCGAAATCCGGGCCGAGCGGGGAATCGTTCGAAGCGAGAGCGAGGGACTCGACCTTCGGGCGATTCTGATCGAGGTGTCCGATACGGGTCCGGGAATTTCGGAGGAACGGCTGGCGGACCTCCGAAGCCGGCTCGAGAAGAGTCCGGAGGACGAAAGTCCGAATAGCCGGAACGGCAAAGCCGAAGGATTGGGCATCGGCCTGGTCAACGTGCAGCGCAGAGTGCGGCTTCTGTTCGGTGAGCCGTTCGGAATCCGGGTCGACGGCGCCCCGGACCGAGGCTTTCGGGTGAGGCTTGCTGTGCCGGACGATACGATAAGGCTGGATCAGGAGGAACAACCATCATGAATATATTCGTCGCGGAAGATGAAGCGATGGCGCTGGAAGAAATCAAGCTGCTTCTTGAGCCCTACCTGTCCGACCATCGGGTGCATCCCGTATCTGACGCTTTTAAGGCTCTGGAGCTTTGCCGCAAGGTCCGTCCGGATCTTCTGATTACCGATATCCGCATGCCCAAGATGGACGGACTGGAGCTCATCGCGGCGCTGAAGCCGCAGTTCCCCGATATGGCCGCCATCCTGATTAGCGGATACGACGATTTTGCCTACGCCCGCCAAGGCATGCAGTTGGGAGTAAAGGAGTACTTGCTGAAGCCGCTGAAGGAAGAGGCCCTTTTTCAGGCGGTTGACCGTACGCTTCTCGAGCTTCGCGAAGAGAGGGACAAAAATCGAAGGCTGAGCGATTGGATGCTGATGCGCGAGCTTCTGGGACAAACCGTCGACCAGGAAGAGCGCATGACCGGGGAATATGGCGTTATCGTGGTGTCCGCCTTGAGAAATCGGGATACTGCGGATGGCCGGATGCTTGAAGGAAGAGAAGAACGGCCGGAGGGTCTTCCTTCCGGCACCCGAAGCGTCTTTCCCGATGCGCAAACGCAATGCGCGATCATTCCGTGCCCGTCCAGGGAATCGGTACTGCACGGAGCTGCCGATTGGGCAAGAGGCATACACGAGGCCGCCAAGCGGCAATGCCCCTTCGTGCATACGACCTACCAGGTGAAGGAGGCTGGCGAAGCTCTGTTTTCCGCCTACGGGCACGCGCTCGAACGCATCGGACGGCAGATGAGGCTGGAGGACAGTACGCTGACCGACCCGCTGTATCAGGCTGTCCCCGCCGATCTCGCTTCGGTTTGGGATAAGGCCAGAATGCTTGAGATCTATCTGACCAAAAGGGAACTGCGAAAAGCGCGGGACGAGCTGAACGCGATCCTGCAGGAGCTTCGGCTCCGCAGCGTCACGATGAAGGATTTGACCGTTTTCCTTACGGATATGCTGATTGCTCTGCAGTTCAGCCTAACCCGCTCCCTCGGATCCAAGATCGCCGAGCACCACGAAATTTCGGCGGCCGTCGGGAGTTCCTTCTCCTATGCGGAGCTGGGAGATTGGCTGGAGCGCAAGCTCGCCGGTTACGTCAACCGGTTAGGGACCAGCCATCTGGATGCGCGCGAGCTTGTACAGCTGCTGATGCATCGGGTCAAGCACGCGTTCGAGGCTCCCGACTCCTTGCAGCAGTTCGCCAAGGATCACCATGTCAGCGTCGGGTATTTGTCCAGAGTGTTCAAGAACGAGCTGGGCGTCAACTTTTCCGATTACTTGCTGGAAATTCGAATGGAACGGGCCCGATCGCTGCTGGAGACCGGCACTTTAAGCCTGTCGGACATAAGCCGACGCATCGGCTACGAGGATCCCAAGTATTTCAGTCAGCTTTTCAAGAAAACGTACGGAATAACTCCCAGCGAATACGGCAAACAGAAAAAAAATTCCCCCCGGAATGGAAAATAAGCAGGACTTCAAGCGCGGGCTTTATCCGCAATAATAGGATTGCGTTCAAGTCAAAAGGGAGGATCACAGAAAATGAGACAACATCGACGTTTCACCGGAAAAGCCGCGCTCCTGCTTGTCGCGCTGCTGGCGCTGACGGCCACGGCCTGCGGCTCAAAGGAAGAAAAGAAAGCCGCGGCTCCCGGAGAGCAAAAGGAGCAGGTGGTGCTCAACATGTATATGGCGAACACCTCCGATACGACCTATATGCCGGAGGTCAACCGCCGGTTCGAAGAGGAAAACCCGGGAATCCGGATCGAGCTGCAGACCGCTCCCGTGGATCAGTTTGAAACCGTCATCAAAACGAAGCTCGCTTCCGGCGACGCTCCGGACATCTTCACCATCTTCGCCGGTACGAAAAAGGATTCGCTGGTGAAGGCCGGCTACTTGATGGATTTGAGCGATCAGCCCTGGGTGGCGAGATTGACGGATACCGCCAGGGAGACGGCCAGCAAAGACGGCAAGGTATACGGCCTGCCCAACCGGCAAAATCTGATCGGCGTCATCTACAACAAAAAAATATTCAATGACCTCGGCATCGCCGTACCGACCAACTGGGACGAGTTTCTGGCGGCGAGCCGCAAAATCAAAGATTCCGGCGTCGTTCCGCTCGGCCTCGGGTTAAAGGATCAATTCGTCACGCAAATGATTCCCTACGCGATGGCGCCGTCCGCCATCTATCGGGACAACCCGGATTTCGACAAGAACATGTACGCCGGCACGCAGCAGTTCACCGGCTCCGCCTGGGAGCAAATGATGCAGGATTATATGGCGCTGAACGAAAAGGGCTTTTTCAACAGCGACGTATTGGGCACCTCGAACGATCAGGCGATGCAGATGTTCGCTTCGGAGAAGGTGGCCATGACGGTAACGCTGCACGGACGCATCGCCGCGATCAAGGAAGCCAATCCGAACCTCGAGCTGGGCATGTTCCCGCTTCCGTACACGAAAGCCGGTGAGAGCGTCTGGGTATCGTCGATGCCGTCCCTGTTCGGCGGCGTCTATGCCAAAACCAAGCATCCCGAGGAAGCCAAGAAGTACATGGAGTTCCTTACGCGGCCGGAAATCGCCCAATTTTACTTGAGCTCGGTCAATTCGTTCCCGGCGTTTACGGATGTGACGGTCGATCTCGATCCGGCCCTGAAGGAGATGGAAGAAGCGTTGAAGGTCGGAAGCTATTACTTCCTGGACGCCGTATGGCCGAATACCGTTCAACTGGTCATGCAGCAGCAGATTCAGAGCGTCTTTGCGGGACGCCCGATACCGGATATGCTCAAAGCCATGGACAAAGCTTTCCAGGACGGAGCCTCCATGCAATAACGACTCGCGCATACGTTTCGAAGCCGGGCGCAGCCATGCGTCCGGCATTTTATTAGAACCATTTTAGGAGGGAACATTTTGAAGAGATTCGGGACCGACATCACGTTTATTCTTCCGGCCTTTGCGGTCTTCACCTTGTTTCTGGTCGTCCCGGTCCTAAGCGGTTTTTACTACAGCTTGACCGACTGGAACGGACTGAACCCGGAAACGCGCTTCATCGGATTAGACAATTACATTAGGTTATTCAACGATTCCGATGTCGGGAACGCGATCCGCAATACGCTGCTCATCGCCGTCTGCCTGACGATCGTCAAGAACGCGCTGGGCTTGACGCTGGCGCTCGGAATGCAGGGAACGGGCAAAATCCAACGGATCATGCGGGTCTGGTATCTGGTTCCGGTCATGCTGAGCGCTCTGGCGATCGGATACATCTGGGCTTATGTGTACAGCCCCTCCGACGGAGTCCTCAATACGCTTCTGGAGGCTTTCGGACTGGACGGACTTGCCCGGGATTGGCTGGGCGACAGCCGGCTTTCCATATATAGCGTCATCTTCGTCAGCGTCTGGCATTTCGTCGGATTTACGATGATCATTTACGTCGCCGGGCTCCAGTCCGTTCCTTCGGACGTGTACGAAGCGGCTTACCTGGACGGGGCCGGAAAATGGAGCATGTTCAAGAATGTCACCTTTCCGCTTATCGCTCCCTCCTTTACGGTGAATATCGTGGTCAACATGATTGTTGGCATCAAGGTTTTCGACACGATCTTCGTCATGACGAACGGAGGGCCCGGCACCTCGACCGAAAATCTGTCCATCCTGCTGTACAGGCAAGCCTTTGCCTTCGATCGAATGGGATACGCCAGCTCGATCGCCGTCATCATGTTCATGATCATTCTGGTTTTCTCCATGATACAGATTTTCGCATTAAGAAAAAGGGAGGTCGAGCACTGACATGGCGCTTCGCGAACGCAACGGTTGGTTGTTGTCCCTGATTCTCGCTCTATGGGCCGTCATCGTGCTCGTTCCGATTCTGATCGCCCTCTTCGTCGCGCTGAAGACGCCGGAACAGCTCCTGGGCGGCCCCTTGAGCCTGCCGTCCTCCTTCGAATGGTCGAACTTCTCGGAGGCTTGGAAAAAGGGGTTAATGGGAACTTCGCTCGTCAACAGCGTCGTTATCTCGGTCTCCTCCGTCATCCTGATCATCCTGCTGAGCTCGGCTGCTGCCTATCCGCTGTCGCGCCGCAAGAAAAAATGGGCGACCGCCACTTATCTGTACTTTCTGTCCGGCATGATGATTCCGTTCCAAATGACGATGATTCCCTTATACAAGCTGCTAAGTCAGCTGAACCTGATCGGCAAATTCGCAGGCCCTGTGCTCATTTACATTGCGCTCGGACTGCCGTTCTCCGTGTTCCTGTACACCGCTTTCTACAAGTCCATCCCGCAGGAAATCGAGGAATCGGCGCTGATCGACGGCTGCGGCCCTTATCGGACGTTCGGGTCCATTTTATTTCCGCTCCTGAAGCCGGTCACATCCACGCTGCTCATTATGAACACGCTGACGATCTGGAACGATTTTTTCGTGCCGCTGCTGTTCCTTCAGAGCAAAAGCTCCCGAACGATTCCGCTTTCCATTTATTCCTTCACAGGGGAATTCGTTAATCAGTGGAACCTGATTTTTGCCGCCGTCATCATCGGCTCGCTGCCGCTCGTTCTGCTGTTCCTTGTGCTGCAGAAGCAATTCGTGCAGGGCATTGCAAGCGGAGCGGTTAAAGGATGAAGGGAGGCGGGAGCATGGACGACCATTCGCCGGCCGCCGGCGGACCGGATGACGGGCGGACCGCAGTTGCCGATCTTAGGCTGGAAAATCGCGTCAATCCGCTTGGAATCGATCGTTTGCGTCCGCGTTTTAGTTGGAAGCTGCATGCGGACAGGCGCAATATCCGGCAATCGGCGTACCGGATTGTCGTAGGCATTGAAGGCTTGTTTCCGGAAACGGCTGTTTGGGACAGCGGAAAGATCGAATCGGATCAATCGGTTTTCGTGCCTTACGAAGGTCCGCCCCTGCAGTCTAGAGTTCGTTATTGCTGGAGGGTGAAGGTTTGGGACGAACGAGGGATCGAATCGTTGTGGAGCGAATGCGCGTGGTGGGAGATGGGGCTGCTTTCTCCCGCGGACTGGACGGCCCAATGGATCGAGCCTGAACAGGTCAACGCCTCCGAGGAGCAGCTGCAGCCGGCCCCTCTGCTCCGACGGGAATTCACGGTCCGGGAAACGGTAAAGAAAGCCCGGATCTATGCCACGGCTCGCGGACTTTATCAGCTCGAGCTCAACGGGAGCAAGGTCGGCGATCAGGAGCTTGCCCCGGAGTTCAGCTCCTACGAGAACTGCCTGCAGTATCAGACGTACGACGTGACGAAGCTGGTGCGCGTCGGCGCGAACGCGCTGGGCGCCATGCTCGGCGACGGATGGCACGCAGGCCGAATCGGGCTGACGGGCGATTGCTGCAGCTACGGCGACCGCCTTTCCTTGCTGCTCCAGCTGGAGATCGAGACCGTCGGCGGCAGCGTCATGACGATACCCAGCGACGAGCAGTTCCGTTGTTCTTTCGGTGAAATCGTCTACTCGGATTTGTTTATCGGGGAAATGACGGATGCGCGCTTGCGGCAGGACGGCTGGAGCGAACCGGGCTTCGACGATTCGAATTGGGCGCAGGCAGCGCCTGTTCCCTTCGGATATGACCATCTTACCGCTCAATACGCGGAGCCGGTGCGCGCCGTCGCCGCCATACGCCCTCTGCGGATCGTCGAGTCTCCGAAGGGCGAAACGATCATCGATTTGGGTCAGAATATCGCAGGCCGAATGAGATTTCGAGCTTCCGGACCGGCCGGGACGAGAATCGTCTTGGAGCATGGAGAGATCCTGGACGAGCAGGGCAACTTCCGCAATAATATTATCGGCAAAAACAAGGATCAGAAGGACATTTTTATTTTGCGCGGCGACGCCTCGGAGGAGTTCGAGCCCCGGTTTACTTACCACGGCTTTCGTTACGTCAAGATAACGGGGTATCCGGGAGTTCTGGATCCGAACGACTTTACCGGCATCGTGATCGGTTCCGACCTTCGTCCCTCGGGCAGCTTCGAATGCTCCGACAGCCGGATTAATCGGCTGCAGGCCAACATCGTCTGGAGCCAACGATCCAACATGGTCTCGATTCCGACCGACTGCCCGCAGCGGGAGAAGGCCGGGTGGCTGGGGGACATCCAGGCGTTCGCTCCTACCTCCTGCTTTAATATGGAGATGTACGCCTTTCTGAGCGGCTGGCTGCGCAACGTCCGATTCGAACAGCTCAAAGACGGCCGGATCCCCAGCGTGGTTCCTTTTACGGAGGGCTTCAAGCGCTTCTTGAAGCAGCCTTACGGTTATTCGTCAGCGGGCTGGGGAGACGCCATCGTCATCCTCCCTTGGGTCCTTTACCGCCAGTATGGCGATTTGCAGGTGCTTCGCGACAATTACGAGGCCATGAAAAAGTGGCTGGAGTTCATACGAAGCGAGGCTCCGGAAGAGGTGTGGGAGCCGGCCGGACTGCACTTTGGGGATTGGCTGATCCCTAGCCTGAGCATGGGGGACGGCGAGAAAGCGATCGATATGCGCAAAAGCGCCTACCTGACCGCAGAATTGGTGTCCACTTGCTTCTATGCGCATTCGGCGCGTCTTCTTGCCGACATCGCAGAGCTTCTGGGCAAGGCCGACGACGCGCTTCATTACAGACGCCTGAATCGGCGCATTCGGCAAGCTTTCGCCAAAAGGTACGTACGGGAGGACGGCCTGCTGACCGCCCACTTCCAAGGAATTTATGTACTGGCGCTGCACATGGATATGCTGCCGGACCGGCTTCGGGACAAGGCGGTCGACCATTTGGTTGCGCTGATCAGGGGCAACGGCTGGAAGCTGGATACCGGCTTCGTGTCGGTGCCTTACCTGCTCGACGTGCTGTGCGACAACGATCGGCAGCCTGTCGCCTATCGGTTGCTGCTGCAAACCGAGTGCCCCTCCTGGCTCTACGCGGTGGAGAAGGGCGCAACCACGATCTGGGAAGCTTGGCAGGCCATTCTGCCCGATGGCCGGGCGACAAACGTATCCTACAATCACTATGCGCTGGGATGCGTAGGAGACTGGCTTTACCGCCGCCTGGGCGGGATCGACAAGCTGGAGCCCGGTTATCGGCACATCCTCATCGATCCCGACACGAAGAGCGGCTTCTCGTTCGCCAAAGCCTCCTACGAGTCGGTCTACGGAACGATTTGCTCGGCATGGGAAAGAAACGGGGACATGATCCGGCTGTCCGTAGAAATTCCGGCGAATACCCGGGCGACCGTGGTCCTGCCTGACGGCCAACGGATCGTCGGCAGCGGGCGACACGAGTTTCACTATAACTTATAACACTTCCAGCACGATACGCGGCTGTTCGCTGCCGCACTTGGACAACGTGTAGCGACCGCCGTCCTGCTCCAGATTTTTGCAGTAATCGATCGATCTCTTCGGCACCCCGAAAGCGTCCATCGTGTTGTCGTACGTATACTGGATCGCCTGTCCGTCGAAAATGAAATCTTCGAAAATCGGATCCCCTTCGATTGTATAGGACGTCATATGCGCCTCGCTCGGATTCTCTGCCTGGACCTGCTCGACGAAATTCGTCCACTTGTCCAGGTTGGTCAGCTCGCCGTGCAGGTTCACGATGTCCCCGTTTGCGGAAGCTTGATCCGGCGTGTAGTCCAGCGACCGGATCAGCTCCCTTAACCGGTCGGTGTGCTCCTCCGTCAGCGTATATCCCGTTCCCGTATCCTCTACGTAAGTATATAAGCCTCTCGAGCCCGGCTGATAGCCCAGCCACAGATGAAAGCCCGCCTCGCCGTCTTCGCCGACGAACGACACGTCATACTCCGGCTTGCCGATATCCAGGACGCCTTCCATTTTCTCCGCGTCGCGGAACGCTTCCACGAACGCTTGTAGACTCTCCCCTGCCGGGAACTCGCCCAGCGGCGCCGGATACACGCTTCCGAACCGCTGCGAGCGGCTGACGACCGCCTGACCGAATTCCGCTTCCCCCCACTTTACAATTGCGATCTCCGTCTTCCTTTCCGGCGAGGCCGGATTCTCCTGCGTGCTCGGCATCGGCTCTCCCGCAGGCTTCGAAGCGCCGCAGCCCGACAAGAGCAGCAGAGCGGCAAGCGCCGCCGCTATCCCGTTCCTTTTCTTCATCAGCACGATCACCTCATTATTCAGACGCAGCGTTCGGCGGATAGGTTTCAGCTTCCCGGCGGCGGGACCGCCCCTATGAAACGTTGAAAGAGCACGCCTCCCCAACCGTCGGAAGGGGGGACCTGCTCTATTGGGTTACGTCTGTCGGGTTACGTCTGTCGGGTTACGTCTGTCGGGTTACGTCTGTCGGGTTACGTCTGTTACGTCTATCGGGTTACGTCTCGGGTTACGTCTATCGGGTTACGTCTATTGGGTTACTTCTGTCGGGTTACGTCTATTGGGTTACGTCTGTTGGGTTACGTCTGTCGGGTTACGTCTGTCGGGTTACTGCATCCGGGTACCTTGAGCCAGTCTCAACAGCATATGGGAGAGCGCATGCCTCTCCTCTTCCGTCCCGGCTTTCCACAGCTCCTGCAGCAGCAGTTCCTCGCTATTGCGGGGCTCCTCGTGGCTGGCCAGGTAGTCGGCGACCTTCTGCGCGATGACCGCCATCTGCTCCTCGCTCATGCCGATGCTTTCGGCCATGCGAATTCTTCGGTGAAGATAGCCTTTGAATTCCTCGAAATTCCTCAAGATACGGTCGCGTTCCGAAGGGTCGATTCTGGAAATGGCGTCCCCTACTTTGTCCGGCGCGATATCGCCGTCCTTGTCGACCACATGATTATGCTCAGACATTCGAAATCCTCCTTGCGCTTTTTGAATAGGCTTTAACATTGTTCCCTGTCCGCGTCCGTTCGAACCCGTTCATTGGAAAACGATGCCGAAGCCTTTAAGCGCAAGGCCAGCGGACATAAGCGGCGCCGATCTAAACCCGCTGGCGTTCCGTAACTCCCGATGATGGCCCGCCGAATGCCGCGCCGGCCCGAGAACCTCCGCTACAGTCCCTGGTTGGTCAGCTTGACGACGTCGAACAGAGGAATTTTATCCTGCGTCTGATCCGCGAACAACCAAGGCCCCTGAACATGATCGACGAACAGGATGCCGTTCAGATGATCGATCTCATGCTGAATGCACCGGGCGAGAAATCCTTCTCCCTCCAGCTCGACCGTCTCTCCCTGCCGGTTCATCGTCGTGATTTTGACGTAGTTTGCCCTTTTCACGAAGCCGTGATATCCGGGGTAAGACAGGCAAGCTTCCGCCCCTTCCTGCTCCCCGCTCGTCTCGATAATTTCCGGATTGATCAGCTCGATCAGCCCGCTGCCGCAATCCATGACGATCACCCGCCGCAAAATGCCGACCTGGGGCGCGGCCAGACCGGCTCGGCCTTCCGCTGCGTACAGCGTCTCGGCCATGTCGTCGAGCAGCTTGGAGATCTTCGGCGTCACCGCTTCGACCGGCTTCGCTTTCTTGCGCAAGATGGATTCCCCGAAAGGGACGATATGCAGTACGGACACTTTCGTTAAGCTCCCTTCGTTTGATCAGGAGAGGTATGGACCCACAGATCGCCGGGCGAGCACTCCAGCGCCGTGCACAGGGCGTCCAACGTCTCGCTCTTCATCTGCTTGGGCTGCCCGTTAATAAGCGCACTGATGGACGGCGCGGACAACCGGTATCCCGCTTTGTCCTGAAGCAGCCGCAGCAGCTGAGCGCCCGACCATACGCCTCTCTCCAGCATCACTTTGCGCAGCACCCACTCCAGCATATTCCGCGATCCCCTCTCCGGTAAAATCGTTATTTAACTAGCGCCTTAAAATATTAGGTAACACCTAATATATCATAGTGCCATGACGCCCACAAGAGTTCCGAAGGTTGATTGCGGAACTCAACTCCCCGGCACATCGGCTTGCAGCCAGAAAAGCGCCTTCGCGCCTCCCAGGCCCCGGACCAAGGCCAAAAAAGTGCCTTCGCGCTTCCCAGGCCGCGGAGCCAAGGCCAAAAAAGTGCCTTCGCGCCTCCCAGGCCCCGGACCAAGGCCAAAAAAGTGCCTTGGCGCCTCCCAGGCCCCGGACCAAGGCCAAAAAAGTGCCTTGGCGCTTCCCTAGCCGCGGACCAAGGCCAAAAAAGTGCCTTCGCGCCTCCCAGGCCCCGGACCAAGGCCAAAAAAGTGCCTTCGCGCCTCCCAGGCCCCGGACCAAGGCCAAAAAAGTGCCTTGGCGCTTCCCTAGCCGCGGAGCCAAGGCCAAAAAAGTGCCTTCGCGCTTCCCAGGCCGCGGAGCCAAGGCCAAAAAAGTGCCTTCGCGCCTCCCAGGCCCCGAACCAAGGCCAAAAAAGTGCCTTGGCGCTTCCCAGGCCGCGGAGCCAAGGCCATAAAAGTGCCTTCGCGCTTCTTCCCAAGCCCCGGACCAAGGCCATAAAAGTGCCTTCGCGCCTCCCAGGCCGCGGAGCTAAGGCCAAAAAAGTGCCTTGGCGCTTCCCTAGCCGCGGAGCTAAGGCCAAAAAAGTGCCTTGGCGCTTCCCTAGCCGCGGAGCCAAGGCCAAAAAAGTGCCTTCGCGCTTCTTCCCAAGCCCCGGACCAAGGCCAAAAAAGTGCCTTGGCACTTCCCTAGCCGGGGACCAAGGCCAAAAAAGCGCCTGCGCGCCTCCCAGGCCCCGAACCAAGGCCAAAAAAGTGCCTTGGCGCTTATTCGATCTAGCGCTCTGGTGGATCGCTATTGGCCCCACAATGGTGCACATCGGCCCCGCTAACGGTTTAAAAGACCGTTACCGCTTCGCGCTTGGCGATCAACCCTATTTAACGGCGTACCAGAACGTTAAAATCCGCCGCCCCCTAGCACGCCCATTTCCGGTCCGCCAGACCGTACCCCCATTCATACGGCGCGATCACCCCCGCCATTCCTTCGGGAGCAGGCGGGCGTACTTCGGCTGCAAGTAGCGGTCGTCGACGAGCATCAGCCGGCCGCGGTCGCGCTCGGTGCGAATAAGCCGGCCTCCGGCCTGCAGCACTTTGTTGATGCCGGGGTACACGTAAGCGTAGTCGAAGCCGCTTACCCCCCGCTCGTCGAAGTGGCCGCGGATCAGATTGCGCTCCAGCCCGAGCTGCGGCATGCCTACTCCGACGACGGCGACCCCGTTTAACCTGTCCCCGGTCAAGTCGATCCCCTCCGAGAAGATGCCTCCCATTACGGCAAAACCGATTAATGTCCCTTCGTTCGCCGCGTCGAACCGGCCCAAAAACCGCTCCCGCTCCTCCTCCGCCATATCGGGTGTCTGAAGCAGCGTTTGCCAGCCCTCTCCCGAAGACCGGGCCGCAAACTCCTCGTAAACGCCGTTCATATATTCGTACGAGGGGAAAAACGCGAGATAGTTGCCCCGCCGACGTCCCGCAAAATCCAGCAGCGCCGCCGCCAGCCGCTCCCTCGTCCGCTCCCGGTCCGCATACCTCGTCGAGAGGGGAACGATCTCTACTTCCCACTGCTCCTTCGCGAACGGAGATCCGAGCGTCACCGAGTAGTCCTCCTCTCCGGCCCCGAGCATATCCATGTAGTAGCCCAGCGGGGACAGCGTCGCGGAGAAAAAGACGTGCGCCAGAAACCCTCTGCCCGTCTGGGCGAGCAGATGCGACGGATCCAGGCAGAACATGTTGAGCCGGACCTCGTTCCGCTCGAACTCCGCGTACGAGACGTAACGTTCGTTGTACAGCTTTCCCGTCCGTATCCAACTCGCCGCGGCGAAGTACGCGTTCAGCAGCCGCTCGCTTCCAGCCCCCGGTCCGCCGCCGGCCAGCTCTCGCTCCGCCCGCACCGCGAACTCTTCGACCAGCTCCAGAAGCCCTTCCGGAACCTGCTTCGAGACAAGCGTTTCGCCGCCGGTCTGCTTTCTCAACGAAACAAACCATTTGTTAACGGCTTTCGCCGCCGCGTGAAGCGAGGGGCTGACCCCCTTGAACTCCCGTTCCAGCTCCAGAAACTCCCGTTTCTCCAGCGCCGCCGAGTAAATCTCCCGCGCGCGGTCGACCAGATTGTGCGCCTCGTCCACGAGCAGAACGGACCGTTTTTTCTGCTCTCCCGTCAGCCTCTTCAAAGAAACGCGCGGATCGAAAATATAGTTGTAGTCGCAGATGACCGCATCCGCTCCGTACGCTGCATCAAGCGACATTTCAAACGGACATACGACGTGCTTGCGCGCATATTGCTCGATCGTCTCCCGGCGGATCAGCGTTTCGCCGCCGAGCAGGTCGAGGATCGCCTCGTTGATTCGGTCGTAATAACCGTTCGCGTAAGGACAACGCTCGGGGCGGCAGTCCACTTCGTCCTGGAAGCAAATCTTCTCCTTCGCCGTAATCGTCACGGAGCGCATCCCGAGCCCCCTCTCCGCCATGAGCGCCAGCGTATCCTCCGCAGCCGTTCGAGTAATCGTCCTGGCGGTGAGATAGAACAACTGCTCCAGCTTGCCTGCTCCGATCGCCTTGATCGCGGGGAACAACGTCGAGACCGTCTTCCCGATGCCGGTCGGAGCCCGGGCGAACAGCTTCCGTCCTTCGCCGATCGTTTTGTAGACGGCCCCGGCCAGCTTCCTCTGTCCTTCGCGGTAAGCTGCGAACGGGAATTCCAGTCCTGCTATGCTCTCGTCCCTGAGCCGCCTATTATCGGCCAGCATGCGCGCGTACGGGGCATACGCCTCCAGCACGTCCCTAACGTATGCCTCCAACTCGGCCTTCGTCGTTTCCCGTTCGAACCTCCGGATTTCTTCCGTGTTCGTCTGGACATAGGTCAATCGGACGCGCACCCGATCGGCGCCATTTTCCGCCGCATACATATACGCGTAAAAATGCGCCTGCGCCCAATGAACCTCCGGCGTCTCGCTTTCCGTCATCGAGGCGAAGTCTCTGGCCGTCGATTTGATCTCTTCGATCGTCGCCTCTCCGTTTTCGCCGATCAGCAAGCCGTCGCATCGTCCGTCCACCGCGAACAAGAGATCCCCGCAAGCGATCTCCGCGCTCAAGTACACCTCCTTGCGATCGCGCTCCCCGTACTTCGCCTGCAGCTTCTGATGCGCCCTCGTTCCCTCGGCCATCGCGCTTGCCGCCCGGAAGCCGGAATCGAGACTGCCGCTTCGAAACACATGCTCCACAAGCCCCCTGACGGTCAGGGATATCGTATCGGTCATGCTGCGCTCCCCCACTACAGAACATTTGTTCTATTGTACCACAGATGGGAGACTATACGCGTTGATCTTGGACTCATTTGGGGATTACCCGCCGATTCACAGGTTGACACGTCATTTTCTCGTCCTGCTGCTGCCGATTGATGCACAGCATCAAGGCGGCCGAAGGCCTCAGGAAAACCAATTACTCGAAGCTGGACGACGACGCGGGGGCGGCCAACGCCTTCGGCATTCGCAAAGGAATCGACAAGCGACGGCTGGAGAAGGAGGAAGAGGACGGCTCCGACACGGATTAAAGCCGCGCTTCGCCCGGACGCAGGCGCATCTCGATGTTCAAAAAAGGAAAAAGCGGCAGGCAAGCTTCCGGCTTGCGCTGCCGCCCCCCCCTGCTAGAAATCAAAGTTGTCCGGGTCGGGTCCGATTCTGTAATTTTGATTCAGGTTATCGATCGCCGTCATATCCTCGTCGGTCAACTCGAAGTCGAAGATGTCCGCATTCTCGCGTATGCGCGCTTCCTTGACCGATTTGGGAATCGTAACGATGCCGCTTTGCACGTCCCACCGCAAAATTATCTGAGACGGCGTCTTCCCGTACTTGGCCGCCAGCCGCAAGAGGGTTTGATCGTCCAGCAGCTGACCCTTCATGAGCGGGCTCCAAGCCTCCACCCGTATGCCGTGCTCGCTGCAGAACTGCCTCAGCTCCCGCTGCGACAGCCGGGGATGCAGCTCCACCTGATTCACGGCGGGCACGACTGCGCTCCCCTCCATCAAATGCCGCAAGTGATGAATTTGAAAGTTGCTGACGCCGATGGCGCGAATCCGCCCCTCCTCGTACAGCTTCTCCATCGCCCGCCAGCTCTCCCGATATTTCCCCGCTACCGGCCAATGGATCAAATAGAGATCGATATAATCCATCCGCAGCTTGCGGCAGCTGGCCTCGAACGCCCGCATTGCGCTATCGTAGCCTTGATCCGGATTCGCCAGCTTGGTCGTTATGAACAGCTCCTCCCGGGCGACGCCGCTTAGCCGAACGGCCTCCCCGACCCCTTGCTCATTGTCGTACGCAGCCGCCGTATCGATGCTTCGGTAACCGGCCTTGATCGCGGTCAGAACCGCTTTCTTGACCTCCTCCCCTTCATTCGCCTGAAATACCCCAAGCCCAAACCAGGGCATCCGTACGCCATTGTTCAGCACGACGGCGTCGCTTAGTCCCCGAATCTCCGCCGCGCGACCGCCCTTCTCCCAGTTCATCGCCGTACCCTCCTTTATTCCGGTCAAGCCTTCAGCTCTTCGAGCAAAGCGTCGATCCGCCGTTCCTCTTCCGGCAGAAGAGGTTCAACGGGCACGGACGCTTTGGAGCCGCCCAGATTCATTTTCTGCATCGTATATTTCATCCCGGTCAGCCAGGAGCTGCCGATGCCGCATATTCTCTTGATGTCGTTGATTCTCTGCTGCAGCGCTTTCGTGCGAGCGACGTCCCCTCGCCGGCCGGCCTCGTAGATTTCCACGAAAACTTCAGGAAACAAATTCGCCAGCCCCGCAATGCTTCCGTGCGTTCCGAACAAGAGACTCGTTCCGCACAGCTCCTCGCCGCCGCAAAATATCCGCAAAGCCGTTCCCTCAAGCAAGGTCAGCGTCTTGAAATGCTGGTCCCAGCTGCCGCAAGTATCCTTGTATCCGATCACGCGATCGATCTTGGCCAGCTCCAGCACCGTTTCCGGCAGGATGTTCACCTGGGTCAGGGCGGGAATGTTATACACCATAATCCGGGCGGCCGTCTGCCGGCTGATCGTCTCGAAATGCCGGACCACTTCGGCTTGGCACGAAGTATTCATGTAGAAGTGCGGCGTGACCACCACATACTCCGCCCCGTGCTGCTCCACCTTCTTAATGCCCTCGATTACGCGCGGGGTGGAGACGTCGATCACGCCGCAATAGACGGGGACCTTGCCTCCGGCTTCCTGCAGGCATAGCGCATTCGCCCGCTCCCACACCGCTCTGCTTACATTGGTGCCTTCCCCGGCGGACCCCATCGGGAACAAGCCGTGGACCCCGCCGTCCAGACAATGGCGGATCAGCTTCACGAAGCTGGCTTCGTCCAAGCTTTCATCCTCGTTCAGCGGGGTGAATAAAGGCGGAACGATTCCTCTTAAATCCCGATCGGCGAATGTCATGGCTGCAGCTCCTTCTCCAGTATCGTCCGAAGCTTCTCGTACTCCGTATCCGACAGCGTGCCGAGCGGTTCCCGGCAGCGTCTGGAGCCGTATCCGGCCATTTCCGCTCCGGCCTTCATTCTGCGAATATCTCCGGCAAACCATTGCGCGTATTGATGCAGCTCCTTCTGGCACTTCAGCGCCGCGGCGATATCGCCGGCGTTCACCGCCCGCCGCAGCGCGACGAACACCTCCGGCACGACATTGATCATTCCGGATATAATGCCGTCCGCGCCATGGGACAGCGCGTAAAGCGCCGTCGTATCCGAGCCGGTGAAGAACGACGTATTCGGCATCGTCGAATACGTCAGAGTGCGCAGCATATCGTCCTGGCTGTTCTTCAGTCCGACGATGTTGTCATGCTCCCGGATCAGGCGCTGCACAAGCTCCGGCTTCAGATCGTTGCCCGTATGCGGCATATTGTACAGATAGAGCGGCGTATCCTCGGCCCGCTTCGCTATAGCTCCGAAAAAGTCTGCCAACGACTCGTCGTCATGCTTCCAGAACCAGGGAGATACGGCGACCAGAGCGTCTGCGCCGAACGAGCGCGCATGATCCGCAAGCCTTAAACTATCGCGAAGATTCGCGGCCGTTACATGTACCAGGAAGGGAGCCCTGCCCGCCGTCGCCTTCATGAGCCTCTCCGTTATGCGCTCCCGTTCCTCCACGTCCAGCGCGATGAACTCTCCCGCCGATCCGCCGACGAAGATCGCATCCACCCCGGCGCGAATCAGCGCCTCCAGGTGGGCTTCCATAGCCTCCAGGTCGACCTCGCCCTGCGCGTTGAATTGGGTGAAGATCGGAACGACGATTCCACTCAGCTGTCTATTCATTTTCGCTGACCTCTTTTCCTAATCCGCTTACTTAATGTCCGCATCCCAATGCTTCACGATGTCCTGGTAAGCCTGTTCGGGAGTAATCCGATCGAAGACAACCTCTGCGCCCACCTTGTTGAAATCGACAATAAAATTGCCGAACCCTTTAGGCCCGACCGCGAACGGGTTGGCGTCAGTCTTGGTCGCATCGATAAGTCCTTGCTGGGCTTTGGCCGCATCGTCCAGCTTCGGCTGCAAATAATCCATAATCTGAGACGAGACGGGAATGCCTCGGGTAACGCCGAGAATGTCCGCAGCTTCCTTGTCGTTGATAAAGAAATCGATAAACTTCTTGGCCTGCTCGATATGCTCCGACTCTGCGCTGATCGCCCAATACATAGCCGGTTTAATATATCCTCCGGCTTGCTCGCTCCGAGGCGCCTTCACCAGGCCGAACACGCCGGGCTGCACACTGTCCCATGCCGGGTAATCCGAAGCGTAGCTCTGCTTGATCAATACCGTTCCGTTCAGCAGCAGATCGAGCTGCGGATCGTACTTTTTCTCCGATACGGAAATCTCGGCCGGAGGCACGACGCCCTCCTCCCTCAGCTGGGCGAACAGGGCGCACCACTCCAACCAGGTTTGCTCGTCGAAGTTAAGCTTGCCGTCCGGAGTAGAGAGCGGGCCTTTGCCCTTGCTGAGCTGGAACATTTCGTACACTTCGCCGTCGACGGTGAAATCGCGCAGCGCGTATTTCCCTTTCTCCAGCTTCGGTTGAATATCGCGAGCCAACTGGAACAGCTCGTCCCATGTCCAATTGTCGCCCGGTCCGCTGATGCCCATCTTCTCGATCGCCGTCTTGTTGTAGACGATGCCAAACGGGTTGCTGCCGATCGGAATCGCGAACAGCTTGTCCTGGTATTTGCCGGCGCTGAGCAGATTGGGATCCACATCGCTCACGTTGACTCCCTCGGACAGATCGGCCAACTGGTTGCGGCCGGCATACTCGTTGAAATATTGGGCGTCCATCTGGATAATATCCGGCGCGTTCCTGGCCGCAGACTGGGTCGCAAGCTTGTCCCAATAGCTGTCGAAGCCGGAGAAGTCCGGCTCGAACGTAATGCCCGGATGGTTCTTGGAATACAAATCGAGCACCTGCTTCGTCGCGTCGTGCCTCGCCTGCGAGCCCCACCATACGATGCGAAGCTTGGCCGCTTCGGCGGATTCCGCTCCCCCGGCCGAAGGCGAAGAGGCGGACGGAGCTTCCTTATTCGTACCGCAGGCGGCCAATACGAACAGCAAACAAATGGCAACCGACATGGACACGCTTCTCGATAATTTTTTCAACTTCTTGTCCCCCTTGTGAAAAGTATGGGCTTGCAGACTTAACTATAAAGCGTTTACACGCCGGCCTAAATACGAAGGATACACAAAAACTTTCGAGAATTAATAAACAATGCGGCGCTAAATTATTTCAACAGATCCGTCGGATTGAGGCCTGTATGCTTTTTGAACAGCGTGCTGAAATAAGGCACGTTTTTGAAGCCTACCTTCTCCGCAATTTCATAGATCAGCAGCTTTCCTTCCAGAATCATCGCCCTGGCCTTGGCGATCCGGACCTTGGTCAAATAATGGTTAAAGGAATCGCCGGTCGCTTTTTTAAAAATCTGGCCGAGATAGTATCTGGAAATATACAATTCGTTGGACAACGACTGGATCGTAATATTCTCGGCGTAATGCTCATGGATATACCGGATCATAAAATCGACGGCCTGCTTATGCTTCAGATTCTCGTCCCCCTGCTGGCTCTTGCAGATCTGCTCCGCCTTCTGCGCCAGCCAGTCCATTAACTGGTCCGACGTCGTCACCGAAATAAGCTGCTGCTTCAGATCCAGCTCCGGGAACAGCTCGTCGAGGAAGATCCCGACGTCATGCAGAGAATAAGCGAGAATCGCCCATATCTCCGTGCCCAGCATCATGACGTCCGACGGCGTGAGAGCGATGTCGCCGAGCTTGGCCCGATAAGCGTGAATGGCGGTCCGCACCTGCTCCAGCTGCGAACGCTGCAGCCCTTCGCAGATTTGCTGGCAAAACTTGATATGCCCGATCGATTTCCGCGCGCCTGCCGCAGCCGTCGGACGGCTCGCAACGGCCGGATATTCCACCATTCGACTGTCGTTGGACGGCAGCGAATAATCCGCAGCGATCGCGAAGAACGCCTCTTCCGCCGAGTCGGCAATCTCCTGCCAGTCCTGCCTTAAAGAGCCTGCGCCTATTCGAACGCTATACTCGGGAAAATCCGCCGCGCTGCGTATCATTCGCTCTCCCGTCTCGCGGACGGCCCTCATCGCCTCTTCCGCGGAAACCTCCCGGTCGAAATGAACGATAACGGCTTTGTGATGACTGTGCAGCTCGACAAATTCGCAATCGAGCCGACTTTCGAACCATGCGGCGTTCAAAGCCTGAACGAGCTGAACCGCTTCCGCTTCGCTGTCGCCGGCAGCCGTCAGCGGCCTGCGGTCGGACCGGAACAGCTGCAGCCCCAGCACGATATGCATCTGCTTCTCCCACTTCGCGCGCAGCGCGTCCGCTTCCTTTAACAGAGCCAGCTCGGGGGTCGTCGTCCCCGTCAGCACGGACTTAATCCACTCCTTCATGACGAAGGGCTCGTACAAGACGAGCTGATCCTCGAGCCGCTTCTTCTCCGCCATCCTGAGCCGGTCCTCTTCCAGCCGCGAGATCACTTTGCCGAGAACGCCTCTAATCGTCTGCAGGGTGACGGGCTTGGACAAATAATCGTCCACGTTAAGCCGCAGCGCCTGCCTCGCATGCTGGAAGTCCGAGTATCCGCTTAGAATTACGATTTTCCCTTCGTATCGCTCGGAGCGAAGCCGTTCGATCATTTCAATCCCGTTCATCACCGGCATATAAATATCCGTCAGCACGATATGCGGCTGCGCTCTGCGGATCAATTCCAGACCCTGCTCGCCGTCCGTGCTTTCTCCGACCCACTCCGCTCCCAGTTCTCTCCACGGGATCGAGTTCTTCATGCCTTGTAGAACCCGCGGATCGTCGTCAATAATGACTACCTTCCACATCTTGACCTCCTTCTGAAACCGGCTTCTCCTTGATGACGGGAACCCTGATCGAGATCATGGTTCCCGTATTCGGATTGCTGCGGATTCCGATGTCATAGGCAGGGCCATAATAGGCGATCAGCCGTTCCCTTACGTTGCGTATGCCGTATCCTCCCGTATTTCTCGCCTTCTGTTGCTGCCAATTGTCGGGAATGCCCACTCCGTTGTCGCTAATTTCAAAGTGCACATCTCCTTGAGACAACGCCGCAGAGATGACGATCAGTCCCGTCTCCCGTCCGTGAAATCCGTGAATAATCGCATTCTCGACGAACGGCTGAAGCGTCAGCTTCGGCAGATATAGGGCTTTAATAGCAGCCTCCGGCACATCGATCGCATAGCCGAGCTTCTCCCCCCAGCGAATCTGCTGAATTTGCAAATAACATTCCAGATGCGTGAGCTCCCTTTCGACCGTGATCATGCTTTCTCCGTTGGACAGACCGATCCGGAACATTCGTCCCATCAGCTCCAGCACCCGGCTCATCTTCTCCTCTCCTGCCTCGATCGCCATCCAGTTCAGCTGATCTAACGTGTTATACAGGAAATGGGGATTAATCATCGCCTGCAGAGCCTGGATTTCCGCTTCCTTCTGCTTTCGGTATTGCTGCTCAAGAGAAGCGTACAGCTCCGTTGTCCGGTCCACCAGAACGGAATAGCCCTTGAACAGGGCGCCGAACTCGTTATGATAATCTTCGACAATCGGCTTGTCCTTGTGCCCGAGGGAGAAGCTGTTCATGCTCTTCAGCAGGAGAATGATCGGCTTGGTAAACTGCTTGGACAGAATCAGCGTCATGATCAGCGCTATGACGATTGCGGCAATTCCGATGGAAAACATGACGGCAGCCGTTCTGACGCTGCCCTTGGTCATTTCCGACCAAGGCGTGACTTCCATCAGAATCCACTCGGAGCTGAACAGCTTGGACCAGACGACAAGGGAATCGTGATAGCGAAGAGTGCCTTTGTCATTTAGATTCGCGTTGTCGTGACGAATCAGGTCTTGAGCGGTTTCCCGGTATTGCTCGGCGGAAATATCGCCCGTGGAGGCGACGGCCCGCAGCCCCAGATCGAGCAGCACCCGGTTGGCGTCGGGCTCCTCCCCCTGGATCAGCTTGATGATGTCGGAAGCCTTGATGTCCAGCACGACCAACGCTTTATATTCGTAGCCGGGCGTATAGATTTTCCTGGCGAAGCTGATGACGGGCAAATCGCCTTTGTTCGTAGAGATGAGATGCTGGCCGATCCACGAAAAATCGGAGTTGTCCACCGTCTCGGACCACGGCTCCTCATGAAGCTCCTGAAGCTTCACAAACTTGACCGGTCCCTGGTAATCCGACACGGGCGGGTCTTCGATATAGACGCGGATCGATTGAATGATGGGCATGCTGAAGGCGATATTCGACAAGTCGAAGGTAATCCGCGAAGCGATCGCGAACCGGGTATACGAATCCGCTCCTTCGGCTTCGCTCAAGTATTCCTGCAGATTGCTGTTGCGCGATATCGCCAAGGAGATATTCTCGATCTCCGTCATCTGAATATTCAGCTGCTTGTCGAGCTGGATCAGATTGTTCTGTTGATAAAAAGAAGTGCTTTTCACGATTTCCCGTACGGAAAATTGGTAACTGACGCCGATGACGACGATCAGCACGACCGTAATCAGTCCGGCGAAGCTGCCGAAAAATACGTGGCCGATCTGAAAGTTCTTGAACGGATGGAGAAATCGGATAGGCCATTCCCTCCCACCAAGCGGGTCGCTCGTTGTATTGGAGCATTTTAGCCTTTAAGACCGCTTGTTGCAACACCTTCTACAATATGACGCTGCGCGAGGAAAAAAATAAGCACGGAAGGCAGGACGGATACGAGAGACATCGCGAACAGCTGTCCCCACGGCGCGGTCGAGCTCGTATCGATCATCATTCTGAGCGCCAGTCCGACGGTATACTTATCTACGGCGTTGATGTAGATCAGGTGGCCGAGGAAATCGTCCCAGTTCCACAGGAAGCAGTAGATCGCCACCGTAACCAGAGGCGGCTTCAACAGCGGCATAATGATGCGAAAATAAATTCCGAACCAGGAGCAGCCGTCCATCTTGGCCGCTTCGTCCAGCTCCGAAGGAATCCCGCGGATGAATTGGACGAGCAGGAAGATGAAGAAGGAGCCGCCTATTCCGCCCGCCAGACTGTGCGGCACGATAAACGGAAGATACGTATTGACCCAGCCGAACGAGTTGAACATCGCGTATTGGGGAACCAGAGTAATCTGATTGGGCAGCATCACCGTCAACAGCACGATCGAGAACCAGAACGAGCGAAGCGGAAAGTCCAGCCTGGAGAATCCGAAAGCGACCAGACTGCAGGAAATCAATGTCGTGAACAGCACTCCCGCAATGAGCAGAAAGGTGTTGGAGTAAAAATGCGTGAACGTGTAGCCCGGAACCGCGCTCCAGCCTTCGATGAAGTTCAGGATCGTAGCCTTGGCCGGGATCAGATTCGGAGAGCTCATCTCCTCATTCCGCTTAAACGCAGCGCTGATCCACCATAACACCGGATACATCATCACCAGGCTAAGCGCAAGGAATAGCCCGTGGCGCCGCAAGCTTGCGCTTTTCTTTCCGTTCATTTAGATTTCCCCCCATCGGTTGCATAGAATACCCAGTACCTCGACGAAAAGAAGATCAACGCCGTTACGGCGCCAATGATGAGCAGCAGAATCCAGGCGAGAGCGGACGCATAGCCCATCTCCAATCTCCCGAACGCCTTCTCATACAGATAAAGCGCGTACATGTAAGTGGAATTGATCGGTCCGCCCTTCGTGATGACGAACGCTTGCGTAAACATTTGAAACGCCGAAATCGTCTGCAGCACTAGATTAAAGAGAATAACCGGCGAGAGCAGCGGAATGGTGATCGAGACAAATTGCCTAACCTTGGAGGCGCCGTCTACGGAAGCCGCTTCATACAGCTCTCCCGAAATCTGCTTCAACCCGGCCAGGAAAATGACCATGGACGCGCCGAACTGCCACATCGCCAGCAGAATCAAGGTTCCAAGCGCCGTATCCGGGCTTCCGATCCAGCTTTTGCCCTCGATCCCGACGTACGAGAGGAGCCTGTTGACGAATCCGTCGGCCCCCAGCATATTGCTCCACAGAATCGCGATCGCTACGCTGGTTCCGACGAGAGACGGGAAGTAGATCAGAGTACGGTAAATATGCATGCCCCTCAGCTTCCGGTTCAACATGACGGCGACCAGCAAAGCGGTTAGCAGCTTCAACGGGACGGAGAGGAATACGAACCAGAGCGTCACTCCCAGCGATTGATAGAACAGCCGGTCTTCGTTGATGATCTTGTCGAAGTTGTGGAGTCCGATCCATTGCGGAGGCTCCAGCAAAGAATATTCCGTAAAAGAAAAATACGCGGACTGAATCATCGGCCAGAAGGTAAACAGAAAAAAGCCCAGCAGCCACGGCGAAATAAACAAATACCCCGCCACCGGACTCTCCCATCTTCCTCCGAACCATTTTTTCTTGCTGCGAACACGGACGGGCCCATGATTCGCCGCCGATCTGTAAGCGCTGTTAATTCGCTCGCCCATGGCGGTTTCACTCCTTGCTGAATTGGTCGATGTACCTCAAGAATACCGGGATAAATCGCTTTCATAAATAAGAGCAATCCCTAAACTCTTTCACTTTTTAATAAACTTGAAGCGCACGCCGGAGCCAAGCATATACGGCTTACACCGTCCTTGGGACCGGCGGGATAACGTTTATGTCGGAGGGGATTCAGATAAGGATAACGAATTTTATACTTTTTGAATCACAAAAAAAGACGCATGCCGCTCCCCTCCGCGACAACGGCGGAAAGGAGCGGCATGCGCCTCCGGAGGCTCTCCCGCGATCCCCTTCGCGAGAGCCTTGATCGATTACCGGAAAAACTGCGGCAAATACGGTTTGTTCTTCTCGAGCATTTCATTCAGCAGCGTCTTCGCGACTTGAACGGACGGAACGAGGGGGTGCGCGGCCATCGCCTGAAGCGCAACCTCCCGGTCGCCCGTGATCGCGGCCTGAATCGTTAATCTCTCGTACGATTTGACGGCGTGAATCAGCCCTTTGGCCTGCTCCGGCACCTTGGCGACAGGGAGCGGAATCGGGCCTTGGCCGGTCACGACGCAGTTGACCTCGATGGCGGCGTCCTCCGGCAGGAAGTCGAGCGTCCTGCCGTTCGCGACGTTCAGCGTCTGGATGTCCCGCCTGTCGTTGTGCAGCGAGACCATCAGATTGACCGCCGCCTCGGAGTAGTACGCTCCGCCGCGCTGTTCAAGCTGCTTCGGCTTTTCCTGAAGGTTCGGATCCTTGTACAGCTCGAACAGCTCGTCTTCGACCCGCTTCACGACTTCCGCTCGCGTCCCCTTCTCCTTGAGCGATTCGAGCTGTTCCTTCAGCATGGCGTCGGTCAAATAATAATATTTTAAATAGTACGAGGGGAAACCGCCCAAGCCGCGCAGAAAGTCGGGATCCCACTCCGTTGCGGGGACGTTCTGGCCGGAATATTGTTCGCGGTTGTCCAGCAGCTCCGCCAGCTTGTCTTCGCCGTTCACTTCGATTCGCGTCACCCAGTGCAGATGATTCAGGCCGACGAATTCGGTGTACAGCCGATCCGGGGTCGTCTCGTACTTGCTGCTCAGCCACTTGTGCAAGCCGATCGGCGCATTGCACAGCCCGATGCTCTTCACCCTGGAATGGCGCGAGATCGCCTCGGTGACCATACCGGCCGGATTCGTAAAATTCAGCAGCCAAGCGTCCGGCGCCAGCTCCTCGATGTCCCTGCAGATGTCGAGCAGCACCGGGATCGTGCGGAGCGCCTTCATCATCCCGCCGGGACCGGTCGTCTCCTGCCCGATCACGCCGTGCTTATTCGGGAGATGCTCGTCCCACTTCCGCGCTTCCAGCAAGCCCACTCGCATCTGCGTCGAGACGAAGTCCGCCCCTTCGATCGCTTGGCGGCGGTCGAGCGTCAGATGAACGCTCATCGGCAGACCGGATTTGGCCACCATCCTCTTCGCCAGCTCGCCGACGATCTCCAGCTTATGCCGGCCTTCCTCGATATCGACCAGCCACAGCTCGCGGACGGGCAGCTGCTCGTAGCGGCGGATGAAGCCTTCCACAATCTCCGGCGTATACGACGAGCCCCCGCCGATCACCGCAATCTTTAATCCTTGTTGTTCCGCCATGCGTTCCCTCTCCTCGCGCGAATTTTTAATGATCCAGAGGCTGTCTCGGCATCCGCTTAGGCAAGGCTGAAGTCCGATACCGAACGCAGCCGCTCGTAGATGGCCGGAGGCAGCTTGATGCCGGTCGCTTCCACGGCCAGCCATACGGCGCCGACGACCGGCTCGACCTCGAGCGTCACGACGCGAGCGCCCGGCGCGGCTTCCTTCACAGCCTCCCGAATCGCGTCGCGGACGAACTCCCCTTCGCCCCGGGTCACGATGCTGCCCGCCAGAACGACGTCGAATGCCAGACTTTCCATCGCGAGCCGCCGAATGACGGCCCGGGCCGACTTGCCGAGCTCGGCGCCCTGCCTGGCCAGCACTTCCCGCGCCACCTCGTCCCCTTCCTGCGCCGCCGTGAACAGCAGCTTGGCCAGACGGAGCGGGGGCGTCCTGCCGTGGTCGAGATAATCGTCGAACATTTCCTGCACATCGCTGTAGCCCAGATCGTCAAGCACCAGGCGCGTGAGCAGCGTCGGCCGCTCGCGGCCGTCCCAGGCGCGGATGACGGAGCGGAACGCCTCGACGCACAGCGAGCCGCCGCCCCCGAAGTCGCCGAGCAAATACGTAAAGCCTCCGCACTGGTAAAACTGCCCCTCCGGGCTGACGCCCGCGCCGTTGACTCCCGTCCCGCAGATCAGCACGACCCCGTAAGGCCGATCGGTGCCGGCCCGCAGCGCGATCATCGTGTCGCAGCTGATCTCGTGCCGCGGAAAGCCCAGCTCCGCAATCATCGGGCGCAAAATCCGGTAATCGGCCTCCCTGTCCGCCCCGGCCAGGCCGAAGTACGCGAACTCGATCTGCTCCCGGGTCAGCCCCGCCTGCTGCAGCGCCGCCTCGACCGCCTCTCGTATGTTGAGCTTCGCCGCCTCGCGGTCGATCTGATGGTTGCCGTTGCCGCTGCGTCCCTTGCCCGCAACGTTGCCCTGCCCGTCGACGATCAGCGCATACGTCTTGCTGCCGCCGCCGTCGACTCCCAAATAATAGTTCACTGCCCTTCCTCCCCGCTTCGTATGCCTGTTTGAAACCCGTGAGCAGAGAAAGCTCACCTCCGAAAGACGTTGGCCCTGCTCCCGGCCTAGGTCGGTTTACGGGCCGTCGACTCCCGTACGATGAGCGTCGGTCCGATTCTCACCGTTTTTTTGCGCTTCGCCGGATCGGCCATCGTCTCCAGCAGCAGCTCCACGGCGGCCGCTCCGATCTTGTCCGCCGGCTGCCGGACGGTCGTCAGCAGCGGACGGAACTCGGAGGCAAGCTTCTGATCGTCGAATCCGACGATGGACAGCCGCTCCGGAATTCGAATGCCGCGATTCAAGCAGGCGTCGACGACCCCCAGCGCGATGTAGTCGTCCGCCGCGAACAGAGCCGACGGAAGGGTGTCCGAATCGATCCAGCGCGTCGCGATCTCGTACCCCGACGACAGCTCGAACGTCCCCCGCTCCACGCGGTACGGCTGAAGCCCGGCTTCCCCCAGCGCGGCCAGAAAGCCCCGCTCCCTCTCCCGGCTGCTGAGGAACGGATCGGGACCCGAGATATGGGCGATCTCGGTATGCCCGAGCTCGATCAGATGCTTCGCCGCTTCGTACCCTCCCTTAAAGTTGTCCACGATGACCGAGGAGGCGGAGGGGTGATTTTTCGAATTATCGATCAGGACGTGCGGAATTTTGTTGTTCTTCAGTTCCAGCAGGTAATCGTCCTCCTCCGTGGGTGACAGCAGAATGACCCCGTCCACCCGATCCTCCTGAAACAAGGAGCGGCGAAAGGCGTCCCCGGAGCTCCGCGAGATCGACAGCGCCAGCAGATAGCCCTGCTCCCTCAACCGCTCGTTCGTCTCCTTCACAACTCCGTCGAAGAACGAATCGCCCAGGTTGGACAGAGAGAGGCCGACGATCCCCGTCTTGCCGCGAGCCAGACTGCGGGCCGAAGCGTTAGGCTGGTAATTGAGCTCCTCCATCGCTTTCAGCACTTTTTCCTTGTTCTTCTGCCGCACGGTGCTCGACTGATTCAGCACCCTCGATACGGTAACCACCGATAACCCCGATCTCTTGGCGACATCGAAAATGTTGACTTTCATCCTTCCGACTCTCCTGTGCGATAAAAAATATAAACGCGAGCCTTCTCCTAAGTTATTGCGCTTTAACTTTTGGCGCAGTCGGCAGCACAAAGAAACGATTCAATAGCTGTCGATTGTCGTCCATTCTCGTTTGTCATAAAATTAAAGCGATTAAACTTTTGACCTTATTATAGCGCAGCGGAAAGACGGCGGCAAGCGAAGATCGCCAGCAGCTCGTCCTTCGTTTATTGTCGTTTGTCTTCATTTGGCTTACAATCGATAGCGAACAAGGAACGAACCGCTGGGAGGAGCTTCACCATGACATTGCACGCTATCGACGGCTTGATCATCGACCTGGACGGAACGATCTACCTCGGATCCGAAGCGATAGAAGGAGCCAGGGAAGCGATGGCGCTCGTGCGGGCTTCAGGCAAAAGGGTCGTGTTTCTGAGCAACCGCGGCAACTACTCCCGGAGAATGTGCCGGGAGAAGCTTCAGGCGATGGGCATTCCGGCGGCGGCCGAGGAGATCGTGCTCACCTCCACCGTGACCGCCTCCTATTTGTTGGAGCACGCACCCGGCAGCAAGGCGTGGCTGTTCGGGGACGAAGGGCTGCACGAGGAGATGAGAAGCCATGGCGTTAAGCTGGCCACGAAGCCGGAGGAAGCCGACTGGCTCGTCATCACGCTCCACGAGACACTGACCTACGCGGAGCTGAATGCCGCCTTCCGGGCGGCGCGCAGCGGCGCCAAGCTGATCGTGACCAACGAGGACAAGACGTTCCCGGGAGACGGAGGCGAGTGCATCGACGTGGGAGCCACGATCGCGGCGATCGTCCATACGACGGGAGCGCAGGTGTCCGTTGTCGTCGGCAAGCCTTCGGCGTATATGTCCGATGCGGCGCTTCGCGCGCTGCAGCTGCCGCCCGAACGCTGTCTGGTCATCGGGGACAGCCTCCATTCGGACGTCGCTTTGGGCAAGCGCGCGGGCATCCGCACGGCGCTTGTGCTGACCGGATCGACCTCCCGCGAACGGGCGGAGGCCGCCGAGGAACGTCCGGACCTGATCTGGAATTCGATCCTGGATATTCGCGAACTGCTGCAGCTTAAGGAGGAATAAGCGATGATATGGAACGGACCGGTACGCATCGAAGCCGGCGCGCTTCGGGAGGTAGCCCCGTACTTGCGGGAGCAGGGCTACCGCCGGGTCGCGCTCGCGGTCGACGAGCGTACGTACGAGGTCGCGGGAGCCCGGCTCGAACAGGAGATTGGCGAGACGGGCATTCGGACGACAACCGTCAAAATCGAGCCTGACCGGCAAGGAGACGTCATTGCGGACGAGGCGTCCCTCGTTCAGCTCCTTCTGGCGCTTCGTCAGAACACGGAGGAGGCGGTCGTTGCCGTCGGTTCGGGAACGCTGCACGACATCGCCCGCTTCTCGGCTTACGCCGTAGGCATCCCCTTCGTATCGGTGCCGACCGCCCCTTCCGTCGACGGATTTAACTCCGTCGGAGCGCCGGTCATTCTGCGCGGCGAGAAGAAGACGATCGGCGCGATCGGCCCTTCGGCCCTCTTCGCCGACTTGGACATTCTGACGAAGGCGCCCGCAGAGCTGATCGCCGCAGGCTTCGGCGACATGCTGGGCAAATCCACCTCCTTGTTCGACTGGAAATACGGCAGTCTGGCCGGAGGAGAGCCCTTCTCCGAAGAGGTGTACGAGCGAACGGAGCGCGCCCTTCGGCTATGCGTCGCCCACAGCGAAGAGATCGGACGCAGAACGCCGCTCGGCGTGGAGACGCTGATGCGGGCGCTCGTCGAATCCGGCTTCGCCATGCTGCAGTTCGGCCAATCCCACCCGGCCTCGGGAGCCGAGCATCACCTCTCCCACTACTGGGAGATGGAGCTGCTGCGGCGGGGACGCAAGCAGGTGCTGCACGGCGCGAAGGTCGGCATCGCCTGCGCGATCGTCTCGGATCTGTATCGCAGACTGGCGGAGGAGAAGCCGGCCCTGTTCCCCGAGCAGCATCGCCAGGCTCTGACGGCAGCGATCGCTCGCATACCCGGCGGCGAGGAAATTCGCAAGCTGCTGGCGCTGGCGGGGGGACCGACGCTTCCCGAGCAGCTCGGCCTCGACCGGGAGCTGACGGAGCGAAGCCTGCGCGAAGCTCACCGGGTTCGCCCCAACCGCCGCACTCTGCTCAGCGCGTACAACGAACGGACCGAGTAACGCAGAAGGCCGTCCCCCCAAGCCGATAGGCTTGAACGGGACGGCCTCTTTTTCTTTTCGGCTGTCAGCCGGCTTGCAGTCGACGAATTCTCTCGTCCAGATCCGGGTGCGTGGAGAACAGTCCGCTTCTTTTCTTACCGCTGATCTGGAGCGTCGAGACGGCCGTTTGCTGGCTGTCTCTCATGCGATCCTGGTAGGCTTTAAGCCCGCGCAGCGCGTGGATCATTTTGTCGCGGCCTGCCAGATGGGCGCCGCCCGCGTCGGCGTGGAACTCGCGGTACCGGGAGTAGGCCAGCACGACCAGGCTTCCCAGAATGGAGAAGGCGATCTGGAAGACGATGACGGCGATAAAATGAACGATCGGCGCGATCTCTTCCTTGACGAATCGGGATACCGCCCAGGCAGCGATGCGGGACAGGAAGACGACGAACGTGTTCACGACGCCCTGCAGCAGCGTCATCGTGACCATGTCTCCGTTGGCGACGTGCGCGACCTCATGGGCGATGATCGCTTCCACCGCGTCCTCGTCCAGCTCGTTCAGCAGCCCGGTCGATACGGCGACGAGCGAACGCTTCTTCGAAGGACCGGTCGCGAATGCGTTCACTTCATGGGATTCGTAGATGCCGACCTCCGGCATATGCGTCAAGCCTGCCGCTCTGGACAGCCGGTGCACCATGTCGACGATCTGCTGCTCGCCCGAAGACAACGGATCTTCAGGCTTCAGCACGCGAACTCCCATCATCATTTTGGCCATCCAGCGGGACATCGCCAGCGAGATGAACGCGCCCGTAAAGCCGACGATGGCGCTGAATACGAGCAGCGCGCTAAAATCGATGCCGCCCGACTCGTTCAAATACGAGCCGACTCCGAAGACGGACAAAATGATGCCGATCGTCACCATGACGAGCAGGTTGGTCAAAATAAACAATAGAATGCGCTTCATAAGCTCCTCCTCTGTTCCTGATCAGAACGTAAAAATCTCGTTACTCATTATGTACGGATGGAAATGCGCTGCGTTTCATAAACTCGGAGCCTGCTGCGCGCCCCCCGGCGCGAAGAGGCGCGCCTCGCGCGCTTGTTCGTCTTCGGCGGACCTGAAGGCGGCTTAAGCTCTGACAAAGCCTTCTTCCGCCAAATATTCGGCCGCTTCTTCGTAAGATTCGAACGCCATCTCCAGATTCAAGCCGGCAAACAGATACCACATGTCGTCCTCGAACTGCAGCGTCAGCTCGCTCCCGTCCGCATTCCGCCAGCGCTCCTCGGCCGCTTGCCCTTCCGCGCGCCCCGCTCCGGCTGCCGCAGCCCCGCCGAGCGACCGAATCGACCGCTGGACGAGCTCCCGAAGCTCCCGCTCGCCGTAATCGCGAACGTTGACGAAGCCTTTGCCGTCGGTTTCCACTCCTTCCAGCCCTGCGGCGTAGACGTATCCGTTGCCGTTCGGATGAAAGTGATACCCGACGTTCTTCTTGTCGCTGGCGCTTCCGGAGTAATGGAAGTTGACTCTGCCCAGAGACACGTCCCTGCGCTCCAGCTCCGGGAAGGTTTCCATAATCTCGATCTTCTTTTCAAAACTCAGCATTCTCGCACCTCCTGCTTCCCCGTAATGGGACCGCTCGTCCGGCATCAGACGCCCCTCCCGCCTTCGCAGCCTAGCTTCCGCCGCCCCGATCCCCAAGCCTCACCGCCGCGCCGCTAGGAGCTGATCCGCTCGGGAGCGGCCTCCCGCTCCTCCTCGCCGGCCCTCGCGAACCGCCGCTCGATTCGCTTGCTGAGCCACAGGGAGCCGCCCACGAACAGCACGACGTAGACCAGCTCGACCGGCCGCTCGACGAACCGCATGAAGTCATGTCCGATTATCGACACCGACAGCACCATGATCGCTTTGCCGAACAGAATCGCGATGAAGAACGACCTGAGCCTCATCTGCGCGATCGCCGCGGCGATGTTGATGACGACGAACGGACCGACCGGAAACAGACTGAGCAGGAACACGTAGCTGAACGCGTTGCGCCGAATCCACGTCAAGCTCTTCTTCACGTTGGGCTTGCGGGCGAAACGCATAAAGTAAGAATGCCCCGCTGCGTATCTAGCGACGAGAAAGGTGACGAGGCATCCGCTTACGATACCGATCCAGGAGTAGAGGAAGCCTGCCCACAAACCGTAAACGGCCGCATTCACCCCGACGATCAGAATCGTGGGCAAAGGCGGCACGAACGACTTGAGAAACGTTAAAGCGATCCCCGGCAGCGGACCGAAAGCGCGGTAGCGCTCCAGCAAATCCGTCAAACCGTCTTCATTCAAGTTGGAAAGTAGCTCCGAGACGACACTCATGTCAGTAGCCCCTGCTGCCGCTGTGCGGTAATTGCCTCCTATTATACCATTTATGGCAAGCCGGCGCTTCCCCCGATCGGATCGCCGCCGCTCGCCGCCTCGGCCATGGCGGCCATCGCGGCGCACGCCATGACGAAGGCGCCTACGCCGTGCAGGTCGTTGCCGCTCTTCGGCCGGCCGGCATAGTGAGCATAGTCTCCCGCCGACGTGCCGATGCAAATATCCGGAAGCACGACGACCCGTCCGTCGGTCCGAAGCGTCCGGACAAGCCCGCGGAAGCCCTTGCCGGCTGCGGCCCGGCACGCGTCCGAGACGGGCAGACCCCGTCCGGCAGCGCGGGCCAGCGTGTAGACGAACAGAGAGGAGCAGGACGTCTCGAGCCAGTTGTCCGCCCTTTCTCCCTTATCGACGATCTGATACCACAGCCCGCTCTCCTCGTCCTGGTACCGAACGACGGCGTTGGCGAACGCCGCCAGCTCCTGCTCCAGCTCTCCTCTTCCTGCATGCTCCTGAGGCAGCAGCTCCAGAAACTCCGCCAGCGCAAGCCCGTACCATCCGAGGGACCGGCCCCACAGCTCCGGGGAGCAGCCGGTCTCCGGATCGGCCCACGGCATTCGCTTCTTCTCGTCCCATGCATGGAACAGCAGCCCCGTCCGGGCGTCCCGCATATGGCGGCGCATCAGCCGCTCCTGCTCCAGCGCCAGATCGACCAGCCGGTCGTCTCCGTATTCCGCGGCGTACTTCAGCGCATAGACGCCGCCCATGTAGAGGCCGTCCAGCCACATCTGGCCGGGGTACTTGTCCTTGTGCCAGAAGCCGCCCTCGGCCGTTCGGTTCAACGTGCCGTACAGCGCTCGCAGCCTGTTTGCGGCGATCCGGTAACGGCGGTCCCCGGTGCGCCGGTCGAGCCGGAACAGCAGCAGCCCGGCTTGAATCGAATCCAGCTCGTCTCTGGCGAACAGGAAGTTCCCCTCCGGGTCGATCAGGGCGTCGGCATATCCCCGGATATAGCTTTCATACGAGGATCCGCCCGCGCCAAGCTCCAGCAGCTTCTCCATCCCGCTAAGAAACACGCCTTGATGGTAATGCCATCTTCCCGCCGGCGGAAGCTCCTCCGGCGCGTAAGCGGCCATGATCGTATCGCAGATCGCCGTCCCCCATTCGACCGGCGAACGCGGAGTCCCGCCCGAATGCTCCCGCTCCATCCTCATCCCCTCTTCCCTTGGTTTGTCGCTTATCCTTTAATCGAGCCCAGCAGAGCTCCCTTGGCGAAATGCTTCTGCAGAAGCGGGTACACGAGCAGAATCGGCAGCGTCGCCACGACGATAACGGCCATCTTCACCGTCTGATCCGGCGGCGGCACGGCCCCGTCCAGGTTGGAGCCGTACTCGATGCCGCTGGCCAGTACGACAATCTGCCGAAGCAGCACCTGGATCGGCCACTTGTCGCTGCTGTCCAGATACAGAATGGCGTTCAGATAGGTGTTCCAGTAAGTGACCGCATAGAACAGAGAAATCGTCGCCAGCACCGGCATCGACAGAGGCAGCACGATGCGGAAGAAGATGCCGAAGTCGCTGCAGCCGTCGATCCTCGCCGACTCCTCCAGCCCGTCGGGAATGTTCTGGAAGAAGTTTTTTAGAATGATCAGATTAAACGCGCTGATCGCGATCGGCAGCACGAGCGCCGCGTACGTGTCGATCAGGCCCAGCTCCTTCACGACGAGAAAGGTCGGAATCAGGCCGCCGTTAAACAGCATCGTGAAGACGACCGCGAACAGGATCGGCTTCCTGCCGTCCAGATCTCTGCGCGACAGGCCGTAGGCCATCATCGAAGTGATCAGCATGCTGAACAGGGTGCCCAGCAGCGTGACGGCCGCCGATACGGCCATCGCCCGGAAAATCGTGCTCGTGGAGAAGATAAACCGGTAAGCCTCGATGCTCCACACCTTTGGAATGAGGACGAACTTGCTGGCGGCCAGCTCCGCGTTCGTCGTGAACGAGCCGGCAATGACGTGGACGAAAGGCAGGAACGAGACCAGCGCTATCGTCGCCAGCAGCGCATAATTCAACACCGAGAAGATTCTGCCGCTTACCGTCCGATCCTCAATCATATCCCATTCCTCCGCTTGCGTTAGTAAACACCGTCTTCCCCCATTTTCCGCGCCAGCCGGTTCGCTAGCATAACGAGAAGAAGCCCGATGAACGATTTGAAAAATCCGATGGCCGCGCTGTAGCTGAACTGCTGCTGACGCAGCCCCGCCGTATACACATAGGTGTCGATAATTTCCGCCACTCGGCGATTCATCGAGTTCAGCAGCAGATAGACGTGCTCGAAGCCGAGCTCCAGAACGTCGCCGATCTTCAGAATGAGCAGCACGACGATCACGCCGCGAATCGCGGGCAGCGTAATGTGCCAGATTTGCCGGAAGCGGGCCGCCCCGTCCATTCTGGCCGCCTCGTATTGCTCGACGTCGACCGAGGCGATGGCCGCCATGTAGATAATCGTTCCCCAGCCCGCCTCTCTCCAGATCACCTGCAAAATGTACATCGGCCTGAACCATTCCGGACTCAGCAGAAAGTTGATCTTCCGGAAGCCGAGATGGGCGATCAGCTCGTTCACGATTCCGCCGTCCATCGTCAGCATGACGTAGCTGATCGAAGCGATGATCACCCACGACATAAAGTGGGGAATGTAGATCAGCGTCTGCACCGTCCGCTTGAACAACGACACGCGAACCTCGTTGAGCAGCAGCGCGAGGATGATCGGAATCGGGAAAAAGAACAGCAGATTCATGCCGAACAGAATAAGCGTATTGCCCAAAATCTGAAGAAAATCCGGCTCCGTGAACAAGCGCTCGAAATGCTTGAAGCCAACCCAGGGACTGCCCGCGATCCCCTTGTACGGTTTGAAGTCCTGAAAGGAAATGACCAAGCCGTACATCGGCGCATACTTGAAGATCAAGAAATAAAGCATGCCGGGCAGCATCATCACATACAGCCATTTGTTCCGCTTGATCCTGCGCCACCGCTCCCCGCCGGCTTGCCCCTTCCCGGGGCGGCCGAGCGCCGGCGCTCCTTCGGCCGTTATCGCATGCTGCATGTCGCGCCTTCCTTTCTCCGGTGTTCGGAGCGGCCCCGCGAGAACCGGGGCCGCCTGCGGCAATTATTGGGCTCTGGCCGCATTGAACTCCTCGATGATTTTGTCGCCGCCCCGCTTGCTCCAATCGTCGACCATCGCCTGGAAGCCCGCCGCGTCGATGCTGCCGTAGATATACTTGTACGTCGCGTCCTTAATCAGCTCTTGCAATTGAAGGCCCTCTGCGGCGTAAGTCGGAGAATCGAGCGCCGCAGTCGGATCGTGGATCGCGATTTTCTCGTTCTCGACGATCAGCTCCTCCGCATGAATCCGCGCCGCGAGCGTATGGTATGCTTCCAGCTGGCCGTTGGTCTCCGGCTCCCCGATCAGGCTGTCCTTGTAGCCCTTGACCTCGCGCTCGATCAGCTCCTTGTCGTCCAGCTCCTTCGCTTTGCCGTCCACCTTCTCGTAATGCTTTCCTTCCAGCCCCCAGAACATCGTCGTCGCCGCTTCCGGCGTCATCAGCCGGTCGAAGAACGCCAAAATCTTTTTCAGCTCCGCTTCGTCCTTAACGGCCGATTTAGGGAACAGCACGACGTTGTTATAGCCGGGAATCGACCATGTCGTCGCCTGTCCGCTCGGCCCTTTGACCAACGCGTGCGTATCCACGACCGCATCCGGCACGTTCTTGACCAGATCCTTCTCCAGCGCGTTGACGTCCTGCATGCTCCCGATATAGATGCCGGCCTTGCCGCTGGTGAACAGATTCGTCTGGTCGGTTTTGCTCGTCGCGGCGAAGTCCTGGTTCATGTAGCCGCCGTCGCGCAGCTTTTTCATAAAATCCATCGTGTCCTTATATTCCGGGAACATGAATTCGGGCAGCAGCCTGCTGTCCTTCTCTCCCCAGTTGTTAGGCGTTGCGAACCAGGAAGCGATCGTCTTGAACGCTCCGTAGATCAGATCGTTGCGGTCGGTCAGTCCGATCGTATCCGGCTTGCCGTTCCCGTCCGGGTCGTCCTCCGTGAACCGCTTCGCCATCTCGTACAGCTCGTCGATCGTCTCCGGCGCCTTCAGGCCAAGCTTGTCCGCCCAGTCCTTGCGGTAGATCATCCCTTGCCGTGCAAGCGGCCTTCCGACATACAGCGAATACAGCTTGCCGTCCACCCTCGTATTGTCCAGAATCGCCGGCTTCAGCTTGCTCAGGCTCTCGAACTCGCTCAGATAGGGGCCGATTTCCCAAAACTGTCCTTCGCGGATGGCGTCCTTCATCATTAGGAAGGTGGACTGATTTTTCAAGTACGTCACCTGCGGCAAGGAGCCCGTCGCGAACGAAGCGTTCAGCTTCTCCTCGTATGTGTCTGCAGGGAAAAACTGGTAGGTCAGCTCCGTGTTCGTGAGCCGCTCGATCTCCTTTTTGACCGTATCCGGCGGCGTCTCCGCAATGTTCAGGGGAAGCATGATCGTAATCTTCGTCGGTTCCTCCTTCTCCGGCGCCGCCGAAGCCGACGGCGAAGGGTCCGCTCCCGCTGACGAGCCCGGCGAAGGGGCGACCGCCTCCTTCCCTCCGTCTCCCGAGCAAGCCGCGAGCGCCGGAACGCATGCCAGCGCCAGACAGAGCACGAACGCAGCTCTTCTTTTCCTCATTGCTTCATGACCTCCAAAATTTGATAATGGCGTTGCAGCCTTAAATGTAAGGGCACGGTCCGATTACGTATATAATCATCCTCTCGGATCGGCTGCTTCCGGGCGCGAAGCGCTCCAAGGATTATTCCGCGGCCTGCGGACACCTCCCGAAGAGCGCAAAAAAAGCGGGGTCACTCACCCCGCGTCCTCGCCGCCGAAATAGTCCTGCGTATATTCCCGTATAATGTCCCGGCCGCCCCCGTTCTTCCAGCGCTCCACCTCCCGCCGGAAGCCTTCCTCGTCCAGATGTCCCAGTATATAATTATACGTTGCGTCGGATATCGTCTTGTAGAGCTCCGCGCCCTTCTCGTCGAACGTGTCCGATTTCAGACCGACGGTCGGATCTCTGACGATGAACTTCTCGTTATCTTCGCTGAGCCGTTCCGCCAGAGCGGTCAGCTCGTCCTGCCTGCCCACCTTCATAATATTCGGATTGCTCAGATCAGCGATCATCAGCGTGTAGATGACGCTCACCTCGCTGTTTCTCAGCTCCTGGCTTTCCTGCGGCAGATGGACCGTATCCCCTTCCACCCGATAGTGCCGGCCCTCGAAGCCGTACTTCATCAGGTTCGCCACGTCGCCCTCCATCGACCGGTCGAAGAAGCGCAGCGCCTCGAGCAGCGCCTCCTCGGTCTTGATCGCCTTCTTCGAGAACAAATACAGACCGTTAAAATTCGGAATCGACCAGATTCGGAAGCCTTCCGGCCCTTCGATCCGGTTGACCAGCGTGAAGCGCGCCTCCGGATTGAAGCGGACGGCCGCATCGGCCAGCCGCTGCGCGTCGAGCATGCTCCCGATATACATGCCGGCTTCGCCGCGGATGAACAGATTGCGCTGCACCTCTTTGCTGGTGACGGCGAAGTCGGAGTTGATCAGCCCCTCCTCGTACAGTCTGCGCATGAAGTTCATCGTATCCATGTACTCCGGGGCCTCGAACTCCGGCACGAGCGCCTTCCCCCGCACCGCCCAGCCGTTGGGCGTTCCGAAATAGGAGCCAAGCGTCTTGAACACGCCGAAGATCAGATCGTTGCGATCGGCCGCCCCGATCGTGTCGTCGAGGCCGTTGCCGTCCGGGTCCTCGTAAGTGAACGCCCTCATCGTCTCGTACAGCTCGTCGATCGTCGCCGGCTTCTTCAAGCCGAGCCGCTCCAGCCAGTCCTGACGGATGATGATTCCCTGCCGGGAGGACAGCCTTTCCGTGTACAGGCCGTAGATTTTGCCGTCGAGCGACGACTGCTCCAGAATGTCGCGGTTCAGCCGCCGGAGGTTCGGAAACCGGTCCAAATACGGGCCGATCTCCCAGAACGCTCCCGACCGGGCGGCGTTCTTCACGAATGCGTAATCCGTATACTTGACGAACGTCGCCATCTTCAGCGAATTCGTCATCAGCGACGTATTCATCTTGTCCGTATAGATGCCGTCGGGAACCCACTCGATGTCGAGCCTCGTACCCGTCAGCCGCTCGATCTCTCCGATAATCGAAGAGTCCGGCGCATGCGGAAAGTGGAGCGGCGCCATAATGGTAATTACGGCGTCCGCTCCGGCCTCCTCGCCCACGCCGGCCTCCTGACCGCAGGATGCGAGCAGCAACACGGCCAGCAGCCCTAGCATCGGCCGGCGTCTTCTCCTCCGGCAGCCGTCCTGAACCCTCGCCTTCATCGCGTTCCCCCTCCCCGTCCTACGATGTGACCTGATGATTATGGACGCTTCAGATGATTATTGTCCTGAAAAAGTCCAGTCGGTACAATAAAGCTATGTCGAGATCAAGTTAGGGTGTGGATCCTGTTGCGCTCATTCAGCTTCCTGACCAAGTTGACCCTGTTCGGGCTTCTGCTCAGCACGCTTCCGGTTCTTATGATCGGAATTTTCTCTTACGCTACCTCATCCAACGAAATCCAAAAATATGTAAATGAAGGAAAAATACAGCTTCTAAAGCAAATCAATGCAAATGTAGAACAAATTTTAACGACTGTCAACCACACTTTGAACCAGACGATCAACTCGACGGCGCTGAAGAAGGCCGTCTCCGCCCCGCTAACTGTAAACGATTTCATGACGTATGACAACATCCGCAACGAATTGCGGCACATGCAATCGTTCGATACGCTCGTGGAGGATGTCGTCCTCGTCAACGTGCGCCAAAACTGGATGGTCAAAAACTCCGGCCTGTACCCGTTCGACCGGTACGAGCAGCACGAAGCTCTGCTCGGGCTCATGAACGGCGGAGTCAAGGAGAGCTGGGAGCTGTATCCGAGCCGTTGGTTCTACAGCGAAGAAAGCGCCTCGAGCATCGGCTGCCCCTACACGCTCAGTCTGACCAAGAAGCTGCCCGTCAACGGGCTGGAAACCCACGGCTTCGCGATGGCCAACATTCCCGCCTGCAGCCTGCAGGCTCTGCTCAGCGGAGAGAATCCGGCGGATACGACGCTTGTTCTCGACGAGAGCTACCGCATTCTTGCGCATCCCGATCCTTCGCTGATCGGCCGTTCCGTCGCTGCGACCGGTTTCGACCGGACCGACCAGATGCACGGGCAGTCCGGGCAGATTCAGGCGGATCTGGGCGGAGGGAATTACTCGGTCGCCTATTACCGCTCTCCCTATAACGGCTGGACCTACGTTTCTTTCGTCTCGATATCCAGTCTCACGAGAGAGTCGAACAAGATCGGCTTCTACACGCTGTTCATCTGCCTCCTCCTGCTGCTTGCGGCGATTCTGTTCGTCTGGCTGGGCTCGAGAAAAATCTATTCTCCGATTCAGAAGCTGCTTCTGCAGCTTGACGACGGCCTGACCGGAACGGATAAGCGAAGGAAGGACGAATTCGGACTGATCGGCGAGCAATTAAGCCATCTGTTTCAATCCAAATCGCGTCTGGAGAAGGAGGTTCGCCAGCATCTCGGGCAGGTGAGAGCCTACTTTCTGATCAAGGCGGTCCAAGGCAACCTCATGCCCGGCGAGCTGGCGGAGCAGCTCCGCCGCTTCGGCTTCGAGGCGCAGCTGTCGGGCTGGCGGAGACTTGTCGTCCTGACGCTGCAGATCGACGCCCTGGAGGAGACCCGATACGGCAAGGAGGATTCGGAGCTGCTGCTGTTCGCTGTTCAGAACATCGTAGAGGAGATGATCCCGTTCTCCCGAAGGCTGACTCCGGTCACGGTCGACGGCACGGCGGTCGTCGTGCTGGGCAGCCCCGATCCGGAAGCCGAAGGGTTTAACTCCGCCCTGCTCGAAATCGCGGAGCAGCTGCAGACGAACGTCCACCGCTATCTCGGACTGCAGATCAGCATCGGAATGAGCCTGCCGTTCGATTCCTTCTCCCGGCTGGAGGCCGGCTACCGCGAAGGACTGGATGCCCTGAAGCATCGGCTGAAGCTGGGGAAGGGCATCATTATTCAGTACGGCAACCTGAACTCCGGTCATCCGTTCCTTAATCTGAACTATCCGACGCTCGTCGAGAACGAGCTGATCGACGCGATCAAGCTGGCGGAGCAGGACAAAGCCCGCGAGCTGCTGAAGCAGTTTCTCCAGCCCGTATTCCGGGCGGAGCTGTCTCCGCAGGAATGCCAGCTTGCGTTGGTCCGACTGCTTAACAATCTGCTGATCGTCGCTCAGGAGTCGGGCATTCAGCTGCCCCGGGCGGGCGGCTCCCTGTTCGAGCAGCTTCTCGCTCTGAACACCGTTCCCGAAATCGAGGATTGGTTCGCCGCCTCCGTCGTCTTCCCGATGATCGCCGCCTTCCGCGACCGTCAGGAGGCGCAGTACCAGAACATTTCCGAGCAGATCATCGACCTCGTCCAGCGCTGCTACGACACCGACCTGACGCTGGAGGAATGCGCTTCGCGCCTTCACTACAACGCGAACTACTTGAGCAGCGTATTCCGCAAGGAAACCCAGGTCTCCTTCAGCGAATATCTGTCGGCCTATCGCTTCGGCATGGCCAAGAAGTGGCTGACGGAAACCGACCTGCCGATCAAGGAGATCGCCGCCAAGCTCCGGTACAACAACCCGCAAAACTTCATCCGCTCCTTCCGCAAGCAGGAAGGGATGACGCCCGGACAGTACCGGGAGCGGAAGCTGCGGGCTTGAGCCTTCACGGGCCGGTTCCGGGCGCGACGCAGGCGGCGTTCTTCCGGCTCCGCGCCCGGTCTTGGCCGCGGCGGCGATCCGGATCGGATTCGCCCCCTACCGAGCGGCGAGAAACAAAGAACGGCCCGTTCCATCTCGCCGTGAGAATGGAACGGGCCGCTTTGCTCTATCGTCATTGCGGCGCTCTGTCCGGCAGCTGCTTCACGTAGCTGTCCGACAAGTTAAGCAGCTCCAGCGCGCGATCGTATTCGTCCCGGGCGGCTCCGCTCCCTTCCGGCAGCTCGGCGCCGTCGAACGGATAGTTCGTGCCGTCTTCGTAGTCGTTGCCGGGAATGAACACTCCGGTATCGGTCACGATGGAGCCGGTCGGCAGGAAGTGCCTCATCGGCAGCACGTTGGAGCCCGAGTTCAGCAAATCCTGTCCGAAGTGAAGCCGATCGTCGAGAGAGACGCCGAGCAGGTTGGCGATCGTCGGCAAAATATCGATCTGCCCGCCGGTACGCTCGATGAGCGCCGGATAGGTGACGCCGGGAACGTGCATAATGAACGGTACGTTAAACATATCGGCATAACCGTACTCGTGGCCGACCAGCTCCCGCATCAGCTCGCGCTCGTCGCTCTTCATCGAGTACACGGGCAGACCTTGGTGATCGCCGTAGATCATGACGATGCTGTCGTCCCAGAGGCCGCTGCTCTTCAGCTCCTCGAGGAAGGCGCCCAATGCGTAGTCTGCATAATTCTGCGCGAGAATGTACCGCCCGATCATCGAGCCTTCCATCTCCTCGGGAAGAGTCATCCGGCGCTTCGATTCCGGCAGATTGTAGGGATGATGAGCGCTCATGCTCAGCACATGGGCGTAGAACGGCCGATCGCTTTCATCCATCTTTTTCAGCTCTTCGATCGTTTTGGCGTACAGCACCTCGTCGGACGATCCGTAGGCGATATGATCCGTGTCCCCGTAGAAGCTTTTGTCGTAATAACGATCGAAGCCGAGAGCCGGATAAAGCTCCGTACGGTTCCAGAACTGAACGTCGTTCGTATGGAACGTCGCCGTGTCGTAGCCCTGGGCCTTCAGCAGCTTGGGCAGACTCGGCAGCTCCTTCTTCACGTTGTTCTTGGTGGCCGGCTCGTGCTTGGGCACATATAACGACGTGTTCACGACGTACTCGGCATCCGACGTCGTTCCCTGCCCGGCCATCGCGTAGAAATGATTAAAGCGGAATTGCTCCTGGGCCAGCCGGGTCAAATTCGGCATGACCTCCTGGCCGTCCACCTGAAGACCGATCATGAAGTCCTGCAGCGACTCCATCTGAATGAGGATGACGTTCTTCCCCCGAGCCTCTCCTTCATACAGAGGCTGCTCCACGAACGTTTTGCCTTTCAGACGGTCGATTCGCTCCTGGTTGATTTCCTTCATGTCCACGATCTCCGCATCGACCTTGTCGTCCGCGAAAATCGTGTAGAACTCGTAATTCAGAATGCCCATCTCTTCCGCTTGCTTGTTCTCGTTCATGCTCGCGCGATTCGGCCAGATGCTCAGAAAGCAGAGCATGACGGACGCCAGGAACAGCGCCGACAGCGCTTTGCGGCTGATCGGTCTCAAGTGCAGCTGGATGCCCTTGGCGCGGCTTTTCAGCCACAACGGAATGGCCAGAAGCACGAGGACGTCGACGAAAATGAGCAGGTAATAAGGATCCATCAGCGAGTACGTGCTGTCGCCGACCTGGGTGACTTTGTCCGCCTGGTTGAGGGCGTGATAAGTGACGATGACGCCGTAATACTTGTAATACATCAGCACCGTAAAATAGAGCAGCGTAAACAATAGGTTCGCGATCGTGTAGTAGAGCAGCTTGCGCTTGGTCGCGAACCATTCGATCAGACAGAAAACGACCCAGAAAAACGGAATTTCCGTAAGCATCGTCGTGACCGAGGGACCGTTCTCGAAGACGACGAACCAGGCCAGACAGCATTTCAACAGCAAAATGAAAGTGAACAGGACGAATCTTCGATTGCCCAGCTTGATCAACAGATTCATTTCCGCCTCATCCCCCTTACGAAACTGCGGAGAATCTTTTTCTATTATTCTATCGTATTCTCCAGCCAACGGTTTCTTAAAGTTTCTTAAGATTCATACCCCTGATGGGCGCAAAATTGCAGTCCGTTCCAAAAAACCCGCCCTCTTGCATGCAGGCTGGCTGGATAAAGAAATCGGATCGAGCGATGACGTATTGATTTATTATAAGGCAGCCCTACTTCGTTGTTAAGCGGAAATAAGCGGCCATTAAAGCCGTATCCCGGGAAAACGGCACAAAAAAAGCGAAGATCCCCCGAAGAGATCCTCGCCTCTTGTTTTTTCACCGTTTCCGCGTCAATTGCTCCTGCGCCAGCCGAATCATCTCCCGCACCATCGGCCCGCCGATTCTGCCGCCGACTTGCCCGGCCTCCTCGGTCGTCAGCTTCCCGTTGTCTCCTTGCTGCAGCGGCACGCCGATTTCCTTGGCCACCTCGTACTTCACCTCGTCCGGCCGCTGCGGATCGACCGGGTAGCCCTCCTTGCGCATTACGTCCGCCTTAAGCGCGCGTACGCCGTCCACCGCGTCCGGCACGGCCAGGCGCCTTCTTCTTCTCGCCATCGGTTCGATCGCCTCCGTCTGTCTCGACTTGTCGATGCTAGCGTTCCCGGATGCCGGCCGATTATTCCCCGCATTCCATTCGTCGCCCGCTTACGTCGATCCCGTCGACGGCGCGCGTACTCCGAGCCCTCCGGTTCGCCGTCCCGCGGCGAAGCGGCCATGGCGCCGAGCGTCCGGATCAGCTGTCCGACTCGACATAACGTTTCAGCGCGTCGAGCTTGTTCTCCCAGAAGCGTTCGTAGAAAGCGAGCCAGCTCTTCAACTCGCGGAGCGGAGCGGCGTCAAGACGGTACCGCGTTTCCCGTCCGACCTTGCGCTCCTTGACCAGCCCCGCCTCGGACAGGATGCGCAGATGCTTGGAGACGGCGGTTCGAGTCATCGGAAAGTGGCTGCTGATCTCGTTAACCGGCATTTCCCGGTCGGTCAGCAGACGGAGCACCCCCCGTCTGGTCGGGTCGGCGATCGCCTGGAACACATCGTGCTTCTGCGCCGCCGACGACGAGTCAGACTTGAACATATTCGCCCAGCTTCTTCACCAGCCCGACCCAGCCGCCGTTCATCCGGTCGCGAACGACGTCGTGAGGCTCGCCGAACTCCGTCGCGCCCTCCGCGGACCAGCCGCCGTGAATCAGAGTGAATTCGGTTTGATCGCCCCTGGCGGACAGCTCGAACGTAATGACCCAGTCCCTGCCCCAGTGAAAGGACAGACGGTTCGGCGGATCGACCTCGGTCACCTTGCAAGGCGACTTGCCGTAAGGACCGGAGTCGAGGTGAAATTCGTGGCCGACGACCGGTTCGAAGTCGTTCGGCATAAACCAGGCCGAGATTCCTTCCGCGGTGGCGACGGCCGCCCACACTTTCTCAATGGGCGCATTGAACAGTTGAACCTGCCGGATATCCGGCAGCTTGTCGCGGGTCTGCGTCATCGATCGTTCTCCTCCCCGAAAGGAAACCTTATGGTTTCCTATTCCCGCTCATTATAGGACACCTTTTGGTTCCATGTCAACCGTCTCGTCCGGCTCGTCCTCCGTCGCAAACACCTTCCGCATGAACAACCAGCTCAGCAGAGGCGAGCTGCCGACCGCCAGCAGCAGCCATTTCATCGCCTGCGGCGTTTTGCTGACGGAGATTACGCCCATAAAAATCGCCATACCCGCGATGCGGCCGACGTTAAGCGCCAGTTCCCGGGCCACGACATACTCCACCCGCCTCCCGGCGCTTTCCTCGTTCCGTCCGATCAGATCGAAGACGACCGCCGTCATCGGCATAATATAAAGCGGGAAGAACAAGGCCGCGCCCAGTCCGAAAGCCAGCAGAGTCGCGTAGCTAAAGCCCGCGAACATCGGAAGGATGACCGCAATGAGGGCAATCGCCCCGACCTGCATCGCCCTGTACCGCCACTTGGGCTTGAGCCATTTTCCCGTACAGAGAAAGCTTGCGAACCCGACCGCAGACGTCAGCAGCATGAAGTTGCCCAGCTTCATCTCGCTCCCTGTCTGAACATAGATCAGGATGCCGATGATGACTCCGAATACGCTCTCCCGGACGCCTTGGGCGGCCAGCGCGCCCATGACCGAAGGCCAGTCGGAATCGCTTTCCCGCATCAGCCGGTACGGCCAGCGCCATGTATAGCTTCCGGACGTCCTGCGGTTGCGGATGAAGAAGCTGGTGACGATCGCCGCCACGAACACGCAGGCCGAAGCAATGAAGATCGCGCGGTACCCGGCTTCTCCGCCGAGTCGGGAGATCAGCCACCCGGAGGTCCACGGGACGACGATCCCGATCAGAGAGCCGGTCGTTCCGGCCCAGCCGTTGAACTTGTCGCGGTTGTCCGGCTCGGTCGCCTCGAAGTAGACAACGTTGTAAGCCAGCCAGAACAACCCCGTCGCCAATCCCTGCACGAGGCCGAGCAGCCAAATATAGTGAACGGCGCTGCCCTTTAGCAGAAGAACGAGGGCGTAGAACAGGGCGGAAAAGCCGACGCCCACCCTCATGATAGCCATTTTATTGCCTTCCTTGGCCGCGTTGCCGGCAATCCAGAACGTCAGCCCCATGCAGAGGTGGGTAAGCAGCGTAAACCAGCCCAGCTTGAAATAGTCGTTGCTGGCTTTCCAGATATAAACTCCGAAATAAGTGCCGGATAAAGCGGTCGCCAGGGCAAAGAGGCCGTTCACCGCGAGCAGGAGCAGCGTCTGGTTGTCCAGCCGCCCGTAGGGGCGATGTCGTCTCGTGTCCATGAATCTCTCCTTCGGATAGCGCCAATATGAGATGCACCGTACTAACCTTCCCAAAAACCGTCCCCGGAAAACAAAAAAACAGACAGCGGGCATCCGCTGCCTGATTTCGCGCCTATGCTGCATCGGCCGTTCGATCGGGAACCGGTCCCCGGCTTCGGGTAAGAGCTGCCGGCAAACCGGCTCGGCGAGGTGGAAGCCGCTCATTCCCGCTCGGCTCCCCCGAAGCGTCTTGCGAACCAATCCGCCGCCGCAGCGGCTTCGCTCGCCGTCAAGCGATGCCCCGCCTTCTCCCAGTGCAGCTCGACCTCGGCTCCAGCCTTCTCCAGCATCTGCTGCAGCTCCCCGGTCTCCTGCGGCGCGCAGATCGGATCGTTCGTCCCCGCCCCGATGAATACCGCCACGCCGGCGAGGTCCGGAAGCTGCCGATCCCGACGCGGCACCATCGGGTGATGGAGCGCGGCTCCCCGAAGGGAGTCCGAATAGGAGAACAACAGGCTGCCGGCGATATTGGCCCCGTTGGAGTAGCCTACCGCCACCAGATTGCCGCGGTCGAAGCCGTACTGCCCGGCCGCTTCGTCGAGGAAGGCGTGCAGCTCTCTCGTGCGGAATTCAAGATCCTCCAGATCGAACACCCCTTCCGCCACCCTGCGAAAAAACCTCGGCATGCCGTTCTCCAGCACGCTGCCTCGGACGCTCAGCACCGAGGAGCCGGGAGAGATCGATTCGGCCAGCGGCAGCAAGTCGCGCTCCGTCCCCCCGGTTCCGTGCAGAAGCAGAAGCGTCGGCGCGCCCGGATCGGCGCCTTGCCGGTAAAGATGCTTCATGGACGATCCTCCTCCAATACGCGAACTTCGATCGGCTGCAGGCCCTGCTCGATCTGGGCCCGGTGTGGCTCGAACCAATCGGGCAGCATCAGCTTCTCTCCCATCGTCTCCGCCGGCTCGTCCCGGGCGAAGCCCGGCGGATCCGTCGCGATTTCGAACAGTATGCCGCCTTCTTCGCGGAAGTAAATGGCATTGAAGTACTGCCGATCGATGAACGGGGTCGGTTGATAGCCGTTCTCCCCGACCCATCTTCTCCAGCGCGCATGATCCTCGTCGTCGGCCGCTCTCCAGGCGATGTGGTGCACCGTTCCCGCGCCTCCGGCGCCCGGGGCGACCGGCGCGACGTTCACGTCGATGAGATTGCCGAGCTCTCCGGCCGCCTGGAAGCGCGCGTAGCCGTCTTCCTGCGCGATCCTGCGAAGGCCCATAACCCGTTCCAACGCCTCGGCCGTCCGCTCGGGAGCCATGCTGAGCAGCACCGCTCCCCCGAAGCCCTTGATCGCCTTGTCGGCGGACACGCCACCGAACGACCAACGGCTTGACGGCCCGGCCTCGCGTTCCACCAGCTCGATTCTCAGGCCGTCCGGATCTTCCAGCTGCAACACCCGCTCGCCGAACCGGCTCGCCTCCGCCGCAGCCACGCCGAGCTTCTCCAACCGCGCCTGCCAGAAGTCAAGCGCGCCGGGCGGAACGGCGTACGAGGTCGTCCCGACCTGCCCGCCTCCGATGCGCCCCTTGCGCGAGGTCGGCCACGGGAAGAACGTGATCACCGTCCCCGGACGGCCCTCCTCGTTGCCGAAGTACAGGTGGTACACCTCCGGAGCGTCGAAGTTAACCGTTTTTTTCACCAGCCTTAAGCCCAGCACACCCGAGTAAAAATCGACCGTAGCCTGCGCCTGTCTGACAAAAGCCGTGACATGGTGAATCCCTGAAGTTCGCTGTTTCATGATGCGCCTCTCCTCCGCTCGTTTCGATTCAAAATGTGTCGTAGCTGACGAACTCGCCGACGGGCTTGCGATATCCGCGGGGTCTCTGGCTCGAGGAGTCCTCTTTGCCGATCGTGATCATCAAGGCCGGTACGTATGTTTCGGGGAGCTTTAACGCCGCCGCGACGGCTCCGGGATCGAAGCCGATCATCGGGCAAGTGTCCCAGCCTCTGTCCTTGGCGATCAGCATAAACAGCATCGCCGACAGGCTTGCGTTGCGGATGGCCTCCTCGCGCTGGAATGCTTCTCCCCGTTCCCGGTAGAAGGAGAGAACGGATTCGACCGTCATGTCGTACTCCTGCTTGCTCATAACGCCCAGGTTCAGAAGCCCTTCATGGATCGCCCCGACGTCCTCGTAAGCTTTAGTATGGCCCAGCACAATCAGAACTGCAGAGGAGGTGAGCACCTTGAACTGCTTGTTGGCGGCCTCGTGCAGCTTGTTTTTGATTTCCGGATCTTGAACGACGACGTAGTGCGTATGCTGGAGATTAAACGCCGACGGCGCGAATTTCGCCAAACTGAACATGTCGCTAAGCTCCTGCTCCGTAATATCCGCGCCTGGCACGAATTTCATCGCCGACCTGCGGCTCTTGACTACATCTTCGAAGTTTCCCATCGCTGATCCCGCCTTTGGTTAGATTTATTTTAAGAATCTTTAATTAAAGATATAAGTCCAAAAGAGAAAGAGAGTCGACGTTCCGCCCTCTATCGAAATCCCTCTTCGGCCGCCTTACCCAGCTTCTTGAGCAGCGCGCTGGCCGTTCTCTTCTCTTCCTCCCCCAGTCCGCTCACTGCCTGGCGAATGATTTCCGCATGTCTGGGAAAGACGTCGTCGATTAATTTCCGGCCGGCTTCGGTCATGTCCGCGTAGATCAGCCGCCGATCCTCCGTGCAGTCTCTTCGTCGGACCAGCCCTTTCTGCTCCAGCTTATCCACGACGTACGTAATGTTGCCGCTGCTCATAAGCACCTTGCCTCCGATCTGCTGAAGCGGCTGAGAGCCTTTATGGTACAGCAGCTCCAGCACGCCGAACTCCGTCCGGTTTAAGCCGCAGCGCTTAATATCCCGGTCGACATGCGCGTTCACCCACTGGCTTGCCCGGCTCAGAGCAATAAACAGATCGAGCGACGCATCCCGCTCGTTCCCGGTCATCGCTTCCTCCTCCTTTCGGTTGGCTTATCATTTATCTCGAATTTATTTATCTTAAATTTAAGATATTACAAAATGATCAGACTGTCAACCTGTTTTTTTCGACCTCTGCCGTTTGCGTCCTTCAAGCCTCCACCTCAAATACTGCCATCTTCCGAGGCACAGTTTATATCATAAAAAGGTGCAGTTCATCTCGATGTAACTGCACCGATCCAAGTACATATTTCAACAGCCTCGCCAGCAAGTCCAACCCGCGACTAGGCGGTCGTCAGATCAGGCTCGCGATGGTGTGTTTGCGCAAATACTCTATCGCCTGACGGTCCAGCTCGTTCATAATCTCGCTTAACGCCCGGTCGAGCTGTTCGTTGCGGTCGAGTTCGCCGTAAGCGGCCCCCGCTTTCTCTCCGCAGCCGTCCCGTTCGGCGTCCTCCGCTCCCTCCCACCGGATCGCCGTGTATACGTCAGCGAGCGTGATCTGGCTGGCCGGCAGCTTCAGGCTGTAGCCCCCGTCCCGGCCTTCGCGGGCTTCGACGAGTCCGGCATGGGCCAGCCGCGCCAAAATTCTGCGCATGAAGGTGGCGTGGGAATGAACCTGACCCGCGATCGTCGTGCTCGACAGATTGCAGCCGCTGCGCGCCAGCTCGACCAGAATATGAACGGATACCGCAAAACGCGGAGGACCGATCGGACGAACAGAAGAGACCATGATGCTCACCTCCTATCCGTCTATTGTAATTCGGCCCTTCGCGCTTCGCAACCGAACTTCGGACTTAGCGTCCGGCGAACGCGTTCAGCATCCAGGCGTGCTTCTCCAGACCGGTTTTCATCCCGAGCAGCAGATCCGCCGTATCCTCATCGTCGTTGGCTTCGGCGACTTGAATGCCCTGGCGCAGCTCTCCCGCCAACTGGGCGTAATCCGCCGCCACCGTCTGCGCCATCCACTCGGCCGATTCGTCCCCGCCCGCTTCTCGAACGGTAGACAGGCGCAAGCTGTCGGCCAGCGTCGCAACGGGGCGGCCTCCGATGGCCAGCAGCCTTTCCGCCAGGACGTCGATATGAGCCGCAGCCTCGGTGTACAGCTCCTCGAACTTCGCATGCAGCGTAAAAAATTGCGGTCCGTTCACATACCAGTGATAGTGGTGAAGCTTCATATGGAGAACGGTCCAGTTGGCGATTTGCCGGTTCAAAACAGCGCTCACGGTCAGAGGGGTCGTCATATTCGTGTTCATCAAAAAGCCTCCTTGTAATTTATACTTAATCTAAATATAAATTAATTCTAGCATAGGAGTCTCGCTTTAACATGAAGTTCAGATGAAGGTTTCATGAAGATGAAATGAAGACGACTGCGACTCCTTCTCCGCCTTGCGCAAAGCGCGGCGATGACAGGGAGAGGCCTAGCGCTACTTCTTCCGGAGGCCGCGGCGCTCGGGCGGAGTCGCGGGCGGGGGGAGTCGCGGGCGGAGGGAGTCGCGGGCGGAGAGAGTCGCGGGCGGGGGGAGTCGCGGGCGGACGGAATTGGCCGGCTATGTTGTCAGGTTAAGCCGTTGTCGAATGCGCTTGACGGCGCGGATCCTGCCTTCAGCGTCTAACGGTTGCAGTGGCGCTTAATCAATCGTTTTCTCGAAAAAGAATAAGCTAACGGTTGCCATCGCGCTTATTTAGGGGTTATCGAGCGAAACGACACGTTTTCAGCTGAAATAGCCGCTGCTGCAACCGTTACAATCTCCATATTGCGAAAACGGCACGATTAGCGGCTCTGGCAACCGTTACGTTAGAGAGATGGCGTGTGTTGGCGCGAGTGGGAGTGTGTTTGCGTAGGTTGGTGGGCTGGAGTGGGTTGGTGGGCAGCGTAGGATGGTGGGTTAGCTGGTGGGTTAGCTGGTGGGTTAGCTGGTGGGTAAGCGAAGGTTGGTGAATTGGTGTAGGTTGGTGGGCTAGCGGGGGTTGGTGGGTTGGCGCAAGTTGGCCTGGCTTGGACTGTCAGGGGTTGGCCCGAGCTCGCGCGAGTTGGCCTTTGTTCGCGATGACCGTCAGAACACCTCTCGCATGAACATTTCCCGAAACTTGTCCAACTCCAGTGGCGTTGATCAACTGGGACGATTCCTGCCAGGCTGCTTTTTGACCGATTGCTTAACCTCACAACATGGAGTCAGCCGGCCCGTTAAGCCGGGCCGGCTTTCACTTAAAACTCCAATTCGTGAATCGTGCCGATCGGGCTGCACAGCAGCTCGCTGCCGCCCTCCCGAATGACGGCCCCCTTCTCCCAACGGATGCCAAACGTGTCCGTCGTCACGAACGTGTCGATCTGGAACGTCATGTTCGGCTCCAATAGGTAGTCCGACGAGGTCTCCATCCACGGCGCCTCGACCTCGATCATGCCCGTACCGTGGCACGGCCCGTACAGATAGTTTTTCTCGTACCCGTTGTCCCTGAAGAACTGCAGGAAACCTTTCGCCACATCGCTTGCCAGAATGCCCGCCTTCAGGTTCGCCTGCGTCCATTCGTGCGCCTTCAGCCCGAATTCGATCACCGCGCGGCGCTCCGGCGTCAGCTTGCCCAGGCTGATCGGCATGCCGATGCTCGGAGAGTAGCCGTCCACCTTGGCCGACAGGTTCAACTGTACAATATCGCCCTTCTCGATGATTCGGTGCGACGATCGGGAAATCGCGTGCCGGGTCGACTTCTCGCTGAAGATATACATCGGAAGCCCTTCGTACTCGGCCCCGTTCTCGTAGATGACCCTCTGCGCCACCCCGACCATTTGCGTCTCGGTAACGCCGGGACGGATCGTGCGAATAACTTCCTGTGTCGCCAGCTCGGTAATGCGGAAGCCTTCGCGCATGCAGGCCAGCTCGTTCTCGGACTTGATGCGGCGCAAGGACACCATGATCTCGTCTGCACCGACGATCTCCGCTTCCGGGAAGTTGCTTCTCAGCCCTTCCATCATCACGACGCTCGTATCGAGCAGGCTGGCGACGCCGATTCTCAGCTTCGAGCCGACCACGCCGAGCGCCTTGAACACATCGCGGTAAGTATCCGGCTTCAGCTCGGGATAGCTCGGGTTCGCAGATTCCCGATATTCCATCAGCGTAAAGATTTTGTCGATCTTGCCGAAGTCGCTCGCATAGATCGTGCTCTCCGGTCCGACGAGCAGAGCCGCGTCCCCCGCAGGCGTAATCGCCACGCCCGCTCTCTCGAACAGCGGCCAGAAGCCGCTGAAATACCGCACGTTGGCGTAGTCCGCCTCATTGGAATTGACGATCAGCACATCCAGCCCCTGCTGCTCAATCAGCTTCGCCGCTCGCTGAATTCTCTCTTGATATTCGTAGTCCGGTATACATACTCTAGCTGCCATGGCGCATATCTCCTTTAATCTTTTTTGGTTTTGGCATCGATCAGAACGACGGCCGCAAGAATAAGTCCTTTAATGATCCATTGCCAGTACGAGCCGATGCCAAGAAGCACCATCGCGTTATCGATAATCCCGAGGATGAGAGCCGCGATCACGACGCCGACGACCTTGCCCCGGCCGCCCGACAGCGACGTTCCGCCCAGCACGACTACCGTGATGACGTCGAACAGCATATTTTCTCCGAGCGTCGGCTGGCCGGCCATCGTTCTCGACGTGATCAGAATCGCTCCGATCGCCGTCAGGAGACTCCCCAGTATGAAGGCGATCATCTTGATCTTGTTCGTGTTGATGCCCGAGAGACGGCTCGCCTCCTCGTTGCCGCCCACTGCATAGATGCTTCTGCCCGTCGCGGTGTGCATCGTGAAGACGTAGCAGGCGACCGCGATGACCGCCAGAATGACGATCGGCGTCGGAATCGGCCCGATATAGCCCGCTCCGAGATTTTTGAACCCGGCCGGCAGACCGGAGATCGGAATGCTGTTGCTGTAGAGATAGTTTACACCCTTGAGCACGATCATCGTGACCAGCGTGGCGATGAAGGCGGGAATCTTGCCGTATACCGCCATCAGCCCGTTCACGAATCCGACGACGACGGAGGCCAGCAGAACGATAAGGATCGCCGGGGCGATCGGCACGTTCTCCCAATGCACGAGCCCGGCCAGCAGGACGCTGGTGAAGCCGATCGACGAGGAAGCCGACATGTCGATGCCGCCGATTAGAATGACGAAAAACTGCCCCAGGGCGATAATCGCGAGAAACGAGATTTGACGGACGATGTTCAAGATGTTGTTGCCGTTGAAAAATCCGTCCACGAAGATCGAACAGGCTGCGAACAGCCCGACGAAGATGAACAGAATGGCCCACTCTTTGAAAAACGAGGTGAATGCCGCCCCCGGCACTAGACTCCTCTGTTGTTGACTTGTCGCTTCCACGGTCACACCCCCAGCAGCTTGCTAATGATATGGCTTTGCGTTTTCTGCTCGCCGGATACGCAAGTCTGGAACTCGCCCTCGAACATGACGTAGATGCGGTGGCACGTTCCGATCAGTTCCTCCAGCTCCGGCGACACAATAATGACGGACTTGCCCTTCGCGGTCAGCTCGGCGATCAGCTTGTAGATCTCCGCCTTCGCCCCGACGTCGATTCCCCGGGTCGGCTCGTCGAACAGGAACAGCTCAGAGTCCGCCAGCACCCATTTGGAGATGACGATTTTCTGCTGGTTGCCTCCGCTGAGCTTCACGACCGATTGCTGGGACGTCGCCTTGACGCGCATGAGCTGAGCCACCCGATTGGCTTGCTCCCGTTCCTTCCTGTGCTGCATCGTCACTCTCTTGAAACGCTTCAGCGAAGGAAGCGTAATATTGTGGACGACGTTGAAGTTCATCACAAGCCCAAGCTGCTTGCGCTCGTCGGGCACGAGGCCGATTCCCTTGCGAATGGCCGCCTCGGGCTTCCTGAACTTCACCCGCTCTCCCTTCCAGTACATCTCTCCGCCCGTCGTCTTGTAATTGCCGAAGATCGCGTTCAGCAGCTCCGTCTTGCCGGCGCCGACCAGCCCGGCGATGCCGACGACTTCCCCGGCTCGCACGGTCAGGTCGATGCCGCGAAACGCCTTGTCCGAGCTGAAGCCCTTCAGCTCCAGCATCGGTTCTCCGAATTTCTCGTTCAACGGGGGAAAAATCTGCGTCATCTCCCGGCCGATAATCATCTCGATCAGCCGATCCTTGTCCACGTCCGCCACGTCGCCCGAATGAATCATTCGGCCGTCGCACAGCACCGTATAGGTGTCGCACACCTCGAAGATTTCGTCCAGCCTGTGAGAGATATAAATGACGCCCATGCCCCGCTGCTTTAGCACGCGGATAATGCGGTAGATGTTCTCGATCTCTTTCTCCTGCAGCACAGCCGTCAGTTCGTCCATGATGATCATCTTCGCCTGCATCGACACCGCCTTGGCGAGCTGGATGATCTGCTTCTCCGCCATGCGCAGCTCCTTAACCGGCACCGTCAGATCGACGCTCGTTCCGAGGAAGTCCATGATCTCTTCGGCCTTGCGCTTCATCGCCTTCCGGTTAACTAGCCCGAACCGCTTCTCATAGCTGCCGATAAACAGATTTTCCAGACCGTTCATTTCGGGAATAAGCTGCAGCTCCTGATGCACGACCGCAATCCCCATCGCCTGCGAGCTGCGGACGTTGTAGCCGCCTCTCTCGGTGACGTTCGTCCCCCCGACGTATACCGCGCCCTCGGAAGGCGTATAGTGGCCGATGATGATTTTCGCCAAAGTCGACTTGCCCGCCCCGTTCTCCCCGACCAGCGCGCGGCACTCGCCGGGGCGCAGGCTGAACGAAACGCCGTCCAGCGCGCGAACTCCGGGGAACGACTTGGAGACGTTGCGCAGCTCGATAACCGATTGCTCCGCAGGCCCGCTCATCCGACTCCCGCCTTCCCGGAACGGCTCCACAGGGCGGCGAAATCGTCCGCGCGGTGGAACGTCGAGCCTCTATCCTTCAACCTGTCGATCAGGATCGAGAATTCCTTCATCGCCTTCTCCCCGCATCCGAGCGTCAGGAATCGGTCCGGCGTTACCGTCGCCTCGCCATAGTGATAGCTCTCCCGGATCGGAATGAACTCCCACGGATGGAAGTAGAAGCAGAGCACGACGGGCAGACGGCGATCCTGCAAAAACTTTACGAATCCGTCGACTCGCTTCATCAGCTCGTCCGCGCTTTTCGTCCGGAACAGCGGCCACTGATCGCGATCCCGCTCCAGCCCCGGGTCGTTGCTCTGCATGACCATATCGGCGAAGTTCGGAATCTCGACGATGTTCATGTCGCCTTCCTTCGTCCAGTCGTCCTTGCTCGGGTGGTACGGTACGAATCTCTCCCGGTAGAAATACATCGGGTAAGACGCGTCGGATACGTAGTTCAGCCGCTCCAACGCATTAAGCAGCGGCGTCGAGCCCCAGAGACGGGGAGCGCGGAACGACACCGGCTGGCTTCCCAGCACCTGCTGCACCCATTCCGTCGCCTTCTCGATGCGAAGCGGCACCTCTTCCGGCAGAAGCGGCACGACGCCCGGAATCGGGAACAGCTCATCCCCGACCGTCTCGTGAAACAGCGAGTGGCAGCCGACCTCGTTGCCGCTCGCCTTGACGAGCTCGACGCTCTGCGGATTGCGGCGGGCGGCGTCGCCTGTATAATAGAACGTTCCTTTAATCCCTTTCTTGTCGAATAGCTCGACGAGCGGGCCGGTCGCATTCTTCACGCCATCGTAGTATGGCGTGAAGCTGCCGACATCCGTCTCCATATCGAAGCCGAAGATCACGTGAATGCCGTCTTTCATTCGCTTGCTCCCCTTCCTATAGCCACAGCCAGCCGAACGCTTCGACGCCCAGGAAAATCTGCCTGTCGTTCCGGTTGCCGGGGTCCAGTTCGTTGCGAATGACCCTCTTCAGCTCGTGGTACGGATACATACATGAGGGCATCCCCGTTTCGTCGACCGGATTGACGTCGAAATACATCTTCTTCACCCAGTCGAAATCCAACTCGTTCAACCGGTCCATCTCCAGCAGGAATGTCCGCTTGTCCTCCGTCGTGGCGGCTTGGTCGTATTTGATCGATGCCAGAGCCAGATCGTAGATGATGCGGTTGCGCTCGTGGGCGTTCTCGATCTTGTCGAAATGCTTGACATAGATCTTCAGCCGCTCGTTGCCGGCGACTGCGTTCTTTATTCGGCGAATTCTCGACCCGATTTCCGGCCAATCCCGAATCGCTTCCTGAATGACCGGGATATCCTCGGCTTTCACCTTGTTGCGCAGGAACGGAAACTCCGTCGGAAACAGATTGAACTGGCTTTCATGAATCGTCAGCATGTTGCGCAGCACGTACAGAATGTCGTCGACCAGTTCCGGGCCGAAGACCGCCTCCACGGAATAGCGGTAGAACATCTCGTGATCCTTCGTCGAGCCCCAGCCGTAGTAGGCGTGGGCGTACAGATTCAGGAAGTACCCGTACCATTCGAACATGTATCCGTTAATGCCCTTGACCCCGTACTTGACGGAATCGATGTGCATGTCGATATCCTTCTCGATATACTGGTGGTTCGTCTCCTCGTCGGCGCGAATGACATTCGTCTTGAAGATGCGCATCAGCCTTCCCATCGTCGAGGCGACCGCGTTCGCCTCCGTATCCCGGGCCCAGATCCGTTCCTTGCCGAACACGTCGACCCACTTCGGGAACTCGTCGTCGGAGACGTACAATCCCGGCGCCCAGAACAGAACGACATCCTCCGGGATGCTCCGCTTGCAATCTTCCAGATACGCCCGATCCTTCTCCAGCGGCGGCTCGCGCCAGGCGCGCACGCCAACGACGCAATCCGGGTTCTCGTCCTTGATCTCCTCGTAGAGCGTGTTCAGCAGCCAGAAGTTGGCCTTGTGCTTCGCTTCCGCCGGCGTCCGGTTTTTCATGAACGTTTCGGCACAGGCGTCGCAATTGCAGAACCAGTAGGATTCCTCGCTCTCCTCGAAATCGATGCCGTCGAAGCCGAGCTGCACGACGCGCCGAACGGCAGCCTTCAAATAAGCGATGTTCTCCGGCTTGCTTAGGCAGAGCGTATCGAAATCGTTTACGAACTTTCCGTCTTTGGGCAAAACCATCCGCTTGTCCTTGTAGATGCTCGGATACCCGCCGTTATAGCTGTTCAGACCGATGTAGGCGAAGAAATCAATGCCAAGCTTGCGGCCGTACGCGAACAATCGCGGCAGAAATTCGTCGGAGATGTTCGGATGCGTATAGGCGATCTCGATCCAGTTGCGGCTCTCTTCGTTCCATACTTTCATCTTGTAGCCCTGAAGCGTCGTTTCCGGATATTCGTCGAACCGGAACGGCCAATAGCCGTACATGCACATGTTAAACTGGTTGATTTTCAGATCGGAGCAGACGTTCAGGTATTCGACCCATTCGTCGTAGCCCCAAAGCTGCATGTCGAATCCGATCCGGCCGTAGCCGGCATACCAGGCGAACGTGTTGGACACGGAACGTTTCTCGATCGAAGGCCAGTCGAGAATGTCCGCTTCCGGCAGCGTATAGCCGCCTTCTCCGTGCTTGACGAGCAGCTGCTTCAGCGTAGACAGGGCGTTCACGTAGCCGTCCCGGCGGGCGAAGCCGATCTCGACCGAACCGTCTCTCACCCGGAGGACAAACCCTTGTTTCTCGTACAGGTCCGGACGATCGATTCCGCTATCGTCTTGCGGCAGCCAATCGCTCAGCCGAACGCCGATATACAGAGGATCGGCGGCGTTGACCCGAACCGCCAGGTCCGGGTAGTTCCACAGCTTCATCTCCGCGATTTCCTTCGCGTCGAAATCGGCAGACCCGATGTCCGACACGATCAGATTCCAGCCGACGAATCGGCCGGTCGTTCCTTTTCCGAAGACCGCCTTTTTCGGTTCCGGCAGCAGAAGTGCGCGCATCGCTTCTTCCTCCTCGTTGTCTCGTCTATTCGCGTCTCTCTCGGCGGGGGAGAAGGAACCGCATGCGCAGCTCCCTCCCGCTCGTTCCGTTTAATTCCCCAGCCAGGACCAGCTTTGCCAATCGTAATCGTTAATGTTGTCCGGCGTGATCGTCTCGGGCTTCGGCAGCGGCGTCGTCTCTTCAAGATCGTTGCCGTCAAGGGCGGCCATCAGCGCCTCCAGCGCTACTTCGCCCAACACGACCGGATCCTGCAGCACTTCTCCGATCCAGGCCGGATTGCCGTCCTGAATATACTGCAGCACCTCCTTGTCCCCGGCGAGCCCGATGAACTTCACTTCCTTGTCCCGGTTCGCGCTGACCGCGGCATTGTAGGCTCCGAGAACCAGAGCGTCGTTGTGGCCGCTGACGACGTCAATCGATTTGTTCCTCTGAAGAACGTTCTCGAACAGCGTCTGAGCGGAGTTGCGATCCCCTTTCGGATCTCCTTCTTCGATCACGACGGCATTCGGGAACGCCTCCTTGATCACGCTCGAGAACCCCTCGAAGCGGTCGACGGACGCTTGTCCGGAAGCAGGAACGGACAAATAGACGACGTTCGGGTTGTCTTTATTCAGAGTATTCAAATAATTTACGGCAACCTCGCCCGCAGCTTTACCCATTTCCTTAAAGTCGTGGCCGACGAATGTCTCCCAAACCGCGTCTTCCGGATTATCCGGGGATTGCGGGTAATCGCCCACAACGATCTTGACGCCTTGCTCGTGCAGCTTCACCATCGTAGGGATGATCGCTTTGCCGTCGACCGGGAAGACGACGATTCCTTTGGCGCCCAGCTGTGCCATGTTCTCCAGTTGGGTGATCTGGGTGTTGATGTCGAACTTGCCGTCCTCGAATTGCAGCTTCAGATTTTTGCCCGACTTCGCCGAATAGTTGTTCATCCCGTCGATCGCGCCCTGATACCAAGGCCAGCCAAGGTTCATGATCGCTCCGCCGATGACGATTTGATCGCCTTCCGCCGACGGACTGCCGCTCGCCGCGCCTCCGGTCCCATCGTTATCCTTGCCGGAATTCGAACAGCCAACCAACACAAGCGCCAGCGCCATTACTGCGGAGAACGACTTAACCCAACCCTTTGTCATAGATGTTGCCTCCTTGTATGTTGTTGCGGGCCGCGGAGAGTCCGCTGGCCCGTATTGCCGATTCGAAAGTCGGCAGCCCCGGCGTCCCCGAAGCGGGGAATCGCGCCTGGTCCGCCCTCCGTCAGACGCTTAATCCCATCGTCGTATAGAAAGCCATATTCGTCTGTCGGGTATCCAATCTTCCATACTGGGCCACGACCGGAACGTCGCTGATCAGCTTGACCGCATACTGGGTTTCCTTCGGCACGGCGTAGCCCCCGAGATCCTCCGGACGGTCCATCCGGAAGCAGCGGACACGCCGGCCCTCCACCTCGGCCGAGATGCCTTCCACCGGCTCGCGGTCTGAGAAGTATAAAGTAAAGCGGACTGTCGCCTGGCCTTCGTTCATGTTCAAGACGATAATCGATTCATGCCCCTCGAGCGGATGCTCGCCGGGCGGCGGCAGCTCGCAATCGGGAAATACCCATTGCTTCTTCCCCTGGCTGTCGTTCATGTCGTCATCCCCCGATACGCTTTTGACTGGATTCGTTGATGATTAATTTCGGTTCGAGCACGATCTTCTCGAACACCGGCCTGTTCTTGTTCTTCTCCTTTCTCAGAATGATTTCTCCCGCGATCGTTCCGATCAAATCCGCCGGCTGGATCACCGAAGTAATCTGCGGCCGGATCAGCCCGGTCTCGTCGTTAGCGTCGAAGCACACCGCCGCGATATCTTGCGGAATGCTCAGCCCCTTCTCCAGAATCGCCTTGATCGCTCCGTAGAGCAGGAAATCGTTGGCGGCGAAGATCGCCGTCGGAAGCTCGTCCCGCTTCAGCCACTCGTTCATGATCTTGTAGCCGCTCTCCCGGCGAAACTCCCCGACGCCGACCCATTCGTCGCGTACGGACAGCCCGTTCTCCTCCAGACACTTGCGGAATCCCTGCAGACGCTCGGCGGCGGACGACTGATGCTGCGGACCGGTCAGAATCGCCAGTTTCTCGTGGCCCTGCTCCACCAGATGCTTCGCCAGCTCGTAGCCCGCCTTGACGTTGTCAATCGTGACGATATCGAAGTTCTCCTCCGTATTCGGCAGGTTATCGAAAAAGACGAAAGGAATGCCGGAGCTCTTGTACTGCTCGAACAGCTGCGGATCTCCGCCCACAGTGGCGATGACCAACCCGGCCACCTGCTTCTGCAGCATAAGCTGGACGTACTCCTCCTCCTTCTGGATATCTTCGTCGCTGTTGCAGACGATCACGGAATGCTCGCCTTCCCGGGCCACCTTCTCCACGCCCTTGATCACGCTGGCGTAGAAGCTGTTGGAGATGTCCGGCACGATGACGCCGATCGTATTGGCGCTCTTTCGCTTCAAGCTGCGAGCGACTTCGTTCGGCTGGTACCCCATTTCCTTAATCGTCTTGAGAATCAGCTCTCGCGTGTCTTTATTGACTCTGCCCGTACCGTTAATGACTCTGGATACAGTCGAGATCGAAATATTAAGACGCTTGGCGATATCCTTCAATTGCACAGCCAACTGTTCATCCCTCCAAAAAATTGCGAGAACGTTCTCGCAAGTGAGTCAAAAAAATGTCGGGAATCCGATCGTGAAATTTGACCCCTTTTCACCACCAACCTTAATGATTGCGTTTTCATTGGTCATCTTAACGCAAAAATCATCCCATTTCAATCCCTATTCGAAAATAATTCTCCGTTCGAGAAGCTCACTCGCTCTCTTTCGAGAGTTTCCTGGGAAATTTTTGAGCAAACGTTCTCTCAAATACAGAATACCCGCTTTGCTCGACAATGTCAACTAATATGACGTATCTTTTGCTTTTTTGTAGTTATCTGCAGACGGGCCTGCTTTTATGTCATGTTTTTTGACAATTAAGACACCGTGATCCCTTTCTTCTCCCAGACATGAGCGAGCGGTAACGCTCATAATCTCTAACATAAGTCTGCGCGGTTGGCTTGCGACGCCAATACGGCGCGCATTCAAGGAGGAGTTCCATGGAAAGAACAGAACGGCGCCCGGGCTGGAGCGGCGCGATCCCGCAGCCGATACGCAGGGACGGGGCCGGCGCCACCGACACCGGTCCGCGCGACGTCTTGCGAGATCTGGAGAACCCGGACATGCTGGTGCCGCCCGATACCGATTCGGGAACGCTGCCCAACATGAAGTTCTCCTTCTCGGATACGCACATGCAGTTGAATCACGGGGGCTGGTCGCGAGAGGTGACCGTGCGCGAGCTGCCGATCGCCACGACGCTCGCGGGAGTCAACATGAGGCTGACCCCCGGCGGCGTCCGGGAGATGCACTGGCATCAGCAGGCGGAATGGTCGTTCATGATCTCGGGGCGGGCCCGAATTACCGCCGTCGATCAGGACGGGAGAAACTTCATCGGAGACATCGGTCCTGGGGACCTCTGGTACTTCCCTCCCGGCATCCCCCATTCGATTCAAGGCTTGGAGGAGGGCTGCGAATTTCTTCTCGTCTTCGACGACGGCAGCTTTTCCGACATCAATACCTTGTCGCTGTCCGATTGGTTCGCGCATACGCCGAAGGACGTGCTGTCCGCCAACTTCGGCGTGCCCGAGAGCGCGTTCGCTTCGATTCCGCGTCGCCAAAGGTATATTTACCAGGATCGGGTCCCCGGCCCTATCGCCACCCAAGCGGTCGAAGATCCGCAAGGGAAAATTCCGATGAACCTGACTTACCGGCTGCTTGCGCAAGAGCCGATCGTCACCCCGGGAGGCACCGTCCGAATCGCGGATTCCAGAAACTTCCCCGTCGCCCGGGCAATCGCCGCCGCCCTCGTCGAAATCAAGCCCGGCGGCATGCGGGAGCTGCACTGGCATCCCAACAACGACGAGTGGCAGTACTACTTGTCCGGAACGGCGCGGATGACCGTGTTCTCCGGGCAGGGCACGGCGCGCACCTTTAATTGCCGGGCGGGCGACGTCGGCTACGTCCCGTTCGCCTTCGGCCATTACATTCAGAACACCGGCGATACGAGCGTCTGGTTTCTGGAGATGTTCAAGAGCGACCGATTCGCGGACGTCTCGCTAAACCAGTGGATGGCGCTTACGCCCGCTCCGCTTGTCGCGAACAACCTTCATGTCGGACCGCCCTTGATGAACGCGCTTCGCAAGGAGAAATGGCCGGTCGTGAAATATCCGCCGCCGGCGCCTTCGCGCTAGTCGTCCTCCTCCCGCTTCCAGGGAGGATCTCCGTAGCGGCGGAACGTCCGGTTAATCCTGTAGACGACCCAGGGAACGATTCCCGCCAGCAAAGCGTTCACGATCACCGTCGTCCCGGGCAGCCGATCCGACAAAGCCTGAAGCAGCGAGCGCATGCCTATCCCTCCCCTGGCTGAACCTGTTCGATGGCGCCTATGTTTCTAAGCCTGACCCCGACCCGGACGATAACTTTGCTTTGGGAGAACAGATTCTCCCCGCGATCCCAATCTCTCATGATCTTGTCCCATACGCGATGGTGATCTTCGTTCAAGCATTCGCTGAAGCCGATGACATCGGCTTTATATTGTTTCTGCAGCTTCTCCAGCACGGCGTACATGTTCGATTCGATCCGCTCGGCGGCGCGCTTCTCGATCTCCCGGACGATCTGCGGATCGAGCAGATCGACTGAAGCGTGCGACTCGCCGATGTTGCCCTCCACTTTCACATGGACGGTGAACACTGGGGATTTCGGATCGACAACGTTCGCTCTGACCTTCCTGGTCGCTCTCTTCACCTCGAATTCGAGAAGCTGGCCGCCCATCTCGATCTTAATCGCATCTGTCAAGATCGCCCCGCTGAAGTAATTTCTGCCCGACGTTTCGTCTCCTTCCAGAAAGCCTCTCAGCCGATTATCGCTTCCGAATACAGCCGCCCCGCTAAGCGAAACCCGATTGCCGACTTTCGTAATTCTCGGAATGGCGTAGCTGTGCTCCTCCAGCAGGAAGCGATGCACTTTGCCGATCGTTACCGTAGGCACGATGGACTCGCTCTTATTCGGGTTTTCCGAGGTGGAATTAATGTACTGAACGGGTAACGCCTCGATATTCGGCTTAATGTCCAGCACCTTCTTCGCCTTGCCGACGGAAATCATCACCTTCGCCGCTCTTCTCATCTCCGGGTCACGCACGAACAAGTCCAGTACCTCCGGAAGCTTTCCCGCCCGAGCCAGCTGCTCCGACACGATGATGATCTTGTTATGCTCCAGATAGGGAGACCGGCTGACCTCGTTGGACATTTTGCGGGCAGCCTTAAACAGCGTCTCCCCTGAGGCCGAGATGTTCTGAAACGGCTTGGCCGACGTTTGCCCCGAGCCGGTGGACTTGCCCTGTACCGCCCTGGGCACAATATACTGAAAGGTAAGCTCGTACGTTCCGTCCTCCGCAAGGTCGACCGCCGAGCCGACCACGAAGCCCCGCTCTTCGATCTCCACCCGGTCCCAGCAGCCGGCGCTGACGGCCAGCGCGATCAGGACGGCTATTCCTTTAAGAAACGCCTTCATTCCCTTTAATCCCCCGCATCTTGGCGGCTCCCAGCAGCATCGCCGGAAAAGCCCATCCGATCACGATTCCCGCATAGCTGATCCATTCTCCGAAGAGATCGATTTCCCTTACGCCCTGCGGCTGCATAGCGACCAGGTAGATGAACGGACAAAGCGCAATGACCCATGTCATTCGCTTGGGTCCGGGGAACAGAGCCCTTAGGGCGAGAATCGTCACATCGAAGGCCATGGCCCCGGTATTGAATAACGTGACGACCCAGATCGTAAAGAAAATGGACTCGAACCTCTCGAAGAAGCCGCCCGGAATTTCCACCTGCTTGGCCAGCTCGGCAGTCGGATAGAGCGTGAATTTCGTCACCTCGCAGCCAAAAATTCCGATGACGAATAAGAACACGATCATGTAGACCAGGAACGGAATCGCCAGGCCGGTAAGCACCGCCTTCTTCATCGCCTTGGGCCGATTGACAAACACGTTGTAGAACAGAAAAATTTCCAGCCCGAGAAAAGAAAACAGCGTGCCCTTCGTCGCCTTCAGCACGTCCTGCCAATTCGTCACGAATGCGGGCTTGAGATTGTGATAATCGAAGAACGGGATATTCATCGCCAGTACGACGAATACGATCAACAGAACGAGGGGCAGGAAAACGAGATTCAGACGCAGCAGAGCCGCGCTCGACCCGGCCGCCCCGTAAGCCAGCACGAGCAGGAAGAACAGGCAGATCGCGTCCTCCGGGGTTCGGTCGAACAGGTACTGCTTGGAGATGTTGGCCAGTCCTCTCGTCTCGTATCCGGCGAACAAAAACGTATACATCGCAAACAAAAGGACGACGACGTTGGCGACCGCTCCGTTCGCGACCGCCTTCGTCATTTCCTTCAGTCCCATCTTCGGAAACCTCTGGCATAGAGCAGCGATCAGCCAGCCGAACACCAGCGCAATTCCGCCCCCGAGCACCAACGACATCCAGCCGTCCGAGGACTCCGTCATAGCGGCAAGCGAGCGCGGAAGCGTCAGCACGCCGAAGCCGATCACGACGTTGCTTACTCCGTAAGCCACTTCGGTCGCTCCAATCTCTCGGTCTCCGTACTCGAACGATTTCATGTCCGCTTTCCTCTCCCGCTCGCGCGGTTCACATTCTTCGTCTGCATGAAATCGGGTCTCCTCGTCAGAAAAGTGACCGGAGAACGGATGACCAGATCCCTCCAGTCCTTCATAAACATCGGCGCGAACGGCGTAGCATACGGCATGCCAAAGCTTTTCAGCCGGACGAGGTGCGTCGAGATCATGATGAACGACAAAATAATGCCGAACAGCCCCAGCACGCCGGCCGCGAGCATCGTGGCAAATCTCAGCATCCGAAAGGCGATTCCGGCGCTGTACGAAGGGGTGGCGAACGAGGAGATCGCCGTCACGGCGACGACGATGACCATGATCGGGCTGACGACACCCGCCTGTACCGCCGCTTCCCCGATCACGAGGCCGCCGACGATGCCGATCGTCTGCCCGATCGGCTTCGGAAGACGAATACCGGCTTCGCGCAGAAGCTCCAGGGTGCCCTCCATCAGCAGCGCTTCGATCACCGCCGGAAAAGGAACCCCTTCCCGCGAGGCGGCAATGGAGAACGCCAGCTTAAACGGAATCATCCCTTGATGGAACGATACGAGCGCGATATAGATCGCGGGCAGGAAGAGCGAAATAAATACGGCCAGATAGCGCAGCAGCCGGATCAGCGAGCCGATCAGCCAACGCTCGTAATAGTCTTCCGGCGACTGGATCAGCGATACGAATGTCGTCGGCAGAATCAGCGCGAACGGGGTGCCCTCCAGCATAATCGCGACTTTCCCCTGCAAGAGCGACGCCCTGACTTTGTCCGGTCTCTCCGTATGCAGCAATTGCGGAAAAGGCGATAGAAAGCTGTCTTCGATCCACTGCTCGATAAATCCCGACTCGGGGGCGTCGTCGATGTCGATCGTGTCCAGTCTTCTGCGCACCTCCTCCACGATGCCCGGATGGATAATACCCTGAATGTAAGCCATCACCAGCGTTTTGCGGGAACGCCTCCCGATGCTGTAGGAGACCAAGCGAAGATTCACATCGCGAATGCCTCTGCGGATCAAAGCCACGTTCGTCTCAATTTTCTCGGTAAAGCCTTCCCTCGGCCCCCGAACGAGCGCTTCCGTAGGCGGCTCCTCTACGTTCCGGTCCTTCCAGTCCCCGGTGCCGACCAGCAGCGCCTGATCAGCCCCCTCGAGGAACAGAACGGTGTCTCCGTAGAGAATTCCTCTGAGGACGTCGTTCCAGTGACGAATCTCGATGACCTTGGATACCGCCATCGTCTCCCGGCGCAGGTCGTCGAGCAGGTCGGAAGCCTTCGCTTCCGAGTCTTCGTCCCCGAAGCGGTCCGCCAGCAGAATCTGCCGGACGATCAGCTCGTCTACGACCTTCTTGTCCGACAGCCCCGTTAGAAACACGAGCGTGCAGTCCCTTCGTCCTCCGCCGACCGTTATGCTTCGGACAACCAGGTCTGCCGGGTCGCCGAGCATGCTGCGGACATGATTGATATTGTCCTGCATGCTCGGGGATATGCAGGCGTCGTCGCGCTGCCGTTCTTCGGTTGCGTGCTTGTTCATGACCCACTCCTCCTGGAGCCCGATGTTCAGTCCGTTTTCTCTTTAAGGTGTCCAATATCGTCCGGATTAACCGCAATCTTCCACCCGCTCGAAAGTTCTGCGAACGGGGGATTCCGGCGCAAGGCGACCCGGCTCCGCCGGAGCCGGGCGTCTGTCGGCGGATCCCTCTCGAGGCTCTAGCCAAGGCGGAAGGACGGCGGTATACTCAGAGAAACGGCGAGCCCTGAGGCTTGCGCTTGCGATTTAGATCTGCCAATCTGCATAGGGGATGAAGAAATGAGCAGCTTGAACAGCGGAGCGAAGGAAAACTTGGCCGCCAAGGCCGAGCCTGTCGTCCTGGAGTATCGAGGGGGCTTTCTGGAGAACGTCCACTACGGGCACGTATGCGCGGTGAACGATCGGGGCGGCATCGCCTGGCAGTACGGCGATCCCGGCGCGGTCACGTTCATGCGCTCGGCGGCGAAGCCGATTCAGGCGCTGCCTTTTTTCCTGGGGGGCTTCGACGAGAAGTTCGGATTCACGCCGGAGGAGCAGGCGATCATGATGGCGTCGCACCGCGCTCTTCCTTATCATGTAAAGGCGTTGGAGGGGATGCTCGCCAAGCTGGGGCTAGACGAGCGCGCCCTCGTCTGCAAGCCGACCTACCCTCTGGACGCGGACGCCCGCGACGCGCTGGTCGCCGAACGCCTGCCGCAGCGTCGAATCTACCATAACTGCTCCGGCAAGCATCTCGGGGTGCTCGCCGCCTGCATCGGATTAGGCGAAACGCTGGATAACTACGATTCTCCCGATCACCCGGTCCAGCGGCGCATCGCCGCCCTGGCCGCCGAGCTGGCCGAATGCCCGCCGGAGAGCATCCGGATCGGCACCGACGGCTGCGGCTTCCCCGTATTCGGCATGCCGCTGCGGAACATGGCGACGGCATTTCTCAAGCTCGCCTGCCCCGATCTGATCGCCGATCCGGCGCTCCGCGAGGCGGTCGGCAAGGCGACCCGGCTGATGAACGCCTTCCCCCGCATGATTTCGGCCGAATACCTGATCTGCCCGAACCTGCTGATGGACGACAATATCGTCGCCAAGGGAGGGGCCAAGGGCATTTACTGCTTCGCATTGAGGAAAGAGCGGCTCGGCTTCGCGCTGAAGATCGTCGACGGCTCGGAGGACGAATGGCCGATCGCGGTCGCTTCAATACTGGAGCAAATCGGCTACGGCAACCGGGAGACGATCGCCCGCATGCACCGAATCGGCTCGGCGAATATTTGGAATGACAACGGGCGGGTGATCGGCGAAAATCGCTGTGTCATCCAGCTCCGGAAGGAGTGAGCATTCTCTATGCGCATCGACTGGATGGAAGAGGCGCGGAGACGGCAGAACTCGCTGCTGCGCGATTTGTCGTCCCTCCTTGCGATTCCGAGCGTGAAGAATGAAGCCGCCGTCGGTCCCGGCGCCCCGCTGGGCGTCGAATCCGCAAGGGCGCTGAAGCGGATGCTGGGGTTGGCCGAACGGGAAGGGCTCCGCATCGCCAATATCGAAGGCATCGTCGGCTACGCCGATTACGACGGCCGCCGCTCGGCTGCGGAAGAGACGGTCGGGGCGGATCGGCCGGACGACTATATCGCGGTGCTCAGCCACGTCGACGTCGTCCCCGCCAGCGGCGAGTGGACTACGCCTCCCTTCGAGGCGGCCGTCCGCAACGGGAGGCTGTACGCTCGCGGCGCTCTCGACGATAAGGGGCCGACCATGGCCGCCTTCTACGGGCTGCTTATCGTGAAGGAGCTCGGCCTCCCGCTTCGACACCGGGTTCGGCTGATCTTCGGCACCGACGAGGAGACCGGCATGAGCTGCATGGACGCATACAACCGTCTTGAGCGTCCGCCGCTGGCCGGATTTACTCCTGACGCCGATTTCCCGATCGTTCATGCGGAGAAGGGTCAGGTGAACACCCGCATGACGCTTAAGCTGTCGGGCAGCGGCTCTGAAGACCGGGTGCGCCTGCGCGGCTTCCGCTCCGGCACCGCCGCGAATATGGTTCCGGACTCCGCCGAAGCGTTCGTCGGCGGCTCGCCGGACGAGCTCGCGTCGGTCGCGGCGGCTTACCGCTCCTACTGCGCGGAGCGCGGGCTGAGCGGCTCCGCCGCGGCCGATCCGCAGAGGCCGGAAGGCGCGACGATGCTGCTGCGGATGGAAGGCAAATCCGCGCATGGCATGGCGCCCGAGACCGGCGTCAATGCGGGGCTGCTGCTGCTCCAATTTCTCGATACGCAGCCGCTGGGCGGAGATGACGAGCGCTTTGTCCACGCCGCCGTCGAGCTGCTCGCCGCGGAGTCCTCCGGCGAAGCGCTCGGCATCGCTTGCCGGGACGATACGACGGGAGCGCTCACCGTCAACGTCGGCTTGCTCCGCTATGCGCCCGGCGAGAACGAGGCGTTCTTCCACCTCAATATCCGGTTTCCGGCCTGCGCGGACGGAGACCGCCTGCTGGCGACGCTGGACGTAAAGCTTCGGCCTTACGGCTTCCATCTTGCCGAGACGGTCGTCAAGCCGCCGCACGAGGTGCCGGCCTCCCATCCGATGATCGGGGCGCTGCAGCGCGTCTATACGGAGCAGACCGGGCAGCCGGCTGACCTGCTCTCGACCGGAGGCGGCACTTACGCCTGCAAGCTGCCGGGCTGCGTCGCCTTCGGCCCGCTGTTCCCTGGCGAGGAGGACACGGCGCATCAGCCGGACGAATCGATCTCCGTCGACAGTCTGCTGCGGGCAACCGCCCTGTACGCCCAGGCGATCTACGAGCTGGCCAACGTCGATTACGAGAAAGGAGGCGTTTCGGATGAGAGTGGACATCGTTGAGAGACCCGAGGAGCTTGCCGCGAGTTCGGGCTCGGATCCGGGCCCGTCGGAGGTCGTACTTCATCTTGCGTTCGAGGATCGGCCGGACGTTCCCGGACTGAGCGTCGCGCCGACTCCGTCCGCGGGCGCTCACGGCCGGATCAGCTTGCTGTACGGAGCGCCCGGAGAACGGCATGCGGCAATCGTCGGACTTGGCGGGGCTCTTCGCCTCGATGCGGAACGATTGCGGCGGGCAGCCGGCTGCGCCGCTCGGGCGGTCGGCCGCGAAGGCTACGCGGCCGCGGCGGTCGATCTCGGCGCAGCCGAGGACAGGCTTGACGCGGAAGCCTGCGTCCAGGCTTGGGTAGAGGGCTGGCTGCTCGGCAGCTATGCCTTCAACCGGTACAAGAAGGAAGCCGAACCCGGCGCGGTCTCTTCGCTTCGGCTTCGAATCGGAGGCGCAGACGGCCAGACGGCCGCCCGGTATGCGGAGAAGGCGCAGCTGCGCGCGGAAAGCACGATGCTGGCCCGGGACTGGTGCAACGAGCCCGCCAACGTCATGACGCCCGAACGGCTCGTCGAGGAGATCGAGCGGCGCTTCGCGGACTATCCGGATGTCAGCGTGCGAGTCTATCGCGGGGACGATCTGGCCGCATTCGGCATGAACGGGCTGCTGGCCGTCGGCCAGGGCAGCCGCCATGCTCCCGCGCTTGTGGAGCTGATCTATGCCCCCGATCCGACTCTGCCCTTGACCGCGCTCGTCGGCAAAGGGATGACGTTCGATATGGGCGGCATGAACGTGAAGACGGGACGGGATTTAAGCGAGGCTCGCTTCGACATGGGGGGCGCCTGCGCCGTCGCCGGGGCGCTCGATCTGCTGGCGCGCGGCGGGGCCGCAGCCCGCGTCGCCGCTCTCATCGCCGTGGCGGACAACGTGCCGGGGTCGGGCGCTATGCTCCCCTCCTCCATCGTCCGCTATCCCAACGGCCTGACCGTTCAGGTCGGCAACACGGACGCCGAAGGCCGGCTGATCTTGGCCGACGCTCTGCTGCACGCCCAACGGCTCGGCGCTTCCGAGATCGTCGACATCGCCACGCTGACGGGCAGCGTCGGACAGGCGCTCGGCCTGCGGGTCTCCGGCGTATGGGGAGATGCGGCCGTGACGGAGGCTCTGCGGACATGCGGCGAATCGTGCGGAGACCGGGTGTGGCCGATGCCTCTCGTCGACGACGACGAGGAGCTGCTGCGCAGCAGCTACGCCGATCTGAGCAATATCGGCTCCAGCGCTTACGGCGGCGCCTGCACAGCGGCGCTGTTCCTTCGCCGATTCGTCGGCGACGGCGTCCGGTGGGCGCATATCGATATGGCCAACACCGTCCAGTCCCCGGCGGATCGGGGCTACGAAGCGGCCGGAGCGACCGGCTTCGGCGTGCGCCTGCTGGCCGACTATATAGAACGGGCCTTCGGACAGAGGCCCGGAAGAGGAGCTGACACCCTATGAAGAACGAGATCATCGCCCGCTTCAATACTTATGCGAGAGTCGATACGCAGTCCGACGAAAGCCAGACGACGTGCCCCACGACGGCAGGACAGCTGACGCTCGGCCGGATGCTGGCCGAAGAACTGAAGGAGATCGGGATGCAGGACGTAACGATCGACGAGAACGGCTACGTCATGGCCACCCTTCCCTCCAACACGGACAAGGAAGTGCCGACGATCGGCTTCCTGGCGCACCTCGATACGGCGACCGATTTTACGGGCAAGGACGTTCGCCCGCAGGTTATCGAAGATTACGGCGGCGGAGACATCGTGCTGAACGCGGAGCGGCAGATCGTGCTGTCTCCGCGCGACTTTCCCGAGCTGGCCGGATACAAGGGCCACACCTTGATAACGACCGACGGCACGACGCTGCTGGGGGCCGACGACAAGGCGGGCATCGCCGAAATCATGACCGCGATGGCTTACCTGATCCGGCATCCGGAGATCAAGCACGGCCGCATTCGGGTCGCTTTCACGCCGGACGAGGAGATCGGCCGGGGGCCACGCCGCTTCGACGTGGATGCCTTCGACGCGCAATTCGCCTACACGATGGACGGCGGGCCGCTCGGAGAGCTGCAGTACGAAAGCTTTAACGCCGCTGCCGCCCGCGTTACGTGCACGGGCAAGATCGTTCACCCCGGTACGGCCAAAGGCAAAATGGTCAACTCCGCCAAAATCGCGATGGAATTCAACAGCCGCCTGCCCGTTCAGGAGGCGCCTGAGTTTACCGAAGGCTATGAAGGCTTCTTCCATCTCGTCTCCGTTCACGGCGACGTGGAGGCAACGAAGCTGACTTACCTGATTCGGGATTTCGACCGCGCCCGGTTCGACGGACGGAAGGCTCTGCTTGCGGCCGTGGCGGAGGAACTGCAGGACAAATACGGGAAAGGCCGGATCGTCGTCGAGATCCAGGACCAATATTTCAATATGCGGGAGAAAATCGAGCCCGTCCGCGAGATCGTCGACATCGCCCGGGATGCGATGGTGCGCCTCGGAATCGAGCCGATCGTCCGGCCGATCCGCGGGGGAACCGACGGCTCCCAGCTCAGCTATATGGGGCTGCCGACTCCGAACCTGTTCACCGGCGGCGAAAACTACCACGGCCGCTACGAGTACGTCTCCGTCGACACGATGCTTCAGGCGGTGAACGTCATCGTGGAGATTGCCCGGCTTGTCGAGCAGCGCTCTGCGTAACGGAAGGGACGTACCGGTAAACGTCGAGGTCGATAAGGCCGTTCAGGCCGAACTCGACCCCTTCGTTCTCCAGATAAAGCTTCTGCATGTAGCGTCCCTCGCCTTCCTGGATCGCAATCTCTCCTCTTGCGTTGACGACCCGATGCCACGGCAGGCCATGCTTCTCGCTTAACGAATGCAAGATTCGCACCACCTGCCTCGCCCCTCTCGGGCTGCCGGCGCATTCCGCGATCTGGCCGTAAGTCATCACGAAGCCCTCGGGAATGCTCTTCACGATCTCGACGACACGCTCCGTAAAAGGCTGCATCGCCCGTTTCCCTCCTTTCCCCCGACCCGGCCTTCGCGCCGTTCGGTTCTCTCGTCCCGTTCCGATACATTTGATCGCTTGCGTTTCGTCGCCGTTTCCTCTCGCCCGCTGCCCCGCAGCCGTTAAACCAACTCCGGCCTCCACCAGGCGCTTGCAGTCGGCCGCAGTTCCCCGATGCGCACGATCTCGCCGATTTTCGGCGTCGCGACCGTCACTCCGCGCTCGCGGGCCGCCTTGGCCGCGCGCTCGACGGGATCGGTCCAGGCGTGCAGCGCCAGCGTAAACGCGCCCCAGTGAATCGGCAGCATCATTCTGCCGCGGACGTCCTGATGCGCCTGAACGGACTGCTCGGGGAGCATATGAATCGAGGCCCATCTTTCGTCGTATTGGCCGCACTCCATCAGCGTCAGATCGAACGGCCCGTACTTGTCGCCGATCTCCTTAAAATGCGGCCCGTAGCCGCTGTCTCCGCTGAAATAGACGTTGGCCTGCCTGCCGGAGATGATCCAGGAGCACCAGAGCGTGGAGTTGCGGTTGCTGCCGATGTTTCTGCCGGAAAAATGGCGGGCGGGGGCGCAGACAAGCTTCAGCCCTTCATACTCCAGCTCCTCCCACCAGTCGTGCTCCGTAATGATGCCGGGGTCGACTCCCCACCTCTCCAGATGGGCGGCTACGCCCAGCGGCACGATATACCTGCGAACCTTGCCGCGAAGCTTCTTGATCGTGCCGTAATCCAGATGATCGTAGTGGTCGTGAGAGATGACCACAGCGTCGATCGCCGGCAGCTGGTCGATCTCGATCGGCAGCCGCTTGCTGTAGCGGCCGCCGCCGATCAGCGGAACCGGCGACGGCGCACGCCCCAGCATCGGATCGAGGAAAATCGTCAAGCCGTCTAGTCTGAGCAGCACGGCCGAATGGCCGAACCACGTCGCCGCCGGGCCCTCGCTCGAGCGCAGCCGTTCCGGCGACAGCCTCTCCGTCTCCAGCGCTCCCTTCGGCCGGCGTTCGGGATGGCCCTTCAGCATATCGACGAGAACCTTCATCCCCGTGCGGAAATCCATATTCATCGTCGTCGGAATTTGGTTCTCGAACTTGCGGTCCCGGCTTTGCGGCGAAGCTTCGATCCGCCGCTTGCTCTCGCGCGACGTCTTGCCGCCAAGAGGCGGATAATACCGAACGATCAAAAATCCCGTGATCGCAACGACCGCCAGAATGAGGACAACAGTGGCCATGATCATCTACCTCGGCTTTCGTGAGCTGATTTTTGCGAATACTCGCCCCTGACGGGCTTATATGGAATATGGTATACCTATTGCCCGCGAAAATCCAATCGCCCGGCGACGCCCCCTCGCACAAGAAGAGCAAGGGACGGCGCACCGTCCCTTGCTCTCTATTTTCTCATCAGCTCGCGCGTCAGCGCGAACGCCGACCCGAATCTGGAAGCTCTGCCGTGCTCGCGGATGTACGCGTAATCGACCATCGTAACGCCGGCGTCCCGGATCGCGTAGGCGAAGTCCTCGTCCAGCATCAGCCGGTATTCCCACACCCTTTTCTCCCAATGCGGCACCCGTTCGAGCATGCCGGCATCCTCCACGGCCGGGTGAATGTAAGTCTCGCTGATTCCTTCGGGCAAGTCGTAGAGCTTGCCGATCAGCTCCTTTTTGAACGATTCGTAAGTCTCTCCCTCCTGCACGTGGAACGCATGAGACAGCAGATAATCGGGAATCGCCACGCCCAGCAGCCCGGCCAGCGCCGACGCCTTGGCCGCCGCCCGTTCGACTCCCGGAATCGCGGAGAGCAGACGATCGGACGGATGGACTTTGCGAAAAATCCGGAAGGGCAGCCTCCACCTGGCGCATAGCCTGAGCACGTGGGGGATATGGCTTCTGCCCGTCGCGGTGCCGTACAGACTGCCCATATGATTGTCGCCATGGCTCAGCCGCAGCCCGTGGCGAACCGCCTTCTCGTACTGGGCCTTCAACTCCTTCATGACAGCCCCGGTATCGGCATGCCGCTCGAAGGCTTCAACCGTCTTGTGCATATGGCCGCTTTCGTCGTGCAGCGTGGGATGTCCGGTCAGACTGGTCCAACGGATCGCGTCGAACTCGCTGGTCAACGTCAAATGCAGCCCGACGTTCGTCTGCCCTCTTCGTCTGCACCACTCCGCCGCTTCCTCGAAGCCGGGAGCCGGGGCCATGATCGTCGCCGAGGACACCCGCCGCTCCTCGAGCAGGTGCATGATGGCGGCATTCATCGGCGCGCTCTGGCCGAAATCGTCGCAATTGATCACCAGACGCTTAAGACTCATTCGCAGGCTTCCTCTCTATTTTCACGAAGTAAGAAATGGCAATCGAGAACGCAAGCAGCACCAGAGGCACGACGCTGATCAGATAGCGGAACGTCATCTCCGGATTCGGACCAGGATTGTCCCCGCTCTCGTAGCCGAAAATCACTCCGACGATCAGGAAGGCCAGCGCCGAGATCAGTCCGCTCGACCGCACGATAAAACCGCTGACCGCCGTATAGATGCCCTCCCGCCTGCTGCCCGTCTTTTCCGCATCCAGATCGATAATGTTGCTGTTCACCATCGGAGGCGAGACGAGGAAGCCGGCCAGCCCGAAGCCGACGATCACCCCTGCGATCAAGCCGCTGATCAAGTCGGTGCCGAACCACAGCGGAATGACGGACAGCGCATAGGCGATGAACGACAGTCTCCAGCCTTTCACCGGATCCATGCGGCGCAGCAGCCAGTACCAGACGCCGACGAGAGGAATGACGGAGACGAAGACGGAGGCGAGCAGAATCGTATTCTGGGCCTCGGGAATTTTCAACACGTATTTGGCGTAAAAAGGAATGGTGGCGCTGAGCAGGCCGTTGACGGTCTGGGCGAAGGAATTGGCGAGGTTCACCAGCCAGAACGGCTTGTTGCCGAGCGTCTCCTTGAACGCCTCCTTCAGCTTCGGCTGCGGAGCCCTGCTCGCCTCCGGATCCTCCTTCACGAACCGCAGACAGACGATCATCAGCAAAGCGAACGTCAGCGCGTAGACGATGGCCATATTGCCGAAGCCCATCGCGTCGAACAGGATCGGCGTCAGCGCCGTCCCGATCAGCAGCGCGACGATCTGGAACCCCTGCTGCACGGCGGAGGCTTTCGCGCGGACGCGGTCTCCCCGGAACAGCTCGGCGAACAGCGCGCCGTAGTTTACCCAGATTACGGTCGCCACCGCTTCATAGAAAATAAGGGCGATGAGAAACCAGGTGAACAGCCCCGTCTCCGACAGGTTCGCCGGAGGCGAGAATACTATCACGAACGCCAGCATGAAGAACGGAATCGCGCCGTAAATCCAGGGCCTTCTTCGCCCGTATTTCGTCTTCGTGCGATCGGACCAATACCCGAACAGCGGCTGATTAACTGCGTCCCAGATCATGAAGATCGTCCGCGCCAGCGTCGCCAGACCGATGCCCAGCCCCAGCTTATCCACGTAAAAATAACTGTAGAACGTGCTGAACGCCTGGCTGGGGATCATCATCGCCAGCATCCCGAAGGCATACATCATCGGGGTATTCGTAAGCCTCTGTCGCATGGAAAAAACACCCTCCGGCCTCTTTGTATTGTAAACGCATTCAACACAAATGCTGCTTTCTCCTTCTTATCTATTCGGCTTTTGGCGAATTATCCGATCTTTTTTCCGTCCCGTATGCCTCCGGCCGGAGAGCTCCCGGTTGGGCTTTAACGACTAACAGATGCAGGTCTTTCTCTTGCGCCCGGTTTTGCCCGCTTCCAGAACCTTGACGATATAGTCGGCGGCCAGCGGCACCTTGCATGCGGTCTGTCCGACATCGACGCTTACCTTGCCGATCTGCCGGGCCACGCGCTCCGCTTCCTCGCTAAGCGGCGACACGTAGCAGCCGACCGCGATGACGAAGCCGTTCATCGTGTAGCGGACGCGGTTGCGCTCGTCATGGATCGTCCGTTCGATCCGGTGCAAATAAGCCTGAATCTCGTCCGGATTCAGCCGGTCGTCGGGCGTAATCGAGACGTAATTGGCATACGTGCTCCACCCGCAGGCGGCGATCGTCTCCTCCGGCGACTCTATCCATTCTCTGGCAAGCTCGAGGGCGTACGGGCTCTCGGCGGCCACGCCGGCGACCGTATATTCCGCCGTCGCGTACCACCGGGCCTTCCGCGCCCACTCCTGAAGCATCTCCTTGGTCGCCGCGCGCGGATCGACGGTCAGTCCCGCCAAGTACATCGCATCGCTGTTCCCCGTCTCATAGAGAGCTCGGGCGAGCGCCTGGTCCTTCTTCACGTCCTTGACGAGCTTCTTCAGATCGCCTACCTTGACGCCGAACAACGGCTCGCTGGCCCCGTGCCTCAGAAACGTATTCTTCGTCTGCTCGGATCCCATCTCCTCGAGCTGGTCCATTACCTCTTCTAGTGTCAGCGGCATAACCGTTCCTCCATCGCAAGGAGGCGCCTCCGCCGAATTCCGGCAAGCAGGCGCCTCTTTTTTCAGTTTCGGACTTACAGACTTGACTTCAGGATATTCAGGACATCGTCCCGCGACAGCAGCTTGAACGAGCCGATCGGCCCGAAGCGCGTCGCTTCGTCCGCCATCCGTTCCAAATGCTCGTCGTTAATGCCGACTTCGCCAAGCGTCGCGGGCGCGCCGATCCTCGTAAAGTAAGCCCGGGTCGCCGCGATGCCTTCCAGCGCGATCTCGTCGTCGCTCTTGCCCGTCGGATCGACCTGCCAGACCCGAACCGCATACTGTACGAATTTGCCAACGCGCTCCTTGTACACGTATTTCATCCAGTTCGGGAACAGGATCGCCAGGCCCGCCCCGTGCGCAATATCGTAGATGGCGCTGACTTCGTGCTCGATGCCGTGCGTCGCCCAGTCCGTCGTGACTCCGTTAGGAAGCGTGCCGTTCAGCGCATATGTACCGGCCAGCAGCAGGTTCGCCCGGGCGTCGTAATCGGTCCCGTCCTCCAGCGCCTTCTCCCCGTTCTCGATCACAGTCAGCAGAACCGCCTCCGCAAGCCGCTCCTGCAGCGGAATGTCGGTCGTCAGCGTAAAATACTGCTCGAACACGTGCGACATGATATCGACGATTCCGTTCACCGTCTGATCTCGCGGAACGGTGTACGTCAGCTTCGGATCTAATATGGAAAAACGGGGATACACCAGCTTGCTGCCGAGCCCCCTCTTCTGCTTGGTCTCCCAATTGGTGATGACGGCGTTGCCGTTCATTTCCGAGCCCGTAGCCGCAAGCGTCAATACGGTCCCGAGCGGCAGCGCGTCTTGTATGACCGCCTTGCGGATCGTAAAGTCCCATACGTCGCCGTCGTATACGGCTCCGGCCGCGATCGCCTTCGACGCATCCAACACGCTGCCGCCTCCGACCGCGAGAATGAACTCGATGTCCTCCGCCCGGCAAATGTCGATGCCCCGGTTCACCGTGGAGAGGCGCGGGTTCGGCTCGACTCCGGAAAGCTCGTGGACCGTCGCGCCGATATTCCGGAGCTCGAACATCACTTCGTCGTACAGCCCGGTCCTCTTGATGCTTCCTCCCCCGTATACGAGCAAGATCCGCTTTCCGTAGGGTTCGATCAATTCGCCCAACTGTCCGACCTTGTCCGCTCCGAACACCAGCTTGGTCGGATTGTACCATTCAAATGCGTTCATGCTTCGTATTCCCTCCTAGGCGCTCGCGCCAAAAATGGGTGCTTCCTCCTCTAGTGTACCATTCTTCGGTCCCGCTAGCACAACTACTTGTCTTGGCTAACGCGGAACGCGCCTCTCCCGCCTCTGCTGCGGCCTGCCGGACCGTTAGACGGCTCACTCGCGCCTCGGTCTTCTTTTAACTTATGGAGCCCCCGGCCGAAGACTGCCGACAGGAGCCGAGTGAGGCTTTAGCCAGCAAGGACGTCTTCTCCCCCGTCTGGAGCTGATACATCTTGAAGTAGCGACCGCGGAGCGCCATCAGCTCGTCGTGGGTGCCGCGCTCGACGATCTCGCCGCGGTGCAGGACGAGAATCTGGCTGGCGTCGCGGATCGTGGACAGCCGGTGCGCGATGACGAGTGTCGTACGCCCCTCGCTGACGACCTTCAGCGCCCGCTGGATCATGCCCTCCGTCTCGCTGTCGATGCTAGCGGTCGCCTCGTCGAGAATGAGGATGGACGGATTAAACGCCAGCGCCCGGGCGAAGGAGATCAGCTGCCGCTGGCCGGAGGACAGCGTGCTTCCCCGCTCAACGACCTGTTCGTCGTATCCGCTGGGCAGCTGCTCGACGAACGAAGACGCCCCGACATCGGCCAGCGCCCGCTTCACTTGATCCAGCGAAATTTCCGGGTTGTACAAGCTGACGTTAAACTTGATATCCCCGGCGAACAAGTACGGATCCTGCAGCACGATGCCCATATGCTTGCGGAGCTCCTGCTTGGACAGCGCGGAAATGTCGACGCCGTCGATCGTAATCTTGCCCGAGCTCGGCTCGTAGAAGCCCAGAAGCAAATTGAGGATCGAGCTTTTGCCCGAGCCCGTATGCCCGACGAGCGCCACCGTCTCTCCTTGACGCGCCTCGAAGGAGATGTTCTTCAGCACGTGGTCCTCCCCGTTGTACGCGAAGGTGACGTTCTCGAACTTCACCTCGCCCTTCGGCCTAACCGCTTCGGAAGCATCCTCGACCTCCCTGCCCTCCATGTCGAGAATGGCGAACACTTTATCGGCGGAGACGAATGCCCGCTGAGCGTTCATTAGCTGGTCGAATATGCCGATGATCGGGTTGAAGATCCGCCCCAGATAGTCGATGAATGCGTACAGCACCCCGAACGACAAGGCGGCGCCGGATAGCGAGAGGCTGCCGAAATGCCAGATGACGAACGCCGTTACGAGGCTGCCGATCGTGCCGACGATATTCCGCGAGGACAGGGAGAACACGCGGAACTGCTTGACCTGCGCAACATAGCGATCCTCGTTCAGCCGATCGAACTCCTCCAGCGTCGCTTTCTCCCTGCGGAAGGCTTGGATAATCGGCATGACGGCGATCGATTCGTTGATCATCGCGTTCATATCGCTGAGCCGCGCGCGCATAATCGATACGTACTTCTTGGAGAACTTCAAATGAAAGTACATAATTACCGCAAACACGGGAGGAAGCGCCAAAGTGTACACGGCAAGTCGAGCGTCCAGAATGAACAAGGCCGCATAAATGCCGAGCAGATGCGCGAAGCTGACGACAAACGTGGCCATGAAGCTCATGAACAGCTCCCGGATCGCTTCCGTATCGTTGGCGACGCGCGACACGATCTGACCGGCCGGCGTATTATCGAAATAGCGGAGAGGAATGCGCTGAATATGGCGCATGACGTCCATTCTGATGTTCTTGATAATGCGAAGCGCCGTAGATTGCAGCAGATAGGACTGCGAGAAGTTCAGCAGGCCCGATACGAGTATCAAGCCCAAATACAGCCCGAGCAGCCCCAGCACCGAATCGATGTCGCCGGAGCGCGGCGGCGTCAAGTGCCCGTCGATAATCGTCTTGATAATGAACGGGCCGCCCAACTCCGCGCCTACCGCACAGAGCAGAATCGCCAAAGCCCCGACGATCCGGTATTTGTAGACGAATGCGTAAGAGAGCAGCCTGCTCCCCGTTGACCGTTGGGATTTCATACGAACCTCCGATCCTGTTTGTCCAGTTCAGTCCTCCAAGCCTGCCTCCATCTGCTGACGGTCCCATTGCTGCCGGTACCAGCCGCCCAGCAGCATCAATTGCTCGTGAGTGCCCTCTTCCTTAATCCGGCCTTCGTCCAGAACGACGATCCAGTCGGCATGACTGACGGCGGACAGGCGGTGCGTCGTTATCAGCGTCGTCTTGCCGACTCGCTCCCGCCGGATGTTGGCGACGATGCGGCTTTCGGTCCTGGCATCCACCGCGGACAAGGAATCGTCCAGCAGCAAAATCTCGGCGTCGGTCAGCAGCGCGCGAGCGATGGAGAGCCGCTGCTTCTGCCCTCCGGACAGCATGACGCCGTTCTCGCCGATCAGCGTCTCCAGACCTTGCGGCAGCTGGGCGACATCTTCGGCGAAGGAAGCCATCTCAACCGCTCGGTCGATCTCTTCCGGCGCGGCTTCCGGCTTGCCGAGCGCGATGTTGTCGCGGATCGTCTTGGAGAGCAGCAGGTGCTCCTGCGGAACGTAAGCGATCCATTGCTTCATGCGGTCGAGCGAGATGCTTTCCGCCGGAAGATCGGACACGTACAGCATCCCGGGAGACAGCGGATACTGTCTCAGAAGCTGCTTCAGCAAGGTGCTCTTGCCGCTTCCGGTTTTGCCGACGACGCCCAGTGTCTGCCCCCGCTCCAGACGCAGAGATACGCGGATCAGGCTGGGGGCAGCGGCCGTCGGATACGTGAATGACAGCGCCTTCAGCTCGATCGACTCGGGAACGTCCGGCTCGAGCGGATCGGCGGCGTCCTGCACGTCCGCTTGCTCGGTCAGCACGTCGTCGAGCCTCCCCGCCGAAGCGCTGCCCCGCTGCAGCACGTTGATAAACTCGCCGAAAGAGATCATCGGCCAGATCAGCATGCCCAAGTAAATGTTGAAGGTGACGAGCTGACCCAGCGAGATTTCGTCCCGAAAAACCAGATAAGAGCCGTAGCCGATTCCAATCGCGTAACTGGCTCCTACGATCAGAGAAATCAGGGGGTGGAACAGCGCGTTCAGCAGCGCCACCTTGCGGTTCTTGTCCATCACGTCCGTCGTCATCCGGTCGAAGGCTTGCAGGTCGGCCTTCTCCTGAACGTAAGAGCGAATGACCCGAATGCCGGAGATCGCTTCCAGCACATGGTCGTTCATGCGGCCGAACGATTCCTGCGCCGCCGTGAACCTCTCGCGGACGATGCCCCCAAGCTTGCTGATGACCACGACGAGAAGCGGCAGCGGAACCAGCGCGGCGATCATTAGCTTCGCGCTGATGAAGCTGAGCATCATCACGACGACGACCGAGATGCCGACCAGCGTATTGACCAGCGTCATGACGCCGTAACCGGCAGTCTGTCCGATCGCCAGCACGTCGTTGGTCGCCAGCGCCATCAATTGCCCCGTGCTGTGGCGCTGGAAGAACGAGGGCCGCATTGCGGTCAAATGCTTAAGCAGTCGAAAGCGAAGCAGCTTCTCGATCAATACCGAATTGCCGAACAAAGTCGTAATCCATATGTAAACGAGGACGTAAGTGATTAGGGCAAGCCCGACCAGCAGCAGCACAGTCCGGCTCAGTTCGGCGGACGTCAGCGCCCCTTGCTCCATCACGTCGATCTTGTTCCCGATGAGCCGAGGCGGAATCATCGACAGCAGACTCACCAGGGTCATTAAGCCGATAGCCAGCGCATAGCTCCTCCATCTCATCTGGAAAAACCACTTTAGACGAATGACGAACGACAGAGCCCCCGCCCTCCCCTTTTACCATTTTCTGTGCACATGCTTCGATCTTACCCGCTTAGGAACGTTCCCGTCTACACGAACATAACCTTAAATTTCCGGATGTCGCAGAAGAAAATCTCGTATTGTGGCCTTATGACCCTGGATTACGCAGCGGAAGCGCCGGGACCGCAGAGCAATCAAACTGCAGCGCAAGCAGGCGGTCGCGGAATGGCGACCACCTGTGGATACGATTCTCCGTGCGGGCTCGTGTTTGAAATTTTGGACGAGTGACGAGCGCCGATCGAACGGGTGGGACCTCGAGGCTTTACGGCGGCCCGGGGCGTATCCGGCGCCGTCCAAGCGTTCTCACCCGATCCGGCCCCGGCTGCAGCTCCAGTTGGACCGCACTGGGCAGGCTCTAACCGGACTCGGCCGGGCTAGGGCTTGCGCTTGCCGCGACGGGCGCAACCCGCTATTCCTCGGCCTCCGCGTAGCGAGCCTTGCAGAAGTCGGCCAGCGCCGCTTCCTCCTCGTCCTCCAGCTCGGCGTCGAGATATCGGCCTGTCGACTTCTCGTACAGTCCGTAGCTGACGACGGCCGCTTGCTCTTCGTCCACCTTGTAGACCGCCTTGATCTCGATCCCGCCCGGGGAGTACAGCTCGTCCTCCTCGTCGAGGTCCAGCTCGATGACGAATTCGTAACGCTTGCCGGACAAAATCCGAAAAGGGTCCTTCACCAGCTCTACGCTATATTCGGTAACCGCCAGCATCTTCTCATCCTTCCTCGTGCTCGATGTCCTCATTATACACATTTCCACGTACATCGACGATCATGCCTCCTTCCGCCCCGCCGGGCCGCAATCCATGCGTCTTTGCAGCAGCAAGCGCCTCCCTGTCTTCGAACGCCAGCACGCAAGCGCCGGCCAGACTCGACGGGCGCGTCCCAACAACCTTCCGCAGCTCCGATATGCAGCTCAATGGCTCGTCTCCTTTTCCCCGAAGGGGGTGATCTAGGGCTGGTTCATCTCCTGCAAGGCCTTCCTGGCCCAATAAACCGACAGGTTAAAAGAGCGCCAATCCCGGCTTTCGCGGTTCAGCTCGTCGCGGCGGGCAGCCAGCAGCTTCGTCATCTCCGCATCATCGCTCTCCTCCGCGAACCTGGCCAGAACAGGAATCGCGTCCGCCGACAACCGGTTCAAGTAAGACCGATCGATCTTGCCGGTCTGCTCGAAGCGGGCGATGTTGTTCTCGGCGATCAGCCGGTCCATGCCGACGTAATTGATCAACGTATACGCCGCAACGCTCAGAATGATAAAGCACTTCGACAAGGGCACGAGCGGAGTCCGGATGCGCAGCGCTGCGACCAGCAGCAGGAAAGCCAGATAGATCATGAACGCATAGACCAGAAAGCGGATGTACGTGTAGCCGTAGGCTTCCTCGTACATGGCCAGCCGGATGTAGGCCGAGTACAGCATGACGCCCGAGCAGCCGACCAGCACGTAGAGCAGAGCGTTCACCCTCCCGGGTCTCGTTCCCCCGCAGGTCAGAGCCGCGATCAGCAGCCCGAAGTTGATCGCCGATACCGCCGCCAGCTCGCCGAAGCCTCTGCGCGCATATTCCGCGTAAGTCGTTCCGTCCGGAAGCGCGCCTTCCCAGGCGCCGAACAGATAGGTGAACTGTATGGCGACGAACAGAACGTATACCGCGTTGACCGCCAGCAGAACGGTCGTCAGGACGACGGAATCGATTCGCGGCTTCGGAGACTCGGCGGCGGCCGCGCCGCGCGCAGCCCGATTCCTCCGGGGCGGCTTCGCGAAGCTCCAGAAGTAAATGGCGAAAAGGATGCCGAAGACCGCGATCCACAGCAGTCTTCCGAACAGCTCGCTCATGGAGAAGCGGTTGATCCACTCCGGGATGCCGTTCAGCAGCCGGTTAAACGCGCCGTCCGCCGAGGCCAACAGAGGGATGACGACGAGCAGCAGCGGAACGGCCAGCACGAGTCCTGCGGCGATTTTGCCCGCCGTCGCTTTGCGCTCCGAGCCGAGCCGTCTGAACAGGACGACTTTTAACACGCGGAACACCCTCGGAATCTGAAGCAGACTAAGAGGAATCAGGTGGCGGAGCGTCTCGCCGACGATGCGGACATCCCACCAGGCGATCCGGTTCGCTCCTCGCACAATCGCCAGATGGAGAAAGATCAGAGCGGGAATCGCCAGAAAATTAAGCGCCTGGAAGACCGGATTGCGGAACAGCCCGTAGGTCAGAGACAGAAGCAGAATCGCCGCAAGCAAAAACCAGCCGAATCCCGTCGTCTTCGCCAGCTGTTTTCTCCAGTCGTGGAACAAGTAGACATACAGAAGCGCAATAAACAGCGGATAGGAAAATCCGGGCGCGTGGTCGTAAAACAAATATTGACTGACGGCGGCCAGCGCGAAGGCGCCGACCAGCGCGAGCAAAGAGCTGCCGATATCCGATTTCCGGGTCGCGAGCAAGACGATTCCTCCGTTTCATGGGTTTCTAATGCCTATTGTAGGTGTTAAAATAGGAAGATAAATAGAAACTAATCGTTGGTAAATTTCCTATTTTAGCGGATGCGGACGGGTTCCGGGAAAACGAGCAAGAGAGGAGAGGCGACCGATGAAGCTGCATCAACAATTTCTGCTGCTGCATTCGCGGCTGGGAGGGGCCGGCGCGGAGCCGACGACGCTGGACGAGATCGCCAGGCTGCTCGACTGCACTCCGCGCAACGCCGCTAATGTCGTCCGCGCGATGAGCCGCAACGGGTGGGTCGCCTGGGCGTCGTCCCGGGGAAGAGGCCGCCGTTCGACGCTAAGCTTTCTGGCGCAGGCGGAGGATATCGCCGCGCAGGCGATGCTGCAGGCGATCAACCGCAAGGACGTCGCGCGCGCGATAAGCCAGATCAAGATCCATCGGCACTCCTCCGCTCTTCAGGAGCATCTGCAGGGCCGACTGCTCTCCTACTTCGGACACCACGTCGAGACGAGCAAGGACCGGCAAATCGATACGCTCCGCATCCCGATTCGCCAGCCGCTGCATACGGTCGATCCGCTGTATATGAACCTGCTCGCCGAGTCGTTCGTCGCCAGTCACGTATTCGACGGACTGGTGCGCCGTTCGGACGAGGACGACGCCATCAAGCCGGGCATCGCCCATGCCTGGGAGGCGGACGAGACGCGCACGCGCTGGACGTTCTATCTGCGCAAGGAAGTGCTGTTTCATCACGGCAAGGTGCTCGGCGCCGAAGATGTCGTCTACAGCTTCGAGCGGCTGGTGCGGTCGCCTCGCCGGACGCTGTACAGCTTTATTTACAAGCAGATCAAGTCGGTGCGCGCTCTGAATCCGACGGTCGTCCGCTTCGAGCTGGAGGAGCCGAACGAGCTGTTCCTGCCCTTCCTGTGCACGAGCCGGGCGGCGATCGTTCCGAAGGATTTGAACCAGCTCGGAAGCTACCGCTTCGGCACCGAGCCTGTCGGAACGGGGCCGTTCAAGGTGACGCAGATGAACGAGTCGATCTGCGCGATGGAGGCGTTCGGCCCGTATTATCAGGGGAGAGCCCATCTCGATCGGGTCGAGATCGTGCACGTTCCTTGGGCGGCGACGGCGGAGGAAGCGGAGCTTCCGGGCGATAACGGAGGGGAGAGCGCCGCGGCCGAGCAGGTTTCCCCGTTCCACGTCATTCCGAACGCGGCCGCCGGAGGCGCCGGATGGAGCCGAATCCACTCGGAGACGACCGTTCGCAAATTCATTACGTGCAATACGAAAAAGACCGGACCTCTTCGTGATCCGGCGCTTCGGGAGTTTCTGTTTCGCTGTCTGGACGGCCTCGGCGGAAATGCCGATCTTGCCGATCTTGCCGATGTGCCGGTGGAAAAAGCGGAACCCGCCCAAGGTACGCAGGCGGCGGAAGTTTCGAGGGGCACGGTAGACGCAGAGGGAACGGAGAACGGTGGCCCGGCGGGGCCGGGAGGCGCGGATACTGGAGGCGCGGAGCTCCCGCCGGCGTTGTCCGGGCGTGCTCCGGTGAGCCTGAGGATTGCGACGATACTGCCGTACAAGGCAGATGCCGAAGCGCTCGCCCGCACGCTAGGGGGATTCGGATTCAACTGCGAGGTTGCCGCCGTCTCGCCCGAGGAGTTCAAGGGCGAGATTCGGCTGGAGTCCGATCTGATTCTGTTCTCGCTGCTGCGGGACCGGGACGAGGAGCTGCGGCTCTGCGATCTGTACCGGACTATGGCCGAGCATGTCGACGCGCATTCGCGAATCGACATCGAACAATGGTTGTCCCGGGCGCTCAGGGAGCCTCAGCCCGAAGCCCGGCTTCGCAGCCTGAACCGGATCGAGGCGATGCTGATCCGGGAGCGGCAGCTTCACATCCTGTCGGAGAAACCTCTGCCGACCGCCTATCTTCCCACAGTCCGCGGCGTCACCTTCAACTCCCAAGGCTGGGTCAACCTGCGCACGCTCTGGTTTCCTCCGGAAATGCCGGAGGAGTAGGAAATCGCGGAACCGGCACTGTCGACTGCAGCATGCGTTTGGCACGAAAAAATCGCACAACAGCTCTCGCGCGGCATCGGTCGCGACGGTTCTGAACGAAAACATGGGCGCAAGGAGATGCGATCTGCTAGAGGCCTCCCTTGCTCAGCTCGCGCTCGTAAACGTCCGGTTTGCGGTCGTAGAAAGGCGCCACTCCGCCGCGGGTGCGGTTCTCGCGCAGCAGATCGTAATCCAGCTCGGCGATAACGGATGCGTCGACATTCGTCTCCCCGGCAGCGAGCACGCCGTCTGGCACGAACGGATAATCGCACGGCGCGAAAGCTCCCGCCTGGCTGTACCCGGCATCCACCTGCGGACGCTCCTCGGACAACGCGCCGACCAGCCCGCTCAGCACGACGAAGAGCTGATTCTCGACGGCCCGCGCCTGGGAGCAGTGTCGAACCCGATAATAGCCGAACGCGCTATCGGTATAGGACGGACACAGAATCGTCTCCGCGCCTTGCAGCGCCGCCGCTCTCGCCAGTTCCGGAAATTCGACGTCGTAGCAGATCAGGATGGCCGTTTTCCCCCAGGGCGTATCGAAGACGTTCAGTCCGGTTCCCGGGGCAAGCGGCCAGTGCCTCTGCTCCTCGGGCGTAAGATGAATCTTGCTCTGCCCCTCTACCCGGCCGTCGGGAAAGAAGAGGAACGCCCGATTAACGAAGCCCCGCGGACCATCGTCCATAACCTCTCCGGCGCCGGCGCCAGCACCCTCGCCATCCAGATCCGACAGGCCGGCGCCTTCCTTCTCGCCGTTTCCCTTGCACACATGCGTCCCCGCCAGAATCGCGATGCCGGTCTCTCGGCTCAGCGCGCCAAAAAAACGCATGTACTCGCCCGTCCTCCGATCCAAGTACGCGCAGGCTTCCTCGTGCGACATCGGCGGCTCCAAGCTGAGCAAGTGCGTCGTCGTATACTCGGGAAACACGATCAGCTCCGCTCCTCGCTCCGCCGCGTCTCTCGTCTTGTCCGCGAGCCTCGTCCAGAACTGCTCCTCGTTCCGTATATCGGTCAAACCGTATTGCGCCGCAGCGACGGTCAGCTTTGTCATATTCGTTAAGCTCCTCTCCAATCGAAATGCTCATTGCCGTCTCCCTATTGTACCACGATTCGCCAGCCCTATGATGGGCATCGATTTTGCACTTTGTTTGCCGAATCGCCACTACCTTTGTCGTCCTCGCAGGGGGACGGAAACGCGTCTCGAATAGGGTAGACAAAGAACTTTGCGAATGGAGTGAGCGCAAATGCGAAACCTGAAAACGAGAGAAGCTTCGGAACGGCTCGGAGTCAGCCAGACGACCGTCAAACGCTGGGCGTCCCACTACCCCTCTTCCTTCCGTAAGGACCCGCTGGGACACTACGTGTTCTCCCAGCGCGAATTCGGCCTGCTCCAATATATCCAGAGCGAGATCGAACGGGGACAGACGCTGGAGCAGATTTCCCTTCCCGCCGCCCCCGCTCCGGTTCACCATGCCGCCGCGGCCGAAGCGCCGAGGCTTGCAGAGCGTACATCGAGTAGCTTATGGCCGGTTCCCCATGCGGTCGCGGCCGAAGCGCCCCCCTCCTCTTCTTCAGGCGTAACGGCGGACGACAAGAAGGAACTGCTCGCGCGCATGGTCGAGATCGAGCGCATCCTGGACCAGAAGGCCGACGAGGTCGTCTCCGCTCAGGTGCGCCAGCACCGGACCGAGCTCGACGAGCTTCGCCGCATCGTGGCCCGGCTGTCTGCCGCCGTCGAGGCGCTGCAGAGCCGGGCGGCGGCGATGGTCGAGACGGCCAGAGGCGAGGAGATGCGTTTGACCGCCGCGCACCCTGCCTTGCCTTCCGCCTCGCAGTCCGCCCCGAAGTCTGCGGCGCTTCCGGAGAGAAAGAGGAAGCTGTTCCGCACGTTCTTCTGACCGCCGTCCGTGAAACAAGCCGTCCGACAAAAAGTTTTAAAAGCCGCACCGGAACCCCTAACTTTTTTCCCTCGACTACGTCTAATTAGATGACCAAAAAGAACGGACTGCGAAATCGGTCGGCGCGGCCGGGGATGGGGATCTCTGCCGCGCCGATCATCCCCGAGCGCCTCTCTTTTCTGGTTGGGAAGAGGAAGTTTTGGAGGATCAGGCCATGTGGGGAAAAAGATTAACCTTCGGGCGTGCTTGCCTTAGCGCGCTCTGTATCGTGATGCTGTCGGCGGCGCTGACCGGGTGCACTCTGCTCCGGGAATGGCAGATTGCCGGAATGACGGGAGTCGGCCCGGACGAAGCTTCGGCGAACGCGCCGGACGCGGAGCCCGCTGAGGAGACGGACGCGGAATCGGCTGAGGAGAAGGCAGCGCTGGCGGGGGCTCGCCCTTCGGGCGCTCTGCCGGAGGCCGAGACGGCGGTTCATCCTTCGGACGCTCTGCCGGAGACCGAGACGGCGGTTCACCCTTCGGACGCTCTGCCGGAGACCGAGACGGCGGTTCACCCTTCGAAGCCGGACCGAGGACCCGCGTCCCCCACTGCCAAGCCGGCGGACGAAGCCGAGCGTCGTCCTCGCGTCGCCTTGACGTTCGATGACGGTCCGGACAACAACTATACGGTAGAAATTCTCGATATTCTGAAGAAGTACGACGTGAAAGCGACTTTCTTTCTCGTCGGCACCCAAGTGAAGAAATTCCCGGAAACGGCCAAGCGTATCGTCGATGAAGGCCATGCCGTCGGCAATCATTCCTGGTCCCACGGCGATCTGACGAAGCTGTCGTCCAAGGCGAGAGCCGAGCAGCTCGACAGGGCCCAGCGGATCATCGAAGAAGCGACCGGCGCATCTCCGCGATTGGCCCGGGCACCTTACGGGGCGCTGTCGAAGGAGGCGCTGGCGACGATTCACGAAAGCCGTATGAAGCATGTCGCCTGGACCGTCGACACGAAGGACTGGGCCGGCACCTCCGTAGAGGACATGTACGAGAACGTGATGAGCCATACCCGGGACGGCGGAATTATTCTGATGCATTCGTTCGGAGGACGCAAGAACGCCCTCGAGCATACGGTGAAGCTGCTGCCGAAAATAATCGAAGACCTGCGGGCCGAAGGCTACGACCTCGTGACGGTGGAAGAGATGATCGACTCCGGCGAGTATAACGCCTCGGCCATCAAATAGCGAAAAATAGAGCAAGAAGCCCTCTTCTTCGCGACCGATTCGGTCCGAGGAACGGCTTCTTGCTCTATTTTCGATAGACGTAAATTCGGGTCCGGTACATGTCCCGGCACGTGACGATCCGCTCCGGCTGCCACCCGGGCAGCGCGAAGCAGACGCTGACGACGAGGGAGCCGGAACTTAGCTGCTCCGCCAGCAGCGGCCCGAGACGCTTCATTGCCCCCGGATACAGATAGCAGACGACGGCGCCGGCTTCCCGGTAGGGGAAGCCGTACAGATCTCCCCTGCGGAAGACGACGGGGGGCTCCCCTTCCCGCCCCCGGAACAGAACCCTTGCCGCGAGCCGGGACACCGCAAGCGGGACCGGCGAGTTCTCCACCCCTGCCACCTGCCAGCCCGGGCAGTGTTTGGCGAGATGGACGCCAAGCGTCCCCCAGCCCGATCCCGCTTCCACAAGCAAACCGCCGCCGATCCGATTCACCTCGGCCGCCACCGCTTGCCTTACTCGAAGAGACGACGGCATCGGCGAGATGCCGTTCCGCCAGCTTGTCCACACGATCGAGAGCGCGGCCGCAAGAGCTGCCGCCATCGCCAATACGGCGAGCGAAACGTTAACGTTGATCCTCCTCTGCCTCCCTGCGCTTGCAACCGTTCGTTAACGTTACGATACACGCCGCCGCGGATTCGCGCAAGACGAAGCCTCTCGTTTACCAGGCAACCCTGCCCCGGTCGTCGAAGAAGCCTCCGGAAGGCTCCCCGTCCGGCAGCGTCGCCAGTCTGACCGCCGTCCTGGCGCCTTCCTCCGGCGAACGGCTTCCGGCATACTGCGTCATGTTCGTCGCGCAGTAGCCCGGATCGGCCGAGCTGACGACGATCTTCGTGCCCCGCAGCTCGTTGGCTAAGAATACCGTAAGCGCATTTACCGCCGTCTTCGAGGAGTTGTAGCCCAGCGCAAGGAACGAACCCAGCTCGAATTCCGGGTCGCTGTTCAGGCTCAGAGAGCCCAGGGAACTCGACATGTTCACGATCCGTCCGGCCTCCGACTTGCGGAGCAGGGAAAGCATCGCTTTCGTCACCCGGAACGCGCCGAAGAAGTTCGTCTCGTACACCTCCTTCAGCCGATCGACGTCTGCTTCGCTCGGCAGCCCTTCCGGGAGAAAAATGCCTGCGTTGTTGACCAGAATGTCCAGCTTGCCGTAGGAGGCCGCCACGTGATCCCGGACGCGGTCCACAGAATTCTGTTCGGTCACGTCCAGCCTGACCGCATGCGCCTCGATTCCCTCCCCGGCCAGCTTGTCCGCCGCCCGCTCGCCTTTGCCCGGATCCCTGGCTCCGACGATGACCGTAATCCCCCGCCGCCCCAGCTGACGGCAGATCTCGAAGCCGATGCCTTGATTGCCGCCGGTTACGAGCGCAATCGTTGAATTGCCCATTCCCTTTGATCGCTCCCTTGCCTCCATAATGAACTTTCCTCCCTATTATATTTTTGGATGATTTTGGAGGTAAGGGATCGAAGTCCTCTCTTCCGTCACATAAAAAGTGACAATCGGGCGCAAAAGACGCGACGAGGCGAGACGACCTCTTTACTTTGACGCTGGGACAACGTTTAGAATAGATGCGAAGGGGGAAATCGGGTATGAACATTAAAGAAGCGGCGGACAAGCTGGGCGTCACTCCGAGGGCCATACGCTTTTACGAGAAAAAAGGGCTGCTCTCCCCTGCCAAGCAGGCGTCCAACCGGTACCGCACGTTCGCAGAGCCGGATCTGTGGCGGCTTCAGACGATCGTGTCCTTGAGAGAGGCGGGCATGTCCGTGTCCGATATCAAGCAGGCGTTGGAAAAATGGGCGGACGACGATATGGAGGAGCTCCAGTACTATCTGGAGCTGCAGCGATCGATTCTGATGTCGGAGTGGCTGCAGCTGAAGCAGATCGTGGAAACGACCGACCGCATGATCGAGCTGCTGAGGAGCGAGCGGACGCTGCCGATCGAGCATATTTTCGGACTGGCCAGCGCCTCGAAGCAGCTCAGGAAGCTGCGCGCCGATTGGAGAGATCGATGGGATTACAACCGGCTGGCTCCGACCCACGACGAGCGGGTGACCGCCAGCGAAGGAGACTATGCCGACTACGAGGAGGCGCTGGAGAGAATCGTCCGTCTGATCGAACCTGTCCGGGGGGAGAGAGGGCTCGACATCGGGACGGGAACGGGCAATCTGGCCGGCAAATTTCTGGCGCGCGGATGCGCGATGTCCGGCGTCGACCAGTCACGCGAGATGCTGCGTCTATGCCAGGCGAAGCATCCGGACATGGAGACGAGGCCCGGCAACTTCCTTGCGCTTCCCTATTTGCGGGAGCAGTTCGATTTCGTCGTCTCCAGCTTTGCTTTCCACCACCTGGCGGACGGACAGCAGCGGCTCGCGCTGGAGGAGATGAACCGGGTGCTGAAGCCTTCGGGACGAATCGCCATCGCCGGCCTCATAGATCCGCCAGCCTCCCGAAGCTTGACCGGCTGGTTCGAGGAGAACGGGTACTTCGCCGATGCCCGCCGTCTGAATGAACGCCTTTACATTTTGCACGCCTATAAGGAGGGGTCCAACGATGCCGAATCATGACGCCATCTATCGGGAAGAAGCCGAGCAGTATCACGAGATGATCGCCAGGCAGCCGAATCTGCTGCCCGTTATCGAAGAGATTGTCCCGGTCCGGGGTTTGGATATTGTCGACATGGGCGCCGGGACGGGCAGACTGTCCGCCGTTCTCGCCCCCCTGGCCAAGTCTTTGATCTCCCTGGACGCCTCGGAGGCGATGCTCCGAGTGACGGAGCATCGCCTCCGGGCCACCGGCCTCGCCAATTGGTCCGTGCGCGTCGCCGATCACCGGGAGCTCCCGGTCCCCGACGGCAGCGCGGATCTGGTCGTCTCGGGCTGGAGCGTCTGCTATCTGACCGCCGCGGACGTTCCCGGCTGGGAACGGAATCTGGAACGGATTATCGCAGAGATTAAGCGGGCGCTTCGGCCGGGAGGCGCGGTCGTCCTCTTCGAGACGATGGGCACCGGATGCGAAAGCCCGGCTCCGCCGGCGCTGCTGCAGCCGTATTATCGGAAGCTGACCTCGGATTACGGATTCTCCTATCGCTGGATCCGTACGGACTACGAGTTCGACGATGCGGCGCAAGCCGAACGGCTGGCCCGCTTCTTCTTCGGAGACGAGTTGGGCGACCGGGTAGCCGCCGACCGGCTCGCCCGATTGCCCGAATGCGCCGGCGTCTGGTGGCTGAAGCTCTGACGCCGGTCTATACGATTCTTTCCAGAGCGGTAGCCGGCTCCTTGCTCAGGTCGATATATTGCCCGTTCACCTCGACGACGGGCCGGACGGGGTCGCTTGCGCTCACCATGACGATCCGGCCTTCGCGGCCGTCCGTCAGCACGATCTGGTTGCCGATCAGCATGTCCATGATCCGCTTCAGGAAGCTGAGCGTAATCCCTGGCTCAAGAGTCCCGTAGACGTTGTCCGCCAGCTCCTTCAGCACCTGGCAGAGCGGCAGCGGGCTCTTGTACACCCTTTTGGACATCATCGCATGGAAGACATCGGCGACCGCGACGATCTTGCTGAAGACGTCGATCCCGTCTCCGCGCAGACCGAATGGATAGCCGCTCCCGTCCTCTCGCTCGTGATGCTGCAGCGCCACATAAGCGTGGCGCACGGGAACCCCTTCCGACTGCCTCAGGATTTCGAAGCCGAACACCGTATGCTCCTTCACGATTCTGAATTCCTCTTCCGTCAGACGCCCCGGCTTGTTCAATATCGCCGCCGGGACCCTGGACTTGCCGATATCGTGGAGAAACCCTGCGATCGTCAGCTCCGTCAGCTGCGGCTCGCCGATCCCCCGGGATTTGCCGATCAGTCTCGACAGCAGCGCTACGCCTATGCTGTGCCGATAGACGTACTCGTCATGAACCTCCAGGTAATGGAAGATCCGATTCAAATTCGGATGGTTGCTCAGCTCCAGAATGAGAGGGACAAGCTTATCGCGAACGCGGGCGAACGGAATTCGTTCGGTCCGCTTCGCGCATTCGAACATTTCCCGGACTTCCCAAATCGCCGAATCGATCAGATGAACGATCGACACCGCCTCCACATCCTGCTCGCTGAGAGCGACGCCCTGTCTGGCCAGCAGCCGGACATCGCGATCCGTCAGCACCCGCGAGACGGGAACGACCAGCGTGCCGCTGTCGTTGTAGATGTTGCGATTGACTCGCATCCCGATATATCCCTTTAGTTGACTCGAACCCATGTTCATCCCACCATGCTAATCTTTATGTTGCGCTTAGGGTCGACCGTTTAGATGTGCCTCTTCAAGGCCTGAACATCGAATACCGTGCGCCCGACCGGCTCGAAAATGTCCTTGCAGTACTTTCCGACGCAGACTCGCCCGGAATACATTTTATTCACCTGAACCTTTCGCCTTGCTTTCAGCACCGAGTTGGCCCCGGTCTGGCCGCCGACGGTCATCGCCTTGATGCTGTCGCCGGCGTCGAGCCGAGAACCCCGGCATATCGCCTGTTCTGACAGGAAGACGATGTTCCGGGCGGAATACAGCTCGCACAGCAGCACGCCGTCGCGGTGAATGACGATGTCTCCGTTCGACTTCAATTCGCTGCCCTGGCATTGGTTGATGCTGATCTCCACTTGCTCCTCCTGCATTCGGGCCACATCCCCGTGAGTGTCCTGAAGCAGCGCGAGAAATCCCTGGACGAACTCGCGGGTAGCCGTCTCGATCAGCTTCGTCGGCATCGTGAACACTTCGGAAATTTCCTTCAGCTTCTCGTACTCCGTCTGCCGGATGTTGCGAATGTTGGTGATGACGAACTGCAGCTCCTTGATCAGCGGAACGATCTCCCTCATCTTCGTCTCGAGGAGAAGCTGCACAATCTGGCCGAAGCGCACCGGCTGCCGCTTCGCCTCGAGCGCCCCCTCTAGCGTCCCGGACGCCGCGAGCAGCTTCTCTATCCAGTCGCAAAGCTGCTTGGACGTATGATAGAGACGATTGAACAAGACGCCGAAGTAACCGGAATACAGCCGACTGGAAATGACATTGCCGCGAACATTGATGCTGCCAGTGGCCGTGATCGTCGAATTGAACACATGACCGTAGACGTACACGTTGCCGAGCGATTCGACGATCATGTTGTCGGTGACGTCCCCGCAGACGATCACGTCTCCGGAAAACACGATATTGCCGGTCGAAATATCTACGTTGCCCGAGACGACGTACGAAGTGGAGACGTCGAACGTCTTGATCTTCCCCCCGGTTATTCTGGGCCTCCCCTGCTTCCTCGCGATGACCTGGCCGTCCGGGGTCAGCTCGACGCTGGGCTTCGTCAGAATAAACAGATCCTTGGGAGGCTGCGGCAGCGTAATGTTGCCCAACACGTCGTACCCGGCGGTTCCGTCCACCATCGGAATTTTCCGGGCCATCAGATCGCCCTTCTGGACGGTCGGAATCCGAAGGTGGTTGCGAAAGTCGATCACTCCGTCGGCTTCGAAAAACTCGCTCCTCACCTGCTGATCGAAATAAATTTCCAGCCGGGCGTCCTCGCCCTCTACCGACGGCTTGCCGCTGGCCACGACGACAGGCTCGAAGGTCGGGTTCAGCAGCTCCCTCTGAATGGCGCCGAATTCGATGCGGGACTTGATCGACATCTCCTCGAGCCTCGCCACCACGTCGGCTAACTGGACAGTTTTCAGAACGATGCTCTCGTCGTCCTCCGCCCGGACGATCACTCTCCGGTCGGGGCCGGCATCGACCAGTCTGGCCGCATAACGCTCTTTCGCGAACAGGCGCAGATGGGCCTGCAGCTTGTCCTCGGTAATCGTAATCTCGAATAGAGGCTGCTCCTCGATGCCCCACGTCATTTTGTCCTCGGCCCGCACTTGGGCTTCCCAGGCCACTTCCTCGCCGTTGACGAACAGCCGCACCGGGCTCATCGGGTAGATAACGGCATACTCGCCTCCGGGCCCGGGATTCTGCACATAGATTTGCTGATTGCGAACCCGAATCGTGCCGTCCTGTCCGGGAGAGCGCCCCCCCTCCTCCCGTTCGTCCGGTGCGGGCGCCGTCTCCGGCTCCCCCTCCCCGTCTTCGCCGCCGATATCCAGCCGGCGAATCAACTGTCTCAATTCGGATTCGGAAATATGCTTGTTCAAGCTTCACACCTCGCGACAACAAAAAAGACACTCTCCCGAATGGGAAAGTGCCTTAACGCTCCATTCGGCGGCCTGGCAGCCGTTGAACTGGGAAGTTCTTTAGGCCCATAGCTTTGCGTCCCTATCTTTCGAAAGGTTTGCCGTTTCCTGTATGCGTCTCCTCGATGTATATTTAACTAGTAAAATTGAACATCTCCGCCTATTTACGTCGTGCATCACTATTAATTATAAGTCTATAGTCGCAATGATTTCAAGAGATTTATCGATTAACCGCCGATTCCAGCCGGACGATCCATCCGAACGGATCCTCGACCGTTCCCCTCTGGATCCCCGTCATGAAGTCGTACACTCGGGCGGACAGCGGTCCGGTGCGCCCACCGTTCAACGTCAGCTTGTCGCCCCGCCAGTTCAACTCACCGATCGGAGAGATGACGGCCGCCGTGCCCGTGCCGAACGCTTCCTCCAGCGTTCCCTTCCGATAAGCCTCGACCAGCTCGTCGATCGAAACTGCGCGCTCCTCGACGTCGATCCCCCAATGCTTCAGCACTTGAAGGACGGAATCCCGCGTTACTCCGTCCAGAATGCTTCCGTTCAGCGCGGGGGTGACGACTTTGCCGGCGATCTTGAAGAAGACGTTCATGCTGCCGACCTCTTCGATATATTTGCGGTGCACGCCGTCCAGCCACAGCACCTGCGAATACCCTTTGCCGGATGCCTCCTCTTGCGCTTTAAGCCCTGCCGCGTAGTTGCCCCCGGTTTTGGCGTTGCCGACGCCGCCCGGCACCGCGCGGACGTATTCCGACTCCACATAGATCGTGACCGGGTTAATCCCTTCGGCGTAATAAGAGCCTACCGGGGACAAAATAATGATGAAATAATAGCTCTCCGAAGGGGATACGCCCAACGTCGCCTCGGTCGAGATGATGAACGGGCGAATGTACAGCGAAGTGCCCTCGTCTGTCGGAATCCAGTCCTCGTCGATCTCCAGCAGCTTCTTCAGCGCGGCCATCGCCAGATCCTCGTCGACCGGCGGAATGCTGAGACGGGCGTTGGAGCGGTTCAGCCTCTGCAAATTTTTGAAGGGCCGGAACAGCAGCGCCGATCCCCCCGGCGTCTTGTAGGCCTTCATGCCCTCGAAGACGGTCTGGCCGTAGTGAAACACTTTGGCGGCCGGATCGAGCGAGATCGGCTGGTAAGGTACGATTCTCATATCGTGCCAGCCTTGGCCTTCCGTATATTCCATGATAAACATATGATCCGTGAACTGCTTGCCGAAGACGAGCGACGAAGCTTCGGGTTTCTTCTTGGGGGCGGTCGTCCGCTCTACCGCGATGTTGTGGGCCATGTCCGCTTCTTCTCCTCCTTATTATGCGAGCGCTTTATAATTGAATGATACCAGAGCGGGATGTATATTGATAATATCTGTTTTGTCGGTAATGTATACCTTTCAGGTATGGAGGCGGTTTACATGGATATGCGGCAGCTTCGTTACTTTCTCGCGATCGCGCACGAAGGACAGATTACCCGGGCGGCCAAGCAGCTGAACATGGAGCAGCCTCCGCTCAGCCGCCAGCTCAAGCAGATGGAGCAGGAGCTTGGCGTCGTGCTGTTCGATCGCAACGGCAAGCGGCTTCAGCTAACCCAGGCCGGGGAGATGCTGAGAGATCGGGCCATCGCGCTGATGAAGCAGTTCGAAGATACGATCACCTACGTGCAGGAGCTCGGAGAGGGCGTACAGGGCGTTCTGTCGATCGGCGCGGTCGTATCGTGCGTCTCGCTGCTCCCTCCGGTTCTCCGCCGATTTACGGAGAAATATCCTCAGGTGACCTTCAAAATCCAGGAGGGCGATCACTTCCTGCTCGGGGAGCTGCTTGAGAACCGGGAGCTCGAATTTATCGTCACCCGACTTCCGTTCCAGTCCGACTTCCAATCCCAACACTATTCGATGCTTCCGCTGCCTTCCGATCCTTTCGTCGCGCTGCTCCCGGCGCAGTGGCTTCCGGCCGGGAAGACGTCGATGACGTTGGAGGAGCTCGCGCAGTTCCCGTTCCTGACTCTGAAGACGGACAGGACGACTGGCATGCACAATCAGGTGTTTCACGAGTTCAAGCAGTTGGGCCTGGAGCCGCGAATCGTCAGCGAGTGCTCCAGCGTCGCCATCGCGATCTCTCTCGTCGCCGCCGGGATCGGGGCGGCCATCCTTCCGAAGTCGGTCATGAACGCCTTCGCTCCGCCGAATGTCGTGCAGATCGCGATCGGCAACGTTCGCCTCGAGAGCGAGATCGGCGTCATCTGGCTTCGCCACCGCCACCTCTCGAAGAGCGCCCGTCATCTCATGGAGATGCTTGTGGAATAAGACGGAGCCGTCCGGAGGCCGTCCCTGCCTGCAGCCGGGCTTGGGACGGCCGGCCGAAGCCGGGCTTATTTCGCGACGAACTGCTGTGTCCAGCAAGGCTGGCCTTCATTGGCAACATAACCGACGCCCATGTGGGTGTAGGCTTCGTTCAAAATATTGGCGCGGTGACCCGGCGAGTTCATCCAGGCCTGAACGACCTGCTCCGGGCTCGGCTGGCCCTTGGCGATGTTCTCCCCCGCGGCTTGATACTGTACGCCGAAGCTGCGCATCATGGCGAACGGGTCGCCGTAAGTGGGAGAAGTGTGCGAGAAGTAATTGTTGACCGCCATGTCCTGAGCCTTCGCCCGGGCGGAGCGGTTCAAGTTCGTATCGTTTCCGGAGAACGGCTGCAGCCCGGCCTTCCTTCGTTCCGCATTGGTCAGGTTCAGCACGTCCAGCTCGTACCCGGTCAGCGCTTCGTTCGAAGGGATCGTCACTTCCTTGTCCTTCGGCAGCGGATCGTTCAGCCGCCCGTCCGGGACGCCGATCGGAGACTGCGGCGCTCCCGGCTGTCCCTGTTCGTCACGGCCGGGGATCCCGTCGCCTGCGCCGCCGCCCCCGCCGCTGTCTCCGCCTCCGACTAGCCGTTGAAGATCGGGGTTGGCCCGGAGCAGATCCTCGAGACTTACATGGTGGCGGTTGGCGATATCCTGGACGGATTCGCCGCTCTTCACGACGTACTTGTTCGCCGGAATCTTCGTATTAGTCGCGCTCAGCTGATGCTGAGATCGGTCGTCGGAGCGCTTCGCCTGCTCCTTCGCCTGAAAGCCCCTGTTGCCGCACGCCGCAAGCACGACGATAAGGGCGAGAATAGCCCATCTGTTCATGCGAATGCCAACCTCCCTATGTCTCTCGTCCCTTTTACTTTTCCCATCCGTGACCTAACCATCCGTGGACATCCATGACAGTCATTGACCTTTTGAACATTATAACGTTATAATGTTTAAATCAAATCAAATGCTGACAGAATCGGGTGAACGCTCTTGCGAAAGCTGACTTTGCGCAATCTGAAGCTGCCGGACGACACGCTCGTCGACATCGTCGTCGACGCCGGCGTTATCGCGGATCTCTCTCCGGCGGGAACCCGCACGGCCCCGACGGGGGACGTGCTGGATTACGGCGGCCGCACTTACGTGTCCGGCGGCTGGATCGACCTGCATGTGCACGCCTTCCCGGAGTTCGACCCGTACGGAGACGACATCGACGAGATCGGGGTCAAGCAAGGAGTCGCCACGATTGTGGACGCGGGCAGCTGCGGAGCCGACCGGATCGGAGAGCTGCTGGCCGACGGCGAACGCGCGGCGACTCGACTGCTCGCGTTCCTGAACGTCTCGCGCATCGGCCTGTCCCGAGTCGACGAGCTGTCCGAGCTGGGGTGGATCGACTTCGCTCTCGCGGCGAAGGCCGCTTCCGAACATCCGGAGGCGATCGTCGGGCTTAAGGCGAGAATCAGCCGCAGCGTCGTCGGGGCAAACGGGCTGGAGCCTCTGAGAAGGGCTCGAAAACTGGCCGACGAGACGGGACTTCCGCTGATGGTCCATATCGGCTCGGGGCCGCCGGACATCCGCGACATCGTCCCGTTATTGGCCGAAGGGGATGTCCTCACGCATTGTTTTCACGGGAAGAGAAACGGACTGTTCGGCGACAACGGCCAGCCGCTGCAGGAGTTGAAGGACGCGCTGAAACGGGGCGTGAAGCTGGACGTCGGACACGGCACGGCCAGCTTCTCGTTCAGAGTCGCCGAGGCGGCCGCGAGAGCCGGCGTTCGTCCGCACACGGTCAGCACGGACATCTACCGCGGCAACCGCCTGAAAGGACCGGTCTACAGTCTCGCCAACGTCCTCTCGAAGTTTCTGCTTCTGGGCTGGTCTCTGGAAGAGGCGATCGCTTCCGTGACGATTTTTCCCGCAAGCTGGCTCGGCAGACCCGAGCTCGGAAGAATCCGGGTCGGCGATCGCGCCAATCTGACGTTGTTCGCGGTGGAGAACCAGACAGCGGCGCTGGTCGACTCCGAAGGAGAAGAGCGAGTCACGCATACGATTATCGAACCTAGGGGAGTGATAGCGGGTGACAAGTTCATGGAATGCGAAGTACGGTCTGAAAAGAGTCATTAACGCCAGCGGACGGATGAGCATCCTCGGCGTATCCGCTCCGTCGGATACGGTCATGGAAGCGATGAAGCGCGGCGGCCAGCAATATGTCGAGATCGCCGATCTCGTCGACAAGGCCGGCGATTACATCTCGGGCATTCTCGGCTCCGAAGCGGCCGTCGTCGTTAACTCGGCTTCGAGCGGCATCGCGCTGTCGGTCGCGGCCCTCGTGACGAAGGGCAATCGGCGGCTGAGCGAGCGGCTGCACCAGGAGCCGATCGCGGCGAACGAAGTGATCATGCTGAAAGGCCATAACGTCCAGTACGGGGCGCCGGTCGAGACGATGGTCTATCTGGGCGGAGGTCGGCTGATCGAGGTCGGCTACGCCAACGAAGGCAAAGCCTTTCATATCGAGGACGCGATCGGTCCGAACACGGCGGCCATTCTGTACGTCAAGTCGCACCATTGCGTGCAGAAAAATATGATCTCGGTCGACGAAGCCTGGGAGGTCGCCCGGCGCAGCGGAATTCCGCTTATCGTGGACGCTGCGGCGGAGGAGGATCTGCAGAAATACGTGCAGTGCTCGGATCTGGCCATCTACAGCGGCTCCAAGGCTATCGAGGGGCCGACCTCCGGCATCGTCGGCGGCAAGCGGCGCTATGTCGGGTGGTTGAAAACGCAGTTGCACGGCATCGGCCGAAGCATGAAGGTCGGCAAGGAATCCGTATTCGGCTTGCTGCAGGCGCTGGACGAGTACGCCGCGAAAAAAGACAACAGCGAACGGGAGAAGGCGGCGCTGCAATCGCTTATGCCGCTGAACGACATTCCGGGCGTGCGGGTGTCGATCGTCCAGGACGAAGCCGGAAGGGCGATCTACCGCGCGCGCGTGAGCATCGACCCCGCCGCATCGGGCACGACCGCCGTACGGGTCGCCGAGGGCCTGCAGCGCGGGGAGATCGCCATATATACGCGCGACTACGGGGTGAAGCAGGGTTATTTCGATATCGACCCGCGCCCGCTTCAGGGCGACGATATCGAAGTGATCGCTTCCAGAATTCGCGAACTGACGGGAGGACATTAACATGTCGAGCATCTTCAAACGCTTCTACAATAACCGCATCGCCCTGAACGTGCTGGCCAGAGACATCGAGAACGCCAAGGAGGTGTTCGAGGCGGCCGAGGGACATGTTCTCGTCGGCGTGCTGTCTAAGGCTTACCCGAACGCGGGGGAAGCGGTCGCCGCGATGAAGCGGTACGGCGAAGCGATCGACGACGCCGTATCGATCGGTCTGGGCGCGGGCGACAGCCGGCAGGCGGCCGTCGTGGCGGAGATCGCCCGAAGCTACGCGGGCTGCCATATCAATCAGGTATTCCCTGCCGTAGGCGCAACGCGGGCCAATCTCGGACAGCAGGACGGCTGGATCAACGCGCTCGTCTCGCCGACAGGGCGTCCGGGCTACGTCAACCTCTCCACCGGTCCGGTCAGCGAGGGGCATGCCGAGCAGGCTATCGTCCCGGTCAAGGCGGCCATCGCTCTCGTTCGGGACATGGGCGGCAACGCGCTCAAATATTTCCCGATGAACGGGCTGAGCCGGCAGGACGAGCTGCAGGCGGTCGCCGCCGCTTGCGGAGAAGAAGGCTTCGCCCTGGAGCCGACCGGCGGCATCGACATGGACAATTACGAGCCGATCGTGAAAATCTGCCTCGACGCGGGCGTGCCGCTGGTTATCCCTCATGTCTATTCCTCGATTATCGACAAGGCGACGGGCAAGACGAACGCGGACGACGTGAAAAAGCTGATGTCGATCGCGAAGAGATTGGTGGACCGGGCGGATGGGTAAGAAAATCGCGGCATTCGGAGAAGTGATGATGCGGCTGCAGGTGCCGGGATACGATCTGCTGTCGCAAGCCGGCACGCTTGTCTATTCGTTCTCCGGCACGGGCGTGAACGTGATGTCGGCGCTGGCGCGGTATGGACATGACGGTTATCTGGTTACCCGGCTGCCGGACAATCCGCTGGGCGACGCGGCGGCCGCGAACCTGCGCAAGCTGGGAGTGGCCCAGAAATTCGTCGTTCGCGGCGGCAGCTCCATCGGCATGTACTTTCTGGAGAACGGCTTCGGAGCCCGGCCAAGCCGCGTCACCTACGCCCATCGTCTGGAGAGCAGCTTCAACACCGCTCCCGACAACGTCTACGACTTCGCCGCCATCGCCGGACAGCTCGACGCCGCTCACTTCTGCGGCATTACGCTGGCGATGAACGACTCGGTCCGAAGCCAGCTGCTTCGCTTCGCCGAAGCGGTGAAGGCTCGGGGCGGCATCGTGGCGTTCGACTGCAACTACCGCCCCTCCCTCTGGGGAGAGAACGGGTACGGCAAGGCGAAGCCGTATTACGAGAAAATGCTGGGGCTGGCCGACATCGTGATGATGAACGAGAAGGACGCGATGCACGTGCTCGGAATGCCCGCCAAAGCTGCGACGCGAGAAGGCCAGCTGGAGGAGCTGATCCCGGAGGCGGCGAGCCGGTACGGCATTGCTGCGGCTGCGGGAACCCATCGCTCCGTGAATGGAGACAATACGCATTCCCTGCGGGGATACCTGTACAAAAACGGCGCGTTCCATTACTCGGATCTGCTCACTTTTTCCGTTTATGATAGAATTGGGGCTGGAGACGCTTACGCAAGCGGCATTCTGCACGGGGAGCTGTCCGGCTTCGCCCCGGAAAGGACCGTTCGTTACGCGGCCGCGGCGGCCATGCTGGCCCATACGACGACCGGGGACACGCCGATGGCTTCGGAACGTGAAATCGAGCGGGCCATGACGCAAGCGGCAGGAGACGTAGAGAGGTAGGTACGCGATGACCTTATCCCGAAACGAGCAGCCGTTATACCGGCAAGTCAAAAATAAAATTAAAGACCGCATCCTGCACGGCGTCTATCCGCTCGGCAAGCGGATACCGTCGGAGCCGCAGCTGGAGCAGGAATTCAAGGTCAGCAAAATTACGGTGCGCAACGCGATCCAGGAGCTCGTTCAGGAAGGTTATCTGGAGAAGGGCAGCGGCAAGGGGACGAGGGTACTGCGCAACACGTCCACCTCCCGACTGTCGAAGCAGAAGAGCTTCACGGAAGTTCTCGTCGAGGACGGGCGCCGCATCCGCAAGCGGCTGCTTCGGGCGGAGTATATCCGCAACGAGGACGGCACGGAGCCTTACCGGCTGTTCGGAGAGCAATGCGTATGCATCGAAAGGCTGTACTTGCTGGATGAAGCGCCGTATATTCATTACACCCACTATTTGACGCCGCGTACGGGAGACGTCGCGACAGCCGATCTCGGCGAACAGTCGCTGTACGGTCTGCTCGAGGAGCAGGAGATCTCGCTGACGGGCTTCCGCGACCATTTCGAGGTTGGAGTCGCTCCGCCTCGCGTCGCCGAGCTGCTGCAGCTGGAGCCGGGGGCGCACCTGCTGCGCCGGACCCGCTATTCCCGCGAGCCGTCCGGCGACATCGCGGAGTACAGCGTCGGCTATTACAACACGGCGCTTCAAGCTTATCTGGTCCATTACGAGGCTTAGTCCGCGACGGGACCGAGGCTCGCCGTTAGAGCGGGCTGCGTCGCCGCGACTCGCACTCCGCAAGGCACTGCAGAGCAAAGAAGTGCAATGGCGGCGCAGGGATCGCCTCCCCCACACCGCCATTGCTCCACGCCGCACCTCAGGCGAGCGGTCTTTAAGATGCTTACTCCACTGATCAACCAGCCCCTACTTTCGCTGCTCCCCACGCTCTCGATCCCGCCGGCCATCGCTTTCTGCCGGGCCGACGCAGCCTCAGGTCGTCAGAATCTCCGGGCGATAGCCCATGAACAAGCCGGATTCGATAACGCCCGGTATCGACTTGATCTCTTTCTCGTAGCCGTCCTCGATTCGGTTGAAGCGCACGTCCAGAATCAGGTTGCCCGCCTCGGTAATTACCGGGCCGTCCTTGGCGACCGCCATTCGCATCTGCGCTTCCTTGACGCCCAGCTTGGCCAGCTCCGTCTCGACAAGATGGACCGCCCTCGGATCGACTTCGACCGGCGCCGCGAACTTCTCCCCCAGATAGGAGACGAACTTCGAGGAGTCGACGAGGATATAGCTTTCCGGAGCGCTCTTCATGACCAGCTTCTCCGCGAACATCGCGCCTCCGCGCCCTTTGATCAGGTTTTTGTTCGGATCGACCTCGTCCGCTCCGTCGAAATACCAGTCCGGTCTCGCGTTCAGCAGCGTCGAGGTCGGCAGCCCCATGATCGAGCAGGTGAGCGACACCTCGTGCGACGTCGGAATCGCCAGCACGCTGAGCTTCTGCTCCTTCACCTTCCTGCTAATAGCCAGCAGCGCCAAATACGACGTCGAGCCGGAGCCGACGCCGATGACGTCCCCGTCCCGCACGCGCTCGGCAATCTTCGCCGCAACCGCTTCCTTCTGCTCCCTGTTGGAAATTTCCTTCGTCCACTGCAGCGTAGTCGCGATTTTATTTTCCCAGCCCATGAACAAACCTCGCTTCGATTAAATGTGAATGGAGCGCCTCAATTGCCTGTCCTTTATTATAGCACGATTTGCCTTCAGAGCGTCTTCTCCGTATGGCTCCGATTGCACCGCCTCTCGCCGAAGCTGGTATAATCAAGCATAAACGGCTTACGCCGTCCTTGGGACCGGCGGGATCACGTTTATGTCGGAGGTGATTCAGAGAAGTATAGGGAATTTTATGCTTTCTGAGTCACTAAAAAAGGGGTATCCCTAGTCGTCTTAAGGACTAATGGGACACCCCCTCTTGTTTTATCCCGCCTTGATCTCCAGCAGCTCGTACTTGACGATCCCGACAGGAGCTTCCACGCTGACGATGTCGCCTACTCGCTTGCCGATCAGTTCCTTGCCGAGCGGGCTTTCGTACGAAATCTTGCTCTCGGTGACGTCCGCTTCGGCGGGACCCACGATCCGATACTCGATTCTCTCGTTGAACTCCATATCGTTCAGGACAACGGTTGAGCCGACGTGGACGTGAGTGTTATCCATGTCTCCCTCGTCGACGACACGCGCGTTGCGCAGCGTTTTTTCCAGCACGAGAATTCTCGTCTCCATGAACGCTTGGTCGTCCTTGGCCGAATGGTACTCGCTGTTCTCCTTCAAATCGCCGTAGCTGATCGCCAGCTTAATGCGGGCGGCCAGCTCTTTACGCTTCACGTATTTGAGATCGTCAAGCTCGGCTTGCAGCTTCTCCAGCCCTTCTTTGGTCAGAATCACTTCATCGTCCGCCATGCCTAACAGCTCCTATCTGCTTTCTTGCCTCCATTGTATCGTATATCCATCCCCCGCGCACTTTAGACCCCCGTTTCTGGCCCTTGCCGGAAGACAGCCGCCCATCCCGCGGGACGACCGGCCTTCTAAAAGTCGAAAGCTCCCCTTGTCAGAGACGAGAGGAGCCCGCGAGTTAGTCGATCGGAATCATAATCGTGAATTCGGGATCGGGATCGTACGGATCGCGGCTCAGAGAGTAGATCTCGCAGTGAGTCAAGTCTCCCCGGAACAGCGCGTGCCCCTGCCTTTCGATCCATTCGTAGACGTTGCGGTAGGACTTGTCGATGTTCCGCCCTTTGACGTGCTCGCACTTCGCATAGCTTAAAGTCGGCACTTCTATGGCCACCATGCCCTCCGGCACGAATCCGGTGTCGTCCTTCGTCTCGACGACCGCGTAATGGACGAAGCCCGCGCTGTCGGGGTTCGCATGATAGGAAAGTCCGTAAAAATAAGAGAGCGACGCCGGCCGGGGAATCTCGTCCAGCCGCTTCCGAAGCTTCTCGTGCACCCGTCGGATTTCTCCCGCTCCGGCTTCCGCGAACGTCCCTTCCCACTTTAATCCGATCGCCCGGTACCCTTCCTTCGTGACGACGACCGTATCGCTAATCTGCTCCAAATCGTTTTCCTCCTTGTCCGTTATCGCTCGTTACGCTACTATCATAGTATATAACCATGACAAAAACTGTCAGATAATCGAGGAATCGCCGTGACGAAAACGAAACGTCTGATCGATCTGATGATGGTCGTATACGAAAAGCGGAGATTTACGGCCGAACAGCTGGCGGAGGAGTTCGGGGTGTCCTACAGGACGATGCTGCGATATTTGCAGGAATTAAGCGGGATGGGCGTGCCTCTCTACTCCGAGCCGGGCAGACACGGCGGCTACTCCCTGCTCAACCGGAGCAAAGCGTCCCCCATCGGGGCAGACCGCCCGCTTCCGCCGACGAGAACTCTGTTCAAGCCTTCTCTGCGGCTGATCGGAGTCGAATTCAAGGCTCCCTTCACCGCCGTCTACATGGCCAACACGGTCATTCCGGGCCTGTGGGCCGAGCTTCGGGAGCGTCTGGGGGAGATCGAGGGCGCTGTCAGGCCGACGAGGCTCGTCGGAGCGGTGCGCAGCCGTTCGGTCGCCTACCATTACGTGGCCGGAGCGGAAGTCTCCTCGTTCGGCCGCATCCCCGACGGCATGACCGGCCTGACGATTCCGGCCAGAGCCTATGCCGTCTATGCGCACCAAGGCTTATATCGCCGCGAAGAACGGGACCAGACTTACTTCCACGCGCTGGAGCGGCTTCGCAGACAAGGGCTGGATCACGAAACCGAAGCTTACGGACTGGAAGTGCTCGCTCCCCGGACTCCCGGCAAGGACGATCAGGAGTACGAAATTTATATCCCTTTGAAGTAGTCGAGCGGCAGCTCTGCCTATTCGGCGTTCTTCACCGCTTTCTTCATGCTCTCGTAGCTGAATGCGCCCAGATACCGGCCCTTGACCCGGCCGGACGAATCGATAATATAGGTGGTTGGGTACGCGGTCACGCCGTATTGGTTCAGGGCTTCCCCTTTATCGTCGAGGACGATCGGGAAGCTCAGCCGGTGCCGCTCCGCATACGGACCGACAAGGTCGGCGCTCCTCTCCTGCGTTGTCGCATTGACGGACAGCACGACGATCCCCCGATCCTTATGCTCCTGATAAAATTTCTCCACGTGGGGCATCTCGGCTTGGCAAACCTTGCACCAGGTGGCCCAGAAGTTCATGACGACCGTGCTTCCGCGATAGTCCGACAAGCGCACCTCCCGTCCGTCCAGGGTCGTCAGCCCGACATCGGGCGCGGCTTGATCGATGCGAACGCCTCCCTTGCTCTCCAGAGGACCGAGCGCCGTATATCCGATCATCGTCGCCACAAGCATGACTCCGCCCCAGCTTGCCGCGAGCTTCGCCGCTTCCCGGACCCCCTCCCGGCGGTAGTGCCGCAGGAAGAGATAGGCCAGCGCAACGAGGGAAGCGAGCCAGATTCCCCTTGTCCCTCCGCTGAAGAACAGAAGCGAGAGCGGCCTCGCGATAACGCCCGCCGGATCGAACAGGAACAGGCTTCCTTTCCAAACCAGCAGCCAGATGAATACGGCGTTCCAGGCGTCGCCGATCTGCCGCTCCTTCTCCGGGTTCCGCCTCTGGCGGTACTGAACGGCCAACGCCCCGGCGATGCCCGCCGCCAAATAAACGAGCAGTTCGATATTCAGCACGGTTGTCCCCAGCTGCAAATTCGGCCATGTCATGGTCCATCCCCCCGTTCTCAAGCCACCGGCGTTCCGTTGTCCACCTCGCCGTCGGGCCGAAGCAGCACGACGTCGCCTTCCTCCGGCACCGCTCCCAGCACGAGCACCTCCGACTTGAAGCCTGCGATTCTCCTCGGGGGAAAGTTCACGACGGCAGCCACCTGCCTGCCGACCAGCGTTCCTGGAGAATAGCGGCGAGTAATCTGGGCGGAAGACTGCTTAACGCCCAACGGGCCGAAATCGATGGAAAGCTTGACGGCCGGCTTCCGCGCTTCGGGAAAAGGCTCTGCGGCTACAATCGTGCCGATTCGAACGTCCAATGCGGTAAAATCTTCTATCACTGCCATGGATTCTTGCCTCCTGCCCTATCCGGAATGCGCTGCGCGCATGTATAATATAAAGAGAATTCTCGAAAAGCTGCTCGCGAATGGAGAGATCCGCTTGGTCCAATCCTTCGTCTTGCCCGCACTGATCGCGCTGACCGGACTGCTGTACATTTTCGCCATCCCGTCGGAGCCCGAAGCCGTCAAGCTTCTGTTCAAGCTGATCCCGATGGCTTTGATTATGGTATACGCCTACCGGTTGTCGGCCGAATTTCGTAAGCGCTATCACTGGCTCGTCATGGCCGGATTGTTCTGTTGCGCCGTTGGCGACGGCACGCTTCGCTGGTTCGTCGTCGGCTTGTCGGCCTTCCTTGTCGGGCATCTGTTCTATTTGACGGCTTTTTTCGGCAGATGGCGCTTCTCCAAGCTTAGAATCGCGTCCGCGCTGCCGATCGCCGCGTTCGCCTTCGTCATGGGCAACGAGCTGACTCAAGCGCTGACGGACTCCGGCAATACCGGCTTGATCGTCCCCGTGCTCGCTTACGTCGTGGTCATCTCGACGATGGGCTGGTCCGCGATTATGACGGGAAGCCGAACGGCGATTGCCGGCAGCCTGCTGTTCATGGCCTCGGATTCGATTCTGTCCTGGAACATGTTCGTCTCCGATGTCGCCTATTCCGGCCCGCTCATTATGCTGACCTATTATTCAGCGCAGTTCTTGATCGCAAGCAGCCTGCGGGAAAAGCCCGCGGCAACCGCCGGGGCTTCCGTGTCCGCCTAGCGTTCAAGGCAGGCGATAGAGCGCGAACGGCTCTCCGTGACGGAACGAAGCGCTGATCTCGTCCAGCTTCTCGACAGTCTCGTCGTCCATCTGCAGCTCCACGCTTCGCAGGTTGTCTTCGAGCTGGTCCGCGCGAGTGGCGCCGACGATAACGGTGGCGACCGCAGGCTGAGCCATCAGCCAGGCCAGAGACAGCGCGCTTGGCGAGCAGCCCTGGTCCGCCGCCAAGCGGCCGACCCGGTCCGCCAGCTCCAGGTTGCGGTCCGCCAGGAAGCGGGCGAAGCTCGGATCGGTCTGCGCCCGCGATCCGGCTGGCGCTCTGTCGGACAAGCTGTACTTGCCGCTCAGAATGCCGCCTGCGAGAGGAAAATAAGGAATGATTCCGATGCCCTGATCCAGACATAACGGAATCAGCTCGTTCTCAGGCGTCCGATCGGCGAGAGAGTAGCAGTGCTGCGTCGAGACGAAGCGCTCGTATCCTCTGCGCTCGCTGATTCCCAACGCCTTCATCAGCTCCCATGCCGCATAGTTGGAAGCCCCGATATACCGCACCTTGCCGGAGCTGACGAAGTCGTCCAGCGTGCGAAGCGTCTCCTCCAGCGGCGTATGGGGGTCGAACGTGTGAATCTGGTACAGGTCGACGTAATCCGTGTTCAGCCGCTGCAGACTGGCTTCCAGCTCCCGCTGCAGATGGAAGCGCGAGGAGCCGCGGCCGTTCGGTCCCTGATCCTTGATCAGGCCGGCTTTCGTCGCCAGCACGGCTTCCTGCCTTCTTCCCGTCAACGCCTGCCCGATGATGCGTTCCGACTCGGTGCCCGCGTAGATATTGGCCGTATCGATAAAGTTGATTCCGCGATCCAGCGCCTCATGGATGATCTTAATAGACGTATCGCTGTCGGCCCGCTTGCCGAACGCATTCGTGCCAAGCCCGAGCGCCGACACCTCAAGCCCGCTGTTGCCCAAACGCCGATACTTCACTCTCGTCTCCCCCTTTTTTGCGCCATCCTGTTAATTCGCGACCGCTTCCTTTTTAATCTGCTTGCTGCGCAGCTGACCGCACGCCGCGTCGATGTCCGCCCCGTGCTCAAGCCGCACGCTGCAGCTGACGCCCTGCTTCTTTAGCGTGTCGAAAAACTCGCTCACGACGTGCCGCTCCGTCCGCTGATACTGGCTGTGCTCGTCGACCGGGTTATACGGAATCAAGTTAACGTTCACGAGCGGCCGGCGGTCTCCGATCAGCTCGGCCAGCTCCAGCGCATGCTCTCTCTGGTCGTTCACATCCTTCAGCAGGATGTATTCGAGCGTCACTCTCCGCCTCGTCTTCTCCAAGTAATAGTCGAGCGCCTTCAACAGCTTCTCGATCGGGATCGCCTTGTTAATCTTCATAATTCTCGTTCTCAGCTCGTCGTTCGGCGCATGGAGCGAGATGGCCAGGTTCACCTTCAGGTCGTCGTCCGTAAACCGATAGATCTTGTCGGCCAGCCCGCTCGTCGAGACGGTAATATGGCGGCCGGCGACGGCCAGTCCTTTCTGATGCTTGATCACATCGAGGAACTTCACCAGATTGTCGTAGTTGTCGAACGGTTCGCCGATTCCCATGACGACGAGATGGCTCACCGCCTCTCCCTGTCCGCGTCCGTCCAGAAACCGCTGCACCTTCACCACCTGCTCGACGATCTCGCCGCTGGACAAATCCCGGCTCTTGCGGAGCAGACCGCTCGCGCAGAAGCTGCAGCCGATATTGCACCCGACCTGCGTCGTGACGCAGACGGACAAGCCGAACTTGTGCCGCATCAGCACCGTCTCGATCAGGTTGCCGTCCTTCAGCCGGAACAGAAACTTCACCGTTCCGTCCTTCGACTCCTGCCGGGAATGCTCGCTTAACGATTCAATGTAGAATTGCTCCTCCAGCGCCTTCACGCATTCCGGGTGCACGCCGTTCATCGCGCCGTACTCGGTCGTCCGCTCCCGGTAAAGCCACTCCCATACGAGCGTCGCCCGCGACTTCTTGTGCCCGCGCTCCGCGAGCCACTCCGTCAGCCCTTCAAAAGTCATATCGTAAACGGATGTTCTCGTCATTCGTAACCCTCTTTTCCTTGTAATGCCGGCCCCTTCGACTCCCTCCTATTTTCCCAGAAAAGACGCGGATTCACAAGCCGGGGAAGCCGAGAAGGTTTTCCGGTTCGCCGCGGCTCTGCCCCCTCCCATCAAGCTTCTATTGACACGCGGTCTTTAGCGCATTACAATACCGATTGTGATTATGATAATCATTCTCAATGAATGGAGGAGAGTCCATACATGAAAAAGATGCTCGTGCCGTTCGCCTTGGCCTTTCTATTAATCCTTGCCGCATGCGGCGGCAAAGCCGCCGAATCCGGCAGCTCCTCAAGCCCCTCCGCGCAGCCTTCGTCGGCGGCCCCTTCGGAATCCGCATCGCCGTCCGAATCCGCGTCCGCTCCGGCCGAATCCGGCACGATCACGTACGAATCCGAGAACGGCCCGATCGAGGTGCCGGCCAACCCGCAGCGCGTCATCGTGCTATCCTCGTTCGCAGGCAACGTCATGTCGCTTGGCGTGCCGCTTGTCGGCGTAGACGAATGGTCCAAGATGAACCCCCGCTTCGACGCCGCGCTCAAGGACGTCGCCGCAGTGACCGACGAGGATCTCGAGAAGATTATCGAGCTGGAGCCCGATCTGATCGTCGGCCTGTCGAACATCAAAAACGTCGACAAGCTGAAGGAAATCGCCCCGACCGTCACTTACACGTACGACAAGGTCGATTACTTGACGCAGCAACTGGAAATCGGCAAGCTGCTGAACAAAGAAGCGGAAGCGCAAGCCTGGATCGACGATTTCAAAGCTCGCGCGGCCCAAGCCGGCGCGGACATCAAGGCCAAGATCGGCGAGAATGCGACGGTGTCGGTCATCGAGGCATACGACAAGCAAATCTACGTCTACGGGGACAACTGGGGACGAGGCACCGAGATTCTCTATCAGGAGATGAAGCTCGGCATGCCCGAGAAGGTTAAGGAGACGGCGCTGAAGGACGGCTACTACGCGCTCTCGTCCGAAGTGGTGAAGGATTTCGCCGGAGATTACGTCATCTTCAGCAAATTTCCGGGGTCCGATCTGTCGTTTACGGAGACGGAAACGTACAAGAGCATCCCGGCCGTTCAGAATAATCGCGTATTCGAGGTCAACGCCCAGGAGTTTTATTTCAACGACCCGCTGACGCTGGACTTCCAGCTCGAATTTTTCATTCAACACTTCCTCGGTTAAGAGGCCCATGATGACCAAATCTCGTTCCTCAAATTTCGCCTACAAGCTTGCAGGCAGCATCGTCGTTTTCGTCCTCTGCTTCGCGATATCGCTGCTTCTCGGAGCGGCCGATACAACCTATCAGGATTTATGGCATGCGATCACCGGCAGCGGCATGGGAGACAAAGCGCTCATGCTGCGCGAAATCCGCATCCCCCGCGAAGTCGGAGCGATCCTCGTCGGGGCCGCCTTCGCCGTATCCGGGGCGGTCATGCAGGGCGTCACCCGCAATCCGCTGGCCGACCCCGGCCTGCTCGGTCTAACCTCCGGAGCCAACCTCGCGCTGGCGATCGGCGTCGTTTTTGTCCCCGGCTTGAACTACTTCGGGATTATGGTCGCCTGCTTTATCGGAGCCGCCGTCGGGTCTGCGCTCGTCATCGCATTAGGATCGATGCGTCAAGGGAGCCTGTCTCCGATTCGCATCGTGCTGGCGGGCGCAGCGGTATCGGCCTTTCTGTATGCCGTTGCCGACGGGCTCGGCCTGATTTTCAAAATCTCCAAGGACGTGTCCATGTGGACGGCGGGAGGCTTGATCGGCACGACGTGGGGACAGCTTCAGGCGATCGCCCCGGTCATTTTGATCGGACTGGTCGTCACCCTGTTTATGTCCAACCAGGTGACGCTGCTCAGTCTCAGCGACGAAGTGGCTACCGGTCTCGGGCAGAAGCTTGCGCAGATCAAGGCTCTCATGTTCGTCCTGATCGTTCTGCTCACGGGCGCCTCGGTCGCGCTCGTCGGGAATATGGCCTTCGTCGGGCTCATGATTCCGCACATCGTCCGCAGGTTCGTCGGCACCGATTACCGGTACATCCTTCCCTTCTCGGTATTTGCGGGCGCCTCGTTCATGCTGATCGCCGATACGATCGGCCGCACGCTCAACTCGCCGTACGAGACGCCGGTGGCCGCCGTCGTCGCGATGCTGGGCTTGCCCTTCTTCCTGTTCGTCGTACGCAAAGGAGGCAAGGCTCTCTCATGACCGCCGCTACTCGTCCCGTTCGTTATCTAATTCGCATTCTGCTTGTCAGCGCGGCGCTTATTGCCGTTACGGCCGTCGTCGGCATGGGCATCGGCCGCTCCTCCGTATCCTTCGACCGACTGCTTCCCACGCTATTCGGATACGGAACGTTTAAAGAGCATTTCGTCGTGTTCTCCCTGCGGATGCCGCGCATCGCGATCACGCTGCTGGCCGGAATGGCGCTGGCGCTGTCCGGTTCGATTCTGCAGAGCGTCACCCGCAACGACTTGGCCGATCCGGGCATCATCGGCATCAATTCCGGCGCCGGCGTCGGCGTCGCGATCTTCTTTCTGTACTTCCCGATCGACGTCGGCACGTTCGTCTACATGCTGCCGCTGGTCGCTTTCGTCTCGGCCGTCGTGACGGCCGTCTTGATCTACGCGTTCTCGTACAGCCGGTCGCGCGGTCTGGATCCGATCCGGCTCGTACTCGTCGGCGTCGGCTTCTCCTTGGCGCTATCCGGGATGATGATCGTGCTGATCTCCTCCACGGACCGCCAGAAGGTCGACTTCATCGCCAAATGGATCGCCGGCAACGTCTGGGGGACGGATTGGCCGTTCGTATGGGCGCTGCTTCCGTGGCTCGTGCTGCTCGTTCCGTTCGCTCTGTTCAAGGCGGTCCGGCTGAACCTGCTCGGACTGAGCGACTCGTCCGCGATCGGCGTCGGACTGCAGCTCGAACGGGAGCGCGTCGTGCTGCTGCTGGCAGCCGTCGCTTCCGCCGCCGCGGCGGTTTCCGTGACCGGGGGCATCGCGTTCATCGGCTTGATGGCGCCGCATATCGCCAAAGCGTTGGTCGGCCCGCGCAACCAGTTTTTCATCCCCGTCGCCGTCCTGCTGGGCGGGTGGCTGCTGCTGCTGGCCGACACGATCGGGCGCAACCTCGTCGAGCCGTCCGGGCTGCCCGCGGGCATTATCGTATCGCTGATCGGCGTTCCGTATTTCGCTTGCCTGCTGCTCAGGAAGTAACGGAGGACATGAATTCGAGCAGCAGCTTACGCAAGCCTGCCGGATCGCCTAGCATAGGCAGGTGTCCGGTTTCGAGCGTCCGGACCTGCTGAGGAGCGAAATTCCGGATCATTCGGGCTTGAAGAGACGAGCCGAACTCCTTGTCCTTCTCCAGCCGGATATAGAGCCGGGGAACGTCCGGTAAGGGCCCGTCGAACCGATCCGTATAGACCCGAAAGGCTTCGGGCACAAACCCCTTGACGACAGAATCGGCATCCTCGGGAGAGAGGTCGCTGCACAAGCCCGCCCGGATGGCCGATTCCGGCGGTTTCGTGCCCATCTTCCTCATTAGAAGAGAGAGAATCGTCCTTTTGGGCCAAGGCAGCGCGGACAGGAACGAACCTCCCGGCTTCGGGATGGCAGCCCCTACTGCAACGAATCCGGCCATGCGATTCTGAAGCTCTTCCGCCGCCTGAAGAGCCGCCAGTCCCCCCAGCGAATGCGCCACAAGAACGATCCGCCCGACTCCCCATTCCTCCACCTGCCGCACAACCGTGTCCGTATATTGTTTTAACGTCAGTTTCAGCCGCCTCTCCTCCTCGCCGTCTCTCCCCGGAAACTCCGCGAACAAACACGGATAATTCAACCCGTCGGCCACCCTCTCCCATATGCGTCCATTCAGTCCCGCTCCGTGGACGAACACCAATCCGATCTCTCTTTGCGTGCGATTTGTTACTGCCATGCCGATCAACTCCCATCCATTCGTTATCTTTCACTTAAGAATAATGTATCACTTAAATAGGACATATTTTGTCTTATTAAATGCTAAAATGGAATAAGCAAAAACGCCTTCGGCGTCCTCAAGACGCGGAAACGCGTTTTTGCCGGAGGGGATTCAGAAAAGGATCGCGAATTGTATACTTGCTGAATCGCTAAGAAAAGCAGCAGCCGTGTCCCGACTCGGTCAGCCTGCTGTCCCCAAACGTTAGGAGCCGATCCTCATATGCCCAAATCTCAGCGTCTCATTCAAATGATGATGTTCATCAACGCCAAAAAAACGTTCACCGTACAGGAGCTCGCCGATGAATTCGGTCTGTCCCCCCGCACGGTGACGCGCGATTTGCTGGAGCTGAGCGAGCTTGGAGTTCCCGTCTACTCCGTTCAAGGACGCGGAGGCGGATACCGGCTGCTGCAGGAGCGGCTGCTTCCGCCGATCGCATTCACGGAGAGCGAGGCCGTCTCCCTGTTCATCGCCGGACAGTCGCTGAAACCCCTCGGCGCTCTTCCTTTCGAAGAGGGAACCGACGCCGCTCTCCGCAAATTCTATCATTACTTGCCTCAGGATACTCGGGAACGCATTGACCGACTGAAAGATAGAGTCGCTATCTGGAGCCCCCGCCGCGACATGTCTGCGGAAATTTTGAAGATTCTCTTGCAGGCGATTATGGCGTGCGGCGCCGTCACGATCGAATATGCCTCCGCACGCGCCGTGCGGCCCCGGGACATTCAGCCGATCGGACTATACGAGAGCGACGGCTACTGGTACTGCCCGGCCTACTGCTTCCGCGAGGAGGACTACCGTCTATTCCGCGCCGACAGAATCCGATCCGCCGTCTTGAAGCCTTCGCTTGCGATCAGAGACGACGTCGCTCTTCGCACTTTGCAGGATCCTCCCGACGGAGGAGGGCCCGACCCGATCCCCTTTACGCTCGAACTGACGCGACAGGGCGTGCACGAACTCCGCTCCGACCGCTGGTTTGGATCGGCCATCGTGCCTAAAACGGATGGCAGCGAAGGCGGAGTCGCGACCATTCAAATCTCTCCGGATAAGATCGGATTCTATGTCGATCTGGCGTGGCGGCTGGGAAAACATGCAACCATCGTCGAACCGGAGGAAGCGGTCGCGTTGTTCCGCACGAAGCTGGAATCGGTACGATCTCTTTATGCGTAAAAATAATGGAGCCTCTTCATGCGTGAGGAGTCCCCGCGTTCCCTTCTTCAAAGTGCACCGAAAACCCTTAAAATAGTAGACCCCTGCTCTTCTATAATGAGACTATGAACGCCAAAAGCAAGAGGCCCATTCTACAGAGAAAGAGCGTGACAGTACACATGAAATCCATATGCGTAATCGGAAGCTTGAACTTGGACATGGTCGCGGCCGTCGAACGGTTTCCGCAGCCGGGCGAAACGCTGACCTCAGACGGTTACTCCGTTTTCTTCGGCGGCAAGGGAGGCAATCAGGCGATCGCTCTGGGCAAGCTGGGCGCCCGGGTGAGCATGGCGGGCAAGGTCGGGGACGACATTCACGGCCACGATTATATCCGTCACCTGCGCATGAACGGGGTCGATGTCGGCGGGATCGGCGTGGAAAAAGGAGCCTCGACGGGAACGGCGATGATCTGGGTCGACCGGCAGGGGGAAAATCAGATCGTCGTCTCTCCAGGCGCTAACGGCCTAATGCAGCCTTCCGATATCGACGCCATGTGGGACTGGCTCGTCCAATCGGATTTTTATCTGTTCCAGCTGGAGATCCCGATCGGCACGGTCGCCTATGCGGTCAAACGTCTGAAGCAGGCCGGCAAGACGATCATTCTCGATCCGGCTCCCGCCTCGCAGCTGCCGGACGCCCTCTTCCGCTATATCGATTATATGACGCCCAACGAGACGGAGGTGCGGTACTATGCGGGCAGACAGGAGCGCTACGTCTATCAGCTGAAGGAAGCGGCCGGCTCCCTGCTGCGCAGAGGAGTCGGAACGGTCGTCGCCAAAGCCGGAGAGGACGGCGCCTACTGGATTCGCGAAGCCGAGATGACGCGCATTGAGGCCTTTCCCGTGCAGGCGGTCGATACGACGGGGGCCGGAGATTCCTTTAACGCCGGGTTCGCCTATGCGCTCGCTTCAGGGCTCGAGGTCGAAGACGCAGTGCGAATCGGCAACGCCGTCGGCGCGCTGTCCGTCCGACAGGTGGGCGCCCAGTCGGCGATGCCGACCCGGGAAGAATTGCAGCGATTTCTGGAAACGCATCAAAGGAGGATCACGTTATGAGCGAAACGATGGCTTACTGTCCTTCCGATAGACCCGTCCCGATCGTGCTGGACACCGATATCGGTCCCGACTGCGACGATGCGGGAGCGGTGGCCGTGCTGCATGCGCTGGAAAAAGCGGGGCGGACGCGCATCGTCGGCATGACGCACTGCACGTCCAGCCGTTGGGGGGCCGGCTGCCTGGACGCGCTTAACGCGTACTACGGGCGCGGAGACATTCCGGTCGGGACGCTGCGGCGCCTGCCCGGCTTTCTCGACGACGACGCCGTATACGGCAAGTACAACAAGCTCGTCGCGCAGCAGTATCCGAACCGCTACGGGCAGGGGCAGCCAGCCCCGGATGCGACCGAGCTGACCCGCGAGCTTCTCGCCGCGGCGGAGGACGGCTCGATCGTCTTCGTCGCGATCGGACCGCTGGTCAACTTCATGCATTTGCTGCAATCTCGACCGGACCGGCATTCCGGCTTGTCCGGAATGGAGCTTGTCTCGCGCAAGGCCCGGCATCTCGTCGTGATGGGCGGACGGTTCCCGGAGGGCAAGGAATGGAATTTCGAGATGCATCCCGAGGCGGCAGCTTACGTGACGAAGCATTGGCCGACCGGCATCACGTTCACGGGCTACGAGATCGGCGCGGAAATCCGGACCGGCCGACGGCTGCATACCGACGCGCCGGCCGACCATCCCGTGCGGAGAAGCTACGACGCCTGGAGCGGCGGAGAGGGCGGCATTCGCGAGAGCTGGGACCTGACGGCCGTGCTGTATGCCGTGGAGGGCTCGGGCGACTACTGGGATCTCGTTCGCGGCACGATCGAGGTAGACGCCGTGAGCGGCGGCAATCGCTGGCTGCCGCAAGCGGACGGACGCCACGCGTATCTGTCGCGCAAGATGGAGCCGGAGAAGCTGACCGAGCTTCTTGACGAGCTTCTCGTGCGCCTCTGAGAGTCAAGCAAGCCCGGACGGTCGATTGGGCCGTCCGGGCTTCGTTTTCTCTTGCAGCCCGGCGGACTTCAGCCTCCGAGCTGACGCTGTCTGAAATCGGCCGGGGTGAAGCCGGTCTCCTTCTTGAATACCTTGTAAAAATACTTCGTATTCTCGTATCCGATCATCACGGAAATTCTGTCGATACGGTATTTGGTCGTAACGAGCAGATGCTTGGCCCGCTCCATGCGGATGCGGCGCAAGTAGTCCTGGAACGTCTCCCCGGTTTTCTCCTTGAACATGACGCTCAAATAGACGGGATGCAGGAAGAAGCGGTCCGCCACCTCCTCCAGCGTCAGCTGCTGGGCGTAGTGACGGTCGATATAATGCTTGATCTGCTGCGACAGCTCCGCACTCCTGGCCGTTCGGCTGGGCACCTGGGCGACCGTGTCGCGCACGAATTGAAGGAAATGCCGCTCCAGAGCCCGCGGGTCCGGCTCGTAGCTGAGCAGCGGCAAAGTCTCCAGCCCCGAATCCGGGGAAAACCCGTGAATCGCGCCGAGGTGCTCGACGACGCGATGGTACAGCGTCCGGCAAATCTTCCTTGCCTTCTGCATCGTAAAGCTTTCGGAGCCGCGGAATTCGGCGAACAGCTCCTCCGCAAGCCGCACCGCTCGCGCTTCGTTGCCCTCCTCCAGCTCGTACAAGAAATCCTCGATGCGAGGCCAGCGCCATTCCGCTCCCGGGTCCTGCTCCTTTCCGGCTTCAGCCCGGTCGTCCGTCACGAGGTGGAGACCCGCCGTTCGTCCGAACGGCAAGCTCTCCAGCAGAGACAGCGCGCCGCGATAAGCGCGGGGCAGGCTCTGAACGGACGCGCATTCGCCGCTGACGGCGGCGAGGGCGTCCGGTTCGCCCGCCAGACACGAATGAAGCTTCGAAGAGGCCGCCCGTCTTCCGGAGGCGGCGTCCGAGCTGACGAGCACAGACGTTCCCGGCATGTCCGGATGAGCGAACTTGAAGCAGCCGTCCGGCAGCTTCACGCTGTCCGCGGCGGCGCCGACCCGCACGGCGACGGCGAAGGCGCCCGCCGACAAATAACGGCGCATCGGCTCGGACGAATACGCTTCCGCCCGAATAGAAGCCTCGTCGTCGGAGCTCCGGCACAGCCAGGCGGCGAAGCGAACGAGGTCGAGCTCCAATTCGATGCCCGTCGCGTTCCTCCGGTTCAGGCGGATCCGCTCGATCCGCTCGATCGCCATCGTCAGCGCCTGGCGCAGCTCGGCATCGTCGAACGGCTTCAGAATATAACCCGCAGCGCTGGAGACGATCGCCTCCCGCGTATACTCGAAATCCGAATAGCCGCTGATGACGATAAGCTGCGCCTCCGAGCGCTTCACGGTAACGGCCTGAAGAAACTGGACGCCGTCCATGACCGGCATTCGCATATCGGTCAGCACGATGTCGGGTTTTTCCCGTTCCACCAGCGCCAGGCCCTCTTCGCCGTCCTCGGCCTCCCCTACCCAAGCCAAAGGCAGGTCGAGGGCCGATATTTTTTTGATGATCGCTTTGCGGATGAGCGCCTCGTCGTCGATGACCACATATCTGTACATGGCTATGACGCCCCTTTCGATAGATGAACGGCCGGGTTCGCGCGTTCGGCAAGAGAAATCCCGCTATCCGGAGCCTCGTTGGGCAGCCGGAGAAGAACGGCCGTCCCCCGATGCTCCTCGCTGTCGACCTCAATCCCGTAGTCCGGTCCGTAATACAGCGCGATTCGCGCATGGACGTTGTACATGCCGATGGATCGGGCATCGTTCGTCGCCGGATTCAGCTCCTCAAGCTCGGCTGTCCGGCCAAGCATGGACCGCACCTCCTCCAGCCTGTCCGCCGGAATGCCGACCCCGTCGTCCCGCACCTCCACGCGAATGCCGTCTTCCTGCCTCCAGGCCCGGACGCTTACGGTGCCGTACCCTTTCTTTTTCTCGATTCCGTGATACACCGCGTTCTCCACGATCGGCTGAAGAATCAGCTTCAGCACCTTGAAATCCTCCAGTTCCTCGGGGATGTCCGTCTCCAGACGGATTTTGTCCCCGTAACGGAAAGATTGAATCGTCATATAATTATGGACGTGGCCGAGCTCCTCGCTCAGCCTCACCAGATCGCGGTTGATTTTAATGCTGTAGCGGAACATATCGCCGAGCGCCTTGGACATGACGGACAGGCTCTGAACCTCCTCCAGCACTGCGATGCTGTTCATCGTAGCCAGCGTATTAAACAGGAAATGCGAGTTGATCTGGGCCTCAAGCGCTTTCATTTTGGAGGACATGGCGATCAATTGATTGTGATATTTGTCCCGGATGAGCGAATCGATCTCCTGCAGCATCGTAAAATAACGATTGTACAGAATGCCGATCTCGTCCGTTCTCCGCTCGTACCTCTCCTGGCGCGGCGGCAGATGGCCGGCCGGATAGCGCTTCATCATCCGGGCCATCCGGTTCACCGGCTTGGAGAAAGCGTTCGCGATCCACAGTGACAGGCCGACGGCCAGCACCGCCCAGACAGCGCCCAGCCACAGGGCAAAACGCGAGGTGGCCCGAATTTCCCCGGTGACCGCATCGAGCGAGACGACGATGACCATATGCCAGTCATATTCCGAGAACGTATTATGAAGGACAAGCGTATTGCTCTTGGAATCGATCCGGCTTCCGATGCCGACGGCCGAAGACGCCCACTCTTCGTCGAGCTCTCCTTCCCCGTACAGCCGGTTGCCGATGCCGTTGAGCAGGTAGATCCGCTGCTCCGCCAGCATGCCTTCGCTCAACTCGTCGAACAGGCTCAAGCTGCAGTTGATGAGCAGCACCCCGATCCGCCGGTTCGTCGCCGGCTCGTACAGCGCCCGCGAGAAGGCGATGGACGGATTGCCGGACAGCAGAAAATCCTGCTGCTGCACCTCTCCGACAATCATCTTGCCTTGGGCGCGAATCGTGTCCCGGTACCAGGCCGAAGAAAGCGGCACATAGTCGGACTTGAGCTCGGAGCCCTTCGTGTTGGCGAACACCGTGCCGTCCTCCGCGAACACGTACAGCCCTTCGATGTAATCGTGATTAAGCAGCAGACTCTCGGTCGCCTTCTTGAACTCGCGGGTATGACTCAGCCGGTCGTAAGGAGCAACGCCGCCGTTGTTGTCCGCATGCTGCCCGAGAAAGGATAATATCGTGTCCGAATCGGACATTTGCTGATAGGCCAAATAGGCGGATACGCGTCCGATCTCCTCCAGCCGGTTCGCCATCCTTAGAGAGGAGCGGTCCAGCAGGTTCAGAGACACCTCCCTCACCTGATTTTCCACGAGGGCGCCGTAATTCCGGTTCGTCACGGCAACGACGATCGCGATCGGAATCAGGGACAGCAGCAGGAGCGCGACCAACAGCCGGTTTTTGAGTCCCCACGCAAACTTCATTCGCATCTTCTCCGGGATCGCGTTATTATTTATAATATTAGCATAAATCTACTGGGCCGAGGTGACTCGATCATGCGAATACGGCCGGCTCGTCTCTCTCTGCTTCTGGCGCTTGTCGTCGCTTCGAGCTGCGCGCAGCCACCCGGCGCCGTACAGCCGAAGCCCGACCCCGTCATGCTGAAATATATGCATATGGGCGTCGCATCCGACGGCCGGGACCATAACCGCTATGTTATGCAAGCGTTTCCAAGATTGGTTGGAGAGCGGTACCCGGAGATTCTCGTCAAGACGGAAATGCTGCCGGAGGATGCCTATACCAAATCGCTGCTCATGCAGCTGTCCGCGGGCGAAGGCCCGGACTTCTTCGAATGGTGGCCGATGCGGCAGCTGGAGGAGCTGGCCAGAGCAGGCTACCTGCAGGATCTGACCGGAATGGATATTCTCCAAGCCTTCTCTCCCGAGGCTCTCGAAGGGTTCACCCTAGACGGCCGGGTATACGGTCTTCCCAAGGGCTTCGGCATGATGGGCGCTTGGTATAACAAAGATCTGCTTCGGCAGCACGGCTACCGGGACTGGCCGCGGGACTGGAGTTCGTTCCTGGAGCTGTGCGAGACGCTGAAGCGCGAAGGAATCGCTCCGATCGTGATGCCGGGCAAGGATTGGTGGCTGCTCCAGTTCGGGCTGTACCCGCTGGCAGCGTCGGTCGTCTATCCCGAGGACCCCGACTTTGACAGGCGCCTCCTGGCGGGAACCGCGACGTTCGCCGAGTCGAAATGGCGGGACGTCCTGCATATGTACAAGCTGCTGTTCGATCGCGGATATGTGGCCGCCGGCTCGCTGGAGACGGGCGCGGCTCAGGCCGCCGCTTGGTTCAACGAAGGGCGGGCCGCCATGATCTTCGGAGGCAATTGGGACTACGACAGCTTGACCGTCCCGGAGGGCCCCGGCCTTGACTCCGCCCCCGACAACTCTGCCGATTCCTTCGAACGAGGCTTTATGCCCCTGCCCGGCAACGCTCCGGGAGAGCCCTTGTTCCTGTCGGTCGGCCCCGCCGGAGGAACCGTTATCAACAAGAACACCCGCAATCTGCCGGAGGTGCTGGACGCGCTGGCTTACCAGTTCGACCCCGCGTCTCCGCTGCACAGCGAATTCAAGCGGCAGTATCGGGCGTTTCCGATGTCTCCGGGAGAAGACCTCGGTATCGCCGAGTTCTCCGGATACACGGATCTCCTGCGAAGCAACCGGTCCGTTGCGTTCAGCAATCAGGCTTGGCCGGTCGGAGTGGCGGAAGCGCTGTGCGCCGGCTTTCAAGACTGGCTCGCGGGCGAGGGCGACGCCGACGCCATACTGGCCGCGATGGATCGCGAGCTGCTGAGAGCGCGCTGAAGCAACCTTGGGAAAGTATACTTCAACTCCTTAAAAGAATAGACTCCCCGCCTTCTATAATGATGACCATAAACACTTCGACGTGTTTACGGTCATCTTTCGTTAGACGGGGTCGCAGCCAGACCAAAAAAAACATGATGGAGGTAACGGTATGAAAGGACAAAAGATTCGCGGAACGGCGACGGCGCTGCTGGCATTTCTTCTCGTATTCTCGGCCGCTTGCTCGCAGAAGGAGAACGGCCCGGCCGGCGAGCCGTCTGCGGCGGCTCAAACGGGAAGCGCTTCCCCAAGCGCGGATCCATCGCAGCCGGCCGGCGGGGACCCGCTCGGCAAATACGACCCGCCGATCGAAGTCTCGGTCGTCAGCTCGACAGGCACGAACGTTCTGTTCGCGGAAGGAGAGAGCATCAACGACAACATTATGACCCGGACCTACAAAGACATCCTCGGCATTCAGTTCGTGAACAAGTGGGTGTCCGACGCGTCCCAGACGGCGGAAAAGATGAATCTGTCCATCAACACGAACAATCTTCCCGACATTTCCAGGGTCGATCTCAATCAGCTGCATCGCATGATCAAGCAGGATCAGCTGGTCGAACTGAACGAGGTTTACGAGAAATACGCTTCCCCCCTGCTGCGTCAGGCGATGGAATACGGCGGCGGCGAAGGCTTCGAGGCCGCCAGCCTGAACGGCAAAATCTACGGCATGCCCGTTCCGGTCGACTACTTCGAGAACGTGGCGATCATGTATATCCGGCAAGACTGGCTGGATAAGCTGCAGCTTCAGCCGCCGAAGACGATCGACGAGCTGGTGAACGTCGCCACCGCCTTTGCGCAGCAGGATCCCGACGGCAACGGCAAGCCCGACACTTACGGCATTGCGCTGGACAACGCGCTGGGCATGGGCTTCGACGGGATAGCGGCGGCCTTCCGGGCGTACAAGGGAATCTGGATCAAGGATAGCGAGGGCAAGCTGGTCTACGGCAGCGTTCAGCCGGAAATGAAGGAGGCGCTGGCCAAGCTCCAGGAGCTGTACAAGGCGAAGGCGATCGATCCGGAGTTCGGCGCCAAGGACTGGGGCAAGACGGCGGACGATATCGGCGCCGGCAAGGGCGGCATCTACTTCGGAGCCTTCTGGCAGCCGCTGTATCCGCTCTCCGCGACGCTGACGCATACGCCGGAATCCGACTGGAAGGCTTACCCGATCCCGGTCGGAGCGGACGGCACCGTCGCGCCGAAGCGGCCGACGAACGTCTTCTCCTGGATGGTCGTCCGCAAAGGGATGGAGCACCCCGAGGCGCTGATCAAGTCCATGAATCTGTGGGCCGAGATGTGGATCGAGGGCGGCAAGTACAACGATCTGTTCTACAAGGAAATCCAAGGCAGCGAGAAATACAAGGGCAAGGAGATTCACCAGTCCGCCAAGCCGTATTTCTTCGACGATCCCGGCAAAAACATGGTCATCGGCAAACAGTTCAGGGAGGCCTTGGAGAAGGACGACGGCTCGCTCGTCACCCATCCGGACGGACAATGGAAGTGGGAAGCTTACAAAAACAACGAGCCCAACGGCTGGGCGTTCATGAAGTATCTGACCGAATCGGAAGCGGTGCTGGAGCAATACGGGGACCATTTCGTTCATCAATCGTTCCTGGGCGCGCCTACGGACACGATGGTCAAGCGGCTCGCCAACCTGAACAAGATCGAGTCGGAGACGTTCACGAAGATTATTATGGGCAACGCGGGCGTCGACGAATTCGACAAGTTCGTCAAGCAATGGAACCAACTCGGCGGAGAGGACATTACGGAGGAAGTCAACGCCTGGGCGTCGGCCAAGTAAACGGATCAAAGCGCGGAGCTTCGCCCGGCAGGGCGGGTTCCGCGCCTCTCTAGCGGAGGTATGAAGTCATGAAAATTACGAGAAAAGACCGGACGTTCTTCCATCTGCTGCTGGCGCCGGGCATGCTGATTCTGCTCCTGTTCGCTTACCTGCCGATGATCGGCATCGTGATCGCCTTTCAGGAATTCAATCCCATGCAGGGCTTCTTCAAATCGGAGTGGGTCGGACTGGAGCATGTGCGCTTCCTGTTCGAGCTTCCGGACACGATGCAGACCGTGCGCAACACGATCGAGATCTCGCTGATGAAGATCGTGGCGGGATTGGTCGTTCCGATCGCATTCGCCCTGCTGCTTAACGAGGCCAGAATCGTATGGTTCAAGCGCACGGTGCAAAGCCTCGTCTATTTGCCCCACTTTCTGTCCTGGGTCATTCTGGGCGGCATCCTGATCGATGTGTTCTCCATTAACGGAGGGGTGTTTAATCAAGTTCTGGCTTCGCTCGGCTTCGGCCCGATTTTCTTCTTCGGGGATGAAGCATGGTTCCGGGTCATGCTGATCGTCACCGACGTCTGGAAGGAATTCGGCTTCTCGACGATCGTCTATTTGGCCGCGCTGACGGGAATTAATCCCGCGCTGTACGAAGCAGCCTCGATCGACGGAGCGAGCCGCTGGCAGCGGGTCGTCTACATTACGCTGCCCGGCATTCTGCCTGTCGTTGTGCTGATGTCTACCCTAAGCCTCGGCAACGTGCTTAACGCCGGATTCGACCAGATCTTTAACCTCTATAATCCGATGGTCATCGGCACCGCAGACATTATCGACACTTACATTTATCGCATGGGTCTGATTCAAGCGCAGTACGGGCTGGCCACCGCCATCGGACTGATGAAATCGCTGATCGGCTTCGCGCTAATCGTGACTTCGTATCGGCTGGCTTATCGTTACGCGAATTACCGCATTTTCTAAAGGACGGAGCGACGCTATATGAGAATACGCCTGCACCGCTTCCAGGCTTTCGACCTCTTGAACTATGTTCTGCTGGCCGCCATCTCTCTGCTATGCTTGGTCCCGATCTGGCACATCGCGATGGTTTCCTTAAGCGGCGAAGGGCCGGCCAACCAATATATCGTCGGGCTGCTCCCGATCGAGTTCAATTTCACCGCCTACGCCAATATTTTGCGTCTGGATAAATTCTGGGACGCCTTCGGCGTGTCGGCGACGCGGGTGCTTCTGGGCGGCCTGATCAATTTTCTGCTGACCGTCATGATGGCTTACCCGTTATCCAAAGAAAGCAGCTACTTCCGAAGCCGGAACATTTATATTTGGGCGCTGGTGTTCACGATGCTGTTCAGCGGAGGACTCATCCCGGCCTACATGATCATCAACGAGCTGCATCTCATCGATACGATCTGGGCGCTCGTCCTGCCGGGAGCCGTTCCCGTGTTCAACGTCATTCTGATGATCAACTTCATGCGCCAGCTTCCCAAAGAGCTGGAAGAGGCCTGTCTTGTCGACGGAGCGTCGCAATGGGCGATCATGACGCGAATCTACGTGCCGCTGTCGCTCCCGGTCATCGCAACCGTTACGCTGTTCAGCGTCGTCGGCCACTGGAACTCCTGGTTCGACGGACTGATCTACATGAACCAGACGTCGAACTATCCGCTGCAGACGTACCTGCACGTCGTGCTCGCCTCCCGCAACCTGGTGAACGCCGACCAGAATTCCGTCATGGCCTCGCTGACGAACCGGTCCGCGATCTCGGCGCAGATCATTTTGGCTTCTCTGCCGATTCTGATGGTCTACCCGTTCCTTCAGCGCTTTTTCATCCATGGCATTGTGATGGGTTCAGTGAAGGAATAAGCTCGCCCGCCTTCGGCCCGGACGCTCATTTCGCGACCGGGCCTCGTCTGCGGACGCGCGTTCGGAGAGTCTGCAGATCGGCCTCCCGCACTCGCCCAGCCACGGCTATCCACGCTTGTTGAGCCATGGCTATCCGCACGCTACGAGCAGCAAGGCGATAACGCCGTAGATGACGGCCCTGTTTAGCTCCCAATGTTGTCCGCGTACATGCGCGGCCCCGGCCGCCTTGAGCTCAAGGCACTTTTTGGGCCTTAGTCCCGCGCCCTGAGCAGCGCCAAGGCACTTTTCTGGCCTTAGTCCCGCGCCCTGAGCAGCGCCAAGGCACTTTTCTGGCCTTGGTCCCGCAGCCTGGTAGTGCCAGGGCACTTTTTGGGCCTTAGCCTCGCGCCCTGAGCAGCGCCAAGGCACTTTTCTGGCCTTAGTCCAGCGGCCTGAGTAGCGCCAAGGCACTTTTCTGGCCTTAGTCCAGCGGCCTGAGTAGCGCCAAGGCACTTTTCTGGCCTTAGTCCCGCGCCCTGAGCTGAGCAGCGCCAAGGCACTTTTCTGGCCTTAGTCCCGCGCCCTGAGCAGCGCCAAGGCACTTTTCTGGCCTTGGTCCCGCGCCCTGAGTAGCGCCAAGGCACTTTTCTGGCCTTGGTCCCGCGCCCTGAGCAGCGCCAAGGCACTTTTCTGGCCTTGGTCCCGCGCCCTAGCAGCGCCAAGGCACTTTTCTGGCCTTAGTCCCGCAGCCTGAGCAGCGCCAGGGCACTTTTCTGGCCTTAGTCCCGCGCCCTGAGCAGCGCCAGGGCACCTGCTTGGCCTTAGCCCCACAGTCTCGATTCCGCCGCTAAGATTAACCTCCTCGCCAGCATCGGGAGACGGCAAGTGATAACCCTGACCCGCCGACATTGCCCGTTCAATCCCCTCCAAAAAAACGACAAAATAATCAGGGAATTCCCTGATACACGAATTTTCGAATTCATGATACGATATTCGCATGAAAGTGAATTAATTCACAATATTAAGTGAAAATTTTCACAACAGGAGGGGCCCTATGATCAAAGAGAAACTGCTGCTGATCGGCAACGGCATGGCCGGCGTAAGAACCATCGAAGAAATTCTGGAGCGGGCGCCTCGACAATACGAGATCACGATCATCGGCGAAGAGGCCTATCCCAACTACAATCGCATCATGCTGTCGAATGTTTTGCAGCAAAAGATGACGGTGGATGAGATCATTACGAATCCCCTGCAATGGTACGAGGATCACGGCATTACGCTCATTCGTCACGACCCGGCGATCAAATTGGACACGCAAGCCAAGCAAGTCTTGACGGCCAGCGGTCAATATATCCGTTATGACAAATGCATTATAGCGACAGGGTCAAGAGCTTTTATCCTGCCCGTAGAAGGCGCGCAGCTGGCTGGCGTGCTGGGCTTTCGCACCCTCGACGACACGCTGCAAATGATCGAACAGGCCCAGCGGTACAAGCGGGCTGCCGTCATTGGCGGAGGTCTGCTGGGACTTGAAGCTGCCAGAGGCTTGCTCGATCAGGGCATGGACGTTACGGTCGTTCATCTGGAGAAGTGGCTGATGGAGACGCAGTTGAACGAGCCGGCCGGAAATTTGCTGAAAAGGGACCTGGAAAAGCAAGGCATTCGATTTTTGATGGAGAAAAAAACGACGCGGATACTGGGAACGAACAGAGCGGAAGGCCTCGAGTTCAGCGACGGCAGCGTCCTGGAGGCGGATCTCGTCATTATGGCCGTCGGCATCCGGCCGGTCACCGGGCTGGCCAAGGACGCGGGGCTGCATGTCGAACGAGGTATCGTCGTTGACGATTTTATGGCCACAAGCGCGGCGGACGTGTATGCGGTAGGGGAATGCGCGCAGCACAACAAGATGATCTACGGCCTGGTCGCTCCGCTGTACGAACAGGGAAAAGTGCTGGCCGATCTGCTGACCCGCCGTCCGACAGACGGCTATAAAGGCAGCACGGTGTCTACTTCGTTGAAGGTATCCGGCTGCGACCTTTTCTCGGCGGGCATCATCCACGAGGGCGACGACGTAAAAGGCATTGAAGCTTATAACGGCTTGAACAACAGCTATAAGAAGCTGTTTATCCGAGATCGTCGCCTTATCGGCATCGTGCTGTACGGCGATACGACCGAAGAAAATCGCTATTACAAAATGCTGCGGAACGAGACCGATATTACCGCCTTAAATCCCGTCTCGCTGCTGGCGTCCGCCGGCGATGAGGCAAGCCAAAGCGTCGCTCAGTGGGACGATGCCGATACCGTATGCGGCTGCAACGGCGTAACGAAGGGAACGATCGTCAACGCAATCCATACGCAGCAATTAACCTCCGTCGCCGATGTGGTCCGCTGTACCAAAGCCGGCAACTCCTGCGGCAAGTGCAAGCCGATGATCGGCGAACTGCTCTCCCACGTCCTGGGCGATAACGTAACGCTTGCGCCAACGGGAATTTGCGGCTGCACCGACCTCACAAGGGACGACATTGTGCTGCAAATTCGCGAGAAGGGTCTGAAATCAACGAAGGACGTTTTCCGGGAGCTGGGCTTCCGCAATGCCGAAGGCTGCTCGAAATGCCGCCCGGCGATCAATTTCTACCTGAATGTGACCTTTCCGAAAGAGCATCAGGATGAAAAAGAGTCCCGGTTTGTCAATGAGCGCATGCACGGCAACATTCAAAAGAACGGCAGCTTCTCGGTCATTCCTCGCATGAGAGGAGGCAGAACGACGCCGCAGCAGCTGCTGAAAATTGCCCAGGTCGCAGAAAAATACAAGGTGCCGCTTGTTAAAGTCACGGGAAGCCAGCGCATTGGCTTGTACGGTGTCCATAAAGAGGATTTGCCGGATATTTGGAATGAGCTGGATATGACCTCCGCCTCCGCCTATGCCAAAGCGGTTCGCTCCGTGAAAACCTGCGTGGGCGCCAACTTCTGCCGCTTCGGCACGCAGGATTCCATGGGGCTCGGCATGAAGCTGGAGGAGCGATACGAATACATCGACACTCCGCACAAATTCAAAATGGGCGTGTCGGCTTGTCCGCGCAGCTGCGTGGAAAGCGGAGTGAAAGATTTCGGAGTCATCGGCGTGGAAAACGGCTTCCAGATTTATATCGGAGGCAACGGCGGGACAGAAGTGAAGGAGGCTCAATGGCTGACCACGGTCGAAACGGAGCAGGAGGTCATCGATCTGTGCGGGGCCATGCTGCAATATTACCGCAAGACGGGAAACTATGCCGAACGCACTGCGCCGTGGCTTGAACGGCTTGGCTTCGAGCATGTGAAATCCGTGCTGCTCGATCCGGAGCAGAGCCAAGCTTTGCTGGCGGAGCTGGAGGCGGCCGTAGCCGGCAAGCGCCAAGACCCGTGGACGGAAATTCGCAGCAACGAGCAGGAACGAGAGCTGTATACCGTAAGGAGAGGATAAGATGAGAACTCCAAGCAAGCAAAAGGTGTTCGTCGCCCGCTTCGACGAGCTGCCGCCGCGCATCGGACGCGAGGTGGTCGTCGAAGGCCATAAAATCGCCGTGTTCCGCTTATCTGACGATCGGATTAAAGCGATCGGCGGAATCTGTCCGCATAAGCAAGGCCCGCTTGCCGAAGGAATCGTAGCCGGCGAATACGTATTCTGTCCGCTGCACGAGTACAAAGTGTCCCTGCTCGACGGCAAAGTTCAAGAACCGGACGATGGCTGCGTGCCCACATACGACACCCTGGTGGAAGAAAACAATGTGTACGTGCTGGTATAAGAATACGAGACGCGTCTTCCCGAGGGAGGGAGATCGAGATGTTCAAGCAGAATGTTGAAGCGATTGTAGAAGCCGGCGTCGCCAAAGCGAATTATATGAAGCGAGAGAAGCTCGGTTATTTTATTGCGACTATGCTCGCGGGCGCTTACGTCGGTTTCGGAATTATTCTCATCTTTACAGTAGGAGCGCCGCTCGCCCAATCCGGCTCGCCCTTTCAGCCGTTAGTTATGGGGGCAAGCTTCGGGATTGCCTTGACCTTGGTCATCATTGCCGGAGCGGAATTGTTCACGGGCAACAACATGATTTTCACGATTAGCACGCTGGCCGGCAGAACGTCCGTCCGAGATACGCTGCTTAACTGGCTCATCGTATGGATCGGAAATCTGGCAGGGGCGTTGATATTCACCTGGCTGGTGGCAGGCTCGGGACTCTTCCAGGCCGTGCCGGCGGAGCATCTCGTATTCACAGCCGCGGCGAAAAAGATGACGGCGCCGTTTACGGAATTGTTTTTTCGCGGCATTCTTTGTAACTGGCTCGTTTGTCTCGCCGTCTGGATGAGCATCAAGCTGAAAAGCGAAGGAGCTAAAATGTTCGCGATCTGGTGGTGCCTATTCGCCTTTATTGCCAGCGGCTACGAGCATAGCGTAGCGAATATGACCCTGCTGAGCGTGGCGCTGATCTTGCCTCAGCATCCCGAAGCGGTCGATTCGGCAGGCTGGCTGCATAATATGCTTCCCGTAACGCTGGGCAATATGGTGGGCGGTATTCTATTTGTCGGCTTAGCCTATTGGAGAATATCCCCGGTGCGTAGAAACGAGTAGCCGAGCGCGCTCCGAACCATCCAAACCAAAACGCCTCGGCGTCCTCTGGACGCAGAATCGCGTTTTGCCGGAGGTGATTCAGATAAGAATAGCGAATTTGATCCTTTCTGAATCACCAAGCCTAAACGGCTTGCGACGTCCTTGGGTCGGCGGGATCATGTTGATGTCGGCATAACGCGTCCGCTCTTGGCCGTAATGACATGGGCCGTGCCGCTCTTCTCCTCATGGATCAACCGGCGATTCCGATTGAACAGACAGCGTAAAAAATGAACGGCAATCGCCAAGTCGAACACGAACAGGACGAACGCGAACAGCAGCATGATCATCGGAGAAATCGAATGCAAGCCCGCCCGAACGAACGCGACGTTAGCTCCGCCTGCCAGCAGGTAGAGAAGCCCATAGCGCACGCTTAACTCCTTCAGGCTCAGCCGATCGCCCTTCCCCTTCAGCCGAATTCGCACCAGCCACTTGCCGATCGTCAGCCCGTTGGTCGCATATGGAAGCGCGATAAAATAGACGATGATCAGCAGCAGGTAAGAATACGGCACATGCAGGACGGACAACACGGCGAAAACCGGCAGCAGTATGGCCCAGTCGAACAAAAACGCGATGCCTCTCTGCGTATAAGAGACTCGTCTCTTGGACAGATCCGTGCGCTCGTCCAACTGATCCGTCCGCGGCAGCCACCGGCCGAGCCAGTCGGCAAACAGGAAGCCGATCATCCCGCCCGCCGTATTCATCATGAGATCGTCCACGTCGAATAATCTGTAAGGGTAATCGTAAATGCCGAAAATGGCGGTCACCTGCGTGATCTCGAAAAACAGCGACAGCCCCAGCGTGCAAAGCAGGCATGCCGGCCACCTGGTGCGAAAATAATGCCTCATAAACATGCCGAACGGGACCGTTAGCAGCACGTTGAACACGACTTGCAGGAAAGCCCTCTCCGTCAGAAGGCGCACGTAGGTCGCCGGACTGTCCAGTCTCGCGCCGGTTTCCTTGACGATGTCGGAAATAAAATGGAACGGAATCCACTGCGCGTACGACTCCGCCTTCGGCGGCGAGTTGTGAACCGAATCCGGAAACGGAAGAATAATCAGATAGAAGGCATTCATCAGGTACAGCAAAAACAAATACAGGATCAAGGCTCTGTACTTATGAATGTAGCCATGGCGGCGGTATTGCACGACCAGAAACGGCAGCGTGAAGATCGCCGCCGCGATCGGAAACGTGTAGAAAGCATAGGAAATCGGAAACAAATAAAATTCCAGCATGGCAAGGCTCCCGGTTCGTATTCGGAATCTTCCTCTATGAAACTACTTTTCCCTCACTATGCTTACGCTATACGAAGGATGAAAATTTTCAAAAGTCGCGCCCCAATCAAGGCGCGGTATCATTTTACCAGAAAAAACAACCATCGACGACTGAATCAGTCGGCAATGGTTGTTGGAAACCGGATTTCGATAGATTTACTTGTCAATCAATTCCGTTGTCTTCAGCAATCTTGCGATCAGCCCTGTTACTTCGGTGCGCGTCATGTTCGCCTCTTGAGCGTGAAGCGCCCTCGAGATAATCGCCCAACAATCATCCAAGCAGCTTTCATATTGCTCGCTATTCCCGTTCATAGCGCCTAATCGTCTGACTTCATCTACCCTCATCCACATCTTCTTTATCGCTTGCGGGCGATCACCGCTAACCGTCCGTTATCGGTCGAGTATTCACACGTGGACAGAACAATTAGCTGGTCGCCATGCCGGGCGGTTACGCCCGTGTCATAGAGAGAGAGTTCTTTAATGTTCCGAACATACGAATCAAACTCCTCGGATGTTCCGGTCTTCTCCACTTGGTAGAACTTGAAGACTTGATCCGATTTGCGGTAAACCTCCGAGAGAATGACGGCCACAATCTCGTATTCCGCCTTCTCGTAAAGCGTGCTGAACCGGATCGTAGGATGATCCTTATAATAGCTTTCTTGCTTGTAGTTGATCAAGTCCGCAAACATCATGCCGCTTTTCATATTGTGGCCGTGAAGCAGCAAAATGTCCGACTCGCCGATCCGGTTTTGAGCGTCCAGAAAGGGGAGTCCGTTTTCGTTTTCCTTCTTATCGAAATCCCGATGAAGATAGTACTCGCCATCCTGCTCATTCTGCATGACCGGGTAATCGATTCGGGTACCGTCGATGGTCAGCCACCCGACGAGATCCGAGTTTCTCTCGTACAGCGCCTGAAGCTCCGGCAGGATGACCGGCTCGCTCTCCTTCCGGACGATCAGCGGGGAGACGACCGCATCTCCGCCTCTGTCCGGCGCTTTCTCCAGCTGCTGCGCCAGCTCTTCGATCTGCCGCTGGGTCTGATCGTCCCGCAGGAGATTTCGCGCAAGGCCGGCTACAGAGAAGACCAGCAGAAGAGCGGAGAAGGCGATAAGAATTTTTCTGGTTTTGTTCATTTCTTATCGCCTCCCCGCATTAATTGTATTTTTTCTTTCTGAATGGCATCGCGATTCGAAGTCCGATCAAGGCGATCAGCGCCAGCGCCATGTAGAAGATGGAAGATGGGCCGCTGTCTCCGGTCTTCGGAACGTCGTCCAGTTCGTCGTCTTCAGGCGGTCTGGCATCGATTCCCGGGTCCGATCCGTTGTTGCCGTCCGGCGGATTGCCGCTGCCGGGATCCTCGTTGTCGCCGTCAGGCGGGTTGCCGTTGCCGGGATCCTGGCTGTCGCCGCCCGGCGGATTGCCGTTGTCGGGATCCTGGTTGTCGCCGCCCGGCGGATTGCCGTTGCCGGGTTCTTGGTTGTTGCCGTCCGGCGGATTGCCGTTGCCGGGCACATTGTCGTCGCCGTCAGGAGGATTGCCGTCGCCGGATCCGTAGTCGCCCCCGGAGCCGCCGCTGGAACGAATCGGCCTCATCGGCACGTCGTATCTGACGATGTCAAAGTCGACAGAAATCGTATTACTCCTGTGCGTCTCGTATCCGTTCTTCGTTACGATCAGATAGTAATCCGCTTCAGGAAACACCATGTAGGCATAGAAGCCATCTGCGTCGCTGTCCTGCTCCGGGCTCTGGTTGTCGTGCGGCGGAAAATTCGGAACCGGAGGAAGCGTTACTTTCGTACCCGGAAGTCGCCCGTTATCTCTGTTCCGCTGCGTATCCGCATAATACAGCGTAACTTTGGCTCCTTCAATTTTCTTGCCGGTGACGGCATCTCCTGTCGTCTCATCATACACCGTACCGTAAGGGTCGACCAATTCCTCGGAAATGTTCAATTCTCCGTCTTTCTTCACGCTCAACTGTGCGACCTTGAAGAGCACTTCTTCGCCGCTGTCCGCTTTATAGCGAACTTGCATGGTGTACGTCTGCTCGCTTAGCCCTTCCACGGAGAAGGTGCCGTCCGGACCCATTGGGAACGCCGTGGGATTGCTGTTCCCTCCGATATAATTGCCGTCCTTGTCCTTCAAATAAATATGCATCTTGCTGGTAACCGAATTGGTGAATAGCTCTGTCGTTCCATCCATCTGCTTGAACAGAACGATCCCTACCGCCGTAATGTCCGCCGGAACGGTCTCGTCTTTCACGCTGCTGTCCACATTGGCCTTCTGCGTGAACGGGATAGGGACATCCTTTCCGCCTACCTTATACGTCTTCGTATAGGTGATCGTATAGTCGGTATCCGCCTCGGCAGGGACGGAATATTCCCCGTCTCCATTCGTATAGATGGTCTGCTTCGCCTTTGTCTTCGCATTCGTCACAATGATTTCCGCATTCGGAATGATTTCACCTGTGTTGTTGTCGCGCAGCACGCCTTCCAGATACGGTCGGGTATTGACAAAGTGTGCTCTAGCCTCCTCGTCCTTCGGGATGCTGCCCGTGTGAACGAACTCTTCAGGATCCGTCACATATCCGTCTTCCGTGTAATCCACCTGGGTCACCGTATACTTGAGACCCGTCGGAAGGCCTTTCACGAGGAACGTCTGCGCATCTGCAAGCTCGAAAGTGTCCCCACTCTTGATCGTACCTGTGCTTTCGTCCGACTTCTGATAGTCGTAGGATTCGTTCGCTCCCTCGCCTGCGAAGGTGACCGTGTATCGGAACAGCTTCTTCTTGTCGTCTTCTTTACCCCTCACCTCGTTGCTGATGAGCAGGTCACCCTTAAACACTCGCGTGTTCGTGAATGGAGCGTACTCGTCGCTGCCTTTCATGACTCCGGTATGACTCGCAGGGATGGTCGTCACATATCGTTCAGTTTCGTAGTAGTCCGTCTGGGTCACGGTGTATTTCAGACCCTTAGGCAGCCCCGCTATTTCCAGGCTTTCTCCATGCTTGAGCGTGAAGCCTTCGCCGGACTTGATCGTGCCCGGCGTACTCGTCTCGCCAGCAAACTTCGTATACGAGTAGCTTCCATCCTTGCCGGTTTCTCCAAAGACGACGGTGTACTCGAACTCCTTCGTAAATTCGGCGCCGTTGCCCATGACCGTGTTGCTGATCGTCAGCTTATTGACGGTCCGTTCATTGATGAAGTCCTCGCTGCGATCAGCCCTCTCCATGACTCCCTTATGAGACAGCTCCTCAGGGGTAGTCGCGTAGCCCTCGTTCTTGTAACCGTTCTGGGTGATCGTATACTCCAGGTTTTCAGGAAGCCCCTTAATGGTAAAGGACTCTTGATCCTTGAGCCTGAAGGTATCGCCGGACTTGATCTTGCCCGGCGCGTCGCCCGAGTGCTCATAATCGTAGACTTGATCCTTGCCTGTGCCGTCAAAGATTACGGTATACTCGAACAGCTTGTCCGGTTCCGCGCCGTCTCCTGTGACGGTATTGCGGACGACCAGATTGTTAACGTATCGCTTGTTGACAAAATCCGCTTTGTGGTCGCCTTTATTCTCGATGGCGCCATACCGTTCACGCGTTCCCGGATCAGTCGTGTAACCGTCAGAAGTGTAATCTCTCTGGGTTACCGTATAGACCAGACCTGCAGGCAATGCCGGTAGCGTCATCGTTTCCCCGTGCTTTAGGGTAAACTTGCCGCCGCTCCCGGTCGTCCCATACGAATTATCCGACTTCCGGTAACTGTACTCTCCGTCCTTGCCCTCTCCCTCAAAGATCACGGTGTATTCGAACAATTTGTCCGGATCCTTGCCGTTGCCTTCCACCTCATTGCTGACGGTCAGCTTACCCTGGGCCGGGGTGGGCACCTTCAGCGGATTGTTCGAATCCACCCTCTGTCCGTCCACTAGGACAGGCTTGCCCGGGGCGTTGATGACACGTACCCGGTATACCGTAGTCGTAGGCAAGTATGTGTCGGGATCAATAAACGTCTGCTTAAGCAAATAATCCCCCGGCACCTGAATGATGAAGCTCGTCTTGCCGTCCGAACCCGTCGTTTTTTCCTCGATCTCTTCGTTGCTCAAATCCTTGGCCGGAGTACCATCCGGATTATAAAGCTTGAACTTGACGCCCTGCAACGGTGTTTTCTCGTCAGGACCCACCTTCAAGAGGTAGAGCAGGCCGTTCTCATTTGCGCTTCCCGCCACATCGTTCGCGTCCAGCGTAATATTGCTATGCGCTACGATCGGTGGAAGGTTACCGTCGCCCATCAGCTGAACGGAGTTCCCGGCCACCCCTGGCGACATGCCCTGGGATTCGGTCTGGTATACGATCTGATAGAGCTTGTTCGGGTCGGTAAAATCAAACCTGAGCGTCGAACCCTCGGTTGCCGGATCTATGCCTGCGGTAACCTTCACCTCACTATCCGGATCCGCAAGATTCAGCGGCTGTCCGATTCGCTCCAGGGTGCCGTCCGGCTTCAACTCGCCGGGATAAACGGCGATGTCGGAAGGCTCAAGGGAAAGGTTCCCATCTGCATCTTTACGCAGCTGCAGCCCCTTGGATAGGGTATCCAGCAAATAGACGCCCTGCTTCATCTCGAACGGAGGCGTGTAGTTCACCGTCCATTCCTGCACGCCGGAAACGGGCTTTTTCGCCGTCTTGCTTAGCGACTTCACAGGCACAAGAACTCTGTGAGTTTCGGTGGCGCTATAGGACTTGTCCCCCCATTTCATAGAGAACACCGCTTCATTCTTACCGGCATCATTAATCCCGATCGAGTAGGTCGCCAGCTTGGCGTTGGTCGGACGCGCCTTCACCAGAATAACGTAAGGGCTCTCCAGCTTGGAGAAGGTGAAAGTGCCCACATTACCGTTGGCGTTCTTGGTGAAGCTTACCACGTGTCGGGGATCGTCCAGGTGAATGATCCCTTCTGTTGGCCCGCTTGTTATTGCTTGTGCGTATCTGCCATAACCGCCTGCACTTGCTCCTGAGCCTGCATTATAGCCCGTAGTACCTATATAAAGTCGATAAGCCTCTCCCGGAGCGTACTCCACAAACTCCCATCCTTCAGGCAGCGTATCCACCAGCTTAATGTCGCTGGCTATGCGGGTGCCGCCGTCATCGGCCATCTCCTCCGTCTTAAAGCCCGGCATGTTTACCGCCAGTCGGAAAGTGATCGTTCGATCTTTGCGATCGTAGCCGGCCAGCAAGTATTTGTCAGCCCGGGGGGTTCCAACACCGGTAAGGGGGTCGTCCACATACCAGTTCGGATGGTTGACTAAAAATGGCCGCGTCCAAGTGCTGGCGCTCCAGTTGCTGTAATTTCGGTTCCAGTCGGCGGCTATGTTTCCTAGCGGGTTGCCGTTCTCGTCGGCCGCGCTCGCATACAGCATCTCCTTGTTCAGCATCCGCACTGGGTTCTTGACGGTAGCCTCTTGGTGACTCACATAATCGTCACCATCGAAGAGCAAGCCGCGGTTGCTCCAATTGCCCCCGTTATCCTGACGGAACAGGTTGTCCGGGTTGGTCGTAACGGATTCGAATGAAACGCTCCCCAGCACATCTCCTTTATACCCTGTCACCTTGATCAGATCCGCCACCGGCTTGCCGTCCACCGTCAAGGGAATAGCCTCGGCAGTCAGTTCTTGGCGGTTCGTAGACAACGAGTTCTGGCGGTATTTCTGCCAGAGCTGCTTGTCGTCGATTCTGCTCTTTATAGCTGCTAAGGTTTCCGGCGTCACCTTAGGGTTCGCATCTACACGATCCAGCACGTCGAGAGAATCGCCGTGAACGAGCAGATCGTAGATGGTCGGATTATCCAGATCGTACTGCAGCGTTAAATTGATGGTCCACCTGGCGCCTGCGACGTTCATCAGCGAATAGGCAGTGGCATTGTTTGTTGCAACGCTTTTCGTGAAGCTATGCGCGCCGATTTTTACCTGTGCCTTGTCCACAACGGCATCGGGAGCGTCCCCGTTAGTCGCATCGTTGTTCTGGATGGGCTGGCCTCCATCCATCACATCCAATTCCCAATTGGCGCGTGCTTTATAGTCGAAGGTTGACTTGTTACTGTCTGTTACTCTAGTCACAACGGTTAGATAGAGTGGCCCGTTCAGATTCCCGCCGATGGCGGTTCCGATGTCGTATTCCCCTGCGGCGTTACGGGTAATTGAGGTTTCCGTACCGCCGTCCCCATTCTTATAGGTTGCGGAAACCAACTCCGTCCCATCGGGCAAATAGTCTGTAATCTTCACGTTCTGCAAGCCGGTTCTGGACAGCACGCTGTTGTTGTTAATCCTCTGGTTGACCGCAACGGTCCACGTGATGAGCGTATCGCTTCCGCTCTTGCTGGGTTTGCCGCTCACCGCAATCCAGTTGGGGCGAATAGCAACCCGATGGGTATTGGATGAAGCCTTCACATCGGCATCATCACCCACAAGCTTAGCGGTGTAGTCAATGCGGTACCAACCATACGAATTGCTGAAATCGTTCCTCTCCGCGTAATACGTTTCCTTAGGAATCCATGTTTTGAAGGTGATGGTCGCCTTGTTTTTTACATTTTCTGCAGTGGACACATTTGGGAATTGATAGGAAAGTGTGCCGCCAGTGTACGTCGGCTCTACCTCGTCGTCGTCCACAGTGAAGGAGCCAGGCACGTAAACGCCGACGCTCGCAAGATCGTTAGCCAAGATCAGCCCGTCCAGAGGCATCGGAATCGTCTTGTCGTCCTTGTCGGTGGCAGTCACTACCGCTCGCCAGGTGATCGCGCCCTCTTGCAATGAGGCGTTGTAGATCCCGCCGTCATAGCCGCCGTTGCTTAAGGAACTGGCGACAATGGTATACTCCGGCACCAAATTCGAGTTTTGAAAGCGATAATCTTGATAGAAGATGCTCGTGTCTCCGCCGCCGCCAGGGGCCTGATTCGCTGCCTTGGCAGTCGCGGAAAAGCCGATTTTAACCTCGCGTCTGCTGCCGTCGTATACCTCTGCCCCATCAAACGTAATTCGGATAGAATCGGCAAAGAACTGAACGGTCGCAATTTTCAGGCTGCCCTGATTGATGTTCATAGGACCTGCAGGCGTTAAATTTACATCAGGGAAGTACGTTGCCTTGTCCAATACGGCAAAATCTCCCTGCTGAATGACGGTTTCGGGCGGAGCTGTAGTATAGTCGCCCTGGGTTGGCACGGCAATATCAGCCAGCGCAATAGTAAAGTTGTCCCGGCCGTTAATCTCGCCGCCTGCCGGAATCACTGAATCCCCCTGGCTCACCGTAAGATTAAACGTAGGATTGGCGGCTGCCAGCACCGCAGTTTTATCGGCCGGCCCTGCCGCGAAAGGCGTCAGAAGAGCGCCCTCCGGCACGCCGTACACCGTTTCGGTCACCGACGGCTCAGGAGCCGCAAACTCGGGCTCGTCCAGCGAGCTCGCCGCAGCGGAGAACGTCACCGTCTGCAAGGCGAGCACAAGGGCCAAGAAGAAGGACAACGCCGTTTTGTACAGTTTTTGGTTTCGCTTAACAAGCCTACTGGCCAACAACGCCTTGTTCTTGTATCGTTTCAGTCTCACGCTCTATACTTCCTCCATTCCGTTTTCTAAGAATATTTATCCCGCTTTGACCGGGACCGGCGAGGAGACAGCGCTCCTCAAGCATAAACGGCTTACGCCGTCCTTGGGACCGGCGGGATAACGTTTATGTCGGAGGTGATTCAGATAAGGATAACGAACTTTATCCTTTCTGAATCACCAAGCCAAAACGCCTTCGGCGTCCTCTAGACGCAGAATCGCGTTTTTGTCGGAGGTGATTCTAGCGAATTTTTACTCTCTGAATCACCAAGCGAGCCTCAAGCGGCTTTTCTTGCGTTCATCAAGGTTCCTCTCCTTCACTAGGCTGCGTTCTTATCGTCTTAAAACGACAAAGAACGCCCATATTCCACAGTATCTCCAGTCTATCATCTGCCCCTAGACAGATTCTCGACAAGATCCCCCCGCAACCAGGCCTCCGGCAAATAAAAAGGAGGACAAGGCTTCCGCTCATGGGCGCAAAAAGAAAAACCCTTGCGACTATTCGCAAGGGCCGCCGTTCTCTATTCCACCCAATCCTCTCCGCCGCTCACTTCTTCCCGACCGCTCGCCAGCGCTCATACCAGCGGACAATCTCGTCGCTGATCGACAGATCCAGCTCCTTCTCCACCCATTCCTTCAGCATCCAATACTGCACCTCGACCCCTCTCTGGTCCCCCAGCGCATCGTAGAGCTTCATCAGGGCGAAGTAGCTGTCCTCCTGCTCCGGACAGCGGCGCTGAATGCGGCGGCGAATCTCGACCGCTTTCTCCCGCTGATTCGAACCTTCGTAGAATACCGCGAGCTTGTTCATCTGATGCAGCCAGAGCATGCGCAGATGCTCGCGCTCGTGCTCCGCCCACAAATACCCGTGAGGAGCAAGATAGTCCCCCGTGTAGGCTTCAAGCTGACGCTCGTAGTCGGCTGCCGTGCTTTCGTCTAATGCGCCCAACTCCGTCATCCGGCGTTCCCAAATCTCGACGTCCACGCAGGCCGCACCGATATCTAGCCGGTAGCCCGTTTCCAGTTCGCCCATCCGAACCGAGACCGTGCCGTCCATCCGGCACGCCTTCAGCGTTTGGCGTATATGATAGATGGCCGTGTATAGATGCTGCGCCGCTTTGGTCTGTTCGACCTCGGGCCACAGAAGCTCCAGCAGATCGCTTCTGCCGACCGTCCGGTCCCGATGGTGGAGTAAATAGGCGAACAGCTCCTGCGCCTTGCTCGTTCGCCACTTCGGGAACTGCTCTAGCGAGCCGGGAAGCTGAAATCGAAGCTGTCCCAGACAACGAATGAAGGGCACATTCGCCGACTGGGGCTGCCGGGCTCTCGCAGCAGTCAGCTTCTCGCGCACCCTCTCCAGCGTCCGTCGCAGCCGCTCGCTGTTTACGGGCTTCAGGATGTAATCCAGGGCATACAGCTCGAACGCCTTTACGGCATACTGATCGTACCCGGTGACGAACACGATTTCGATGTTCGGAAGAACGGCCTGTATGCGCTCGCCCAATCTTAATCCGTCCGTTCCGGGCATTTGGATATCCAGAAAGGCGACGTCCGGCCCCAGCTCCGCAGCTCCGCTCACCGCTTCTTCAGGATCGGAATACTCGGCCACAATCTCCAACTCTTCCATTTCCTTGTTCAGAGCTCTTCGCAGGCTTCTTAGCGCCAACGGCTCGTCGTCGACCAATATCGCCTTCACTTCCGTTTCCTCCTCGACCCGTGACTTTCTCATCGGTGCTGGCAGGAAACATTATACCATCAGGCGTCCGTAATAGGACAAGTATACTCTTAACCGACCGACGCTCCTGACCGTTTGCTGAAAGTCGGGTCGAACGCCGTGAAGCATTTCGACCTCGGCGTTCGCCGCTGCCAGCAAGCCTCTCCGCCCGACCTCGCGGAGAAGCGACTCGTCGTGCGTGGCGATGGAGACGGGTCGACCGGAGGCAATCGCCCGTTCGGCCAGACGCAAATACGCCTCGGCGCTGTCCGCACGGCCGTCCTTCACCGCCAACGGCAGCTTTCCCTCAACGATACGGATTCGGCCGGAGAACGGCAGCAGATCGGCCATATCCCTCTCCGCGCGCTGCAGATTCGCCTGCAGCGTAAATCCCGCGGTCGGGTATCGCTCTGCGACGGACTTGTACACCGCCAGCGCACGGTCCGATCTGTGCGGCTCCTCTGCATGGATCATGATCGACATCCCGTACACGGCCGCCTCCCGGATTAACTCCTCCAGATGGCTGCGGGCCAGCCCCTCATCGACGTCCATGCCGATTCGGGACAGCCTCAGCGAGATTGTCGAAGAGCGTCCGGCGCTGCCCATCAGGTCGATCAACCGACGCAGCTCGTTCTTGACGGCCGCGCACTGCCGGGCGTCGTTCGCCTCGCTCCCTTCATAGGCCAGCGATACGCCGCAGCCGCCGTACATCAATCGGACGGCCTCGAAGACGACGTCTCTCCTCCCCGTTCCGACGTTCGGTTCCCCCCTGCCCGGTTTCATTTCCGATCTCCTCTTTTCTCTCTCATTTTCGGCTTCTCAGCAGTTAATGTATCGTGTTAAAGTGGTGGGTAAAAGGATCACTTGGAAGCAACTTTGACCATACCACTTTAACCGGAGGAGAATCGCTTTGACGTGGACGGTTATCGATCGCGACTCTGGAACGCCCTTGTTTCGTCAACTCTACGAAAGCTTCCGCAGCCGAATTCTGCTGGGAGAGCTGAAGGAAGGAGAGAAGCTGCCCAGCACGAGGGAGCTGGCCTCCAGCCTGCAAGTGTCCCGAACGGTCGTCGTCGAAGCCTACGAGCAGCTGCTTGCAGAGGGCTACATCGAAGGCCGGCACGGCTCCGGAACGTTCGTCTCGGAAGGCGCGCGACTGCGCCTCGACACGCCCGATGCGCCCGAGCCCGAGCCGTCCTTCCGGGACGCCTGGCAGCCTCGCTCCGCCGACGACCGGGAGCGAATCGACTTTCGCCACGGCATTCCCGCTCTTGACCGGTTTCCGAGAAAGCTGTGGGGCGAGCTGGCCAGACGCGTCTGTGCGGACGCTTCCGCCGAGGCGTTCGGCTACGGCCGGCCGGAGGGCCGCCGCGAGCTGCGCGGCGTGCTGGCCCGCTATCTGCGGAGAACAAGAGGCGTCGTATGCGAGCCCGAGCAGCTCCTGGTGACGACGGGAGCCACCCAGGCGATCTCCCTGATCGCCAAGCTGCTGCTGAAGGGCAGGTCGGACGTGCTGATCGAAGACCCGATCACTTCCGACATCCACACGATGCTCTCTCTCCCGGATACCCGGCTCCATCCGATCCCCGTCGACGAATCGGGGATGATCACCCGGCTTCTTCCTCCGGACATTCTGCCTAAGCTGATCTACGTTACGCCTTCCCATCAATTTCCGATCGGGGGCGTCCTCCCCATTCAGCGGCGCGTTCAGCTGATCCAATACGCCGCCGCGCACGGGAGCTATATCGTCGAGGACGACTACGACAGCGAGTTTCGTTACGAGAGCGCCCCGGTCAGCTCTCTGCAGGGGCTGGATCCGGATCGCGTCGTCTATATCGGAACGTTCAGCAAAATCTTGTCCCCGGCTCTCCGCATCGGCTACTTGATTCTGCCTCGGCCTCTCGTGCAGGCAGCTCGGGACCTGAAGTGGCTAACCGATCTTCATACGCCGTCTCTGGAGCAGCTGATTTTGTCGGAATTCATCGAAGAGGGCCACTTGGACCGTCACATCGCCAAGATGAGAAAGCTCTACCGCAAGCGTCGGGACTTTCTCATACGGCAGCTGCTTCACGTCTTCGGCGACAGGGTGAAGCTGCTCGGCTGTTCTACGGGCATTCATCTGGTCGCCGAATTCTCCGACATCGAATTCACGTCCGAGCTTCTCTCCGGAGTGGAAGAGAACGGCGTCAAAGTTTATCCGGTTGCCGTTCACGCTTTTCGCAAGGACGTCCAGCAGCGGCGACTGATTTTCGGTTACGGGAACCTGACCGAGGATCAGATGGAAGAGGGAGTTCGAAGATTGAACGCCTCATTAAGGAAATATTAAAAGCCGATACAGGATTGTGGCCGATATTGTCGAAAAATTATAGTATTGTTGATAGTGCGGAAGAGCTAGTGCAGCAGAACACGTACTTGCGAGGTGTACGATGAAGTTGGTGCGAAGATTATCGGCTTGGAGATCGTTTTCCCTATTGGCGTTCTTGTTTATTCTGGCTCCCCAGCCTGCTAATGCCCAGCACCACTCGGTTACGCTTCAGCAGTGGCAGATTCACTACATCTCGGACGGCGTAGCCGGCGATGTCCCGCCGGCCGACGAGGCGGCCTGGATGGAGGCCAGCATCGGCGACCCGAAGACCGTTCTTCCCGACGGGAGCCGCGGCGTCTGGGTCCGACTGACCCTGCCACCGACCTCGAGCTGGATCAGCCCGGGGATTCTGGCGGACCGGCTGTACGGCCACCATCTCTCCGTCTATCACGGAGAACAGCTTCTTCTGGACTCCTCCCGGGACTTCGCATTCGATCTGAACAAGCTCGTCATGCCGATAAGCCCGATCGACGAGCCGACAGAGCTGCACGTTCGCATCCTGACGACCGGGGAGAGGGCAGGCTTGCTTAACGGCGTGCGGCTCGACGACTTCAACGAGCTTTCGGAGAGGTTCATCTCCCGCGATATTCCGGACGTCCTGCTCGGATCGGGCATCGCTTTCCTGGGATTGATCATGCTGATCTGCACCGGCTACCTGCATCGGAGACAGCGAAGCACATGGATCTCGCTCTGTTTGATCGCGCTGACGACGGGCATGCTGATGGTTTTCTATTCTCCGCTGCCGTATATCTATTTCAAGGAATACGGCCAGCTGCTTCTGATCCTGTTCGACGCGTCGATGTTCGTGCTGTTTCCCGCGCTGAACTACTATATCGATCAGATGTTCGAGGGCCAGTTCCGCTTCTTCACGAGATTCCGTTACTTCCAGGCCGGCTATTCCGCCCTATGCCTGCTCGCGCTTGCCGTATACGCGCTGACGAACGGACGGTATTACGACCCGTACCATTTGGTGTCGAATCTCATATTCGGCGTCATCATTCTGACTCAGCTCGTGTTGATCGTCGTGCTTTCCGTCATTCATGCCCTCAAGGGGAACAAAAACTCCATCATTCTCTCGATGGGGATGTTTCTTCTGGCGATTCTCGGAACGACCGATATGACCCTCTACTACCTGAGCGGAAAAACCTATGTCCTGTTTCTATGGAAATTCGGCGTGATCGCCCTTATGGTGACGCTTGTCATCATTCTGGCCCGGCGCATCTCCGCCGATTACGCCATGCTGGTCAATTACTCCAAGGAGCTGGAGCTCTACAATCACCGGCTGGAGCGAACGGAGAAATTGAAGATTATCAGCGACCTCGCCGCCTCCGTGGCGCACGAGGTGCGCAATCCGCTGCAAGTGACGCGAGGCTTCCTTCAGCTGCTCTCGGGCAAGTCCGACGAGAAGAACAAGCCGTTCTTCGATCTGGCCACGAACGAGCTGGACCGAGCAGCCGCGATTATTACCGACTTCCTGACCTTCGCCAAGCCGGAGCTAGAAACCGTCTCCGTGTTGGATTTGTCGGAGGAGCTGCAGAAGATCGAAGCGATGATGACGCCGCTGGCCGCCATGCACGGCACCGTGCTTCGCTTCAGCTCCGAACCCGGCCTGATCTTCCAGGGCAATTCCTCGAAGCTTAAGCAGGCTTTCATCAATATCGTGAAGAACAGTCTAGAAGCGACGGGTACGAACGGAAGGATTGAAGTGTCCGCAGTTGCGGAGAACGGAGAGATCGTCATCCGGGTCAAAGATAACGGCGAAGGGATGGAGGAGGAGCAGATCGCCAAGCTTGGCGTCCCGTTCTTCTCCACGAAGGCGAAGGGAACCGGCCTGGGCCTGATGGTTACCTTCCGCATTATCGAAGTGATGAAAGGCACGATCGAATTTCGCAGCGTCAAAAAGCAAGGAACGGAAGCGATCATTCGTTTCCCGCTAATGGCAAGCAAGGAGCAGCTGAATCCGTCCAGCGGTGCCGGCGCCTGATTCGCAAAAAAAGAACCGAAAGGCGTCCTCTCGGTTCTTCCTCTATTCGGTTCTACCATACCGTCTTGACATTACCCGATCCGTCCCCAACATCTTCAGGCTTCGGAGGAAGAACCAGATAATACAGCGAAGCGCTCTCTTCGACGACTTTCAGATCGATTCCTCCGGGAATCTCGACTCCGAATTCCGCTTGGATCGCTTCCTTGGGATTGTTCAGCAGCCGGTTCTTAAAAGCCGAATCCTCCCAAGCCTTTTTGATAATCTGCACTTTAAGAGATTCCAGTGACACGGTGGCACCAACCTTTCCCAGAATGTGGTTGAACTCCCTATCATCATACCATGGACACTGGACAAAAGTCCTCATTTATTTGCTAAATTTGACAGCAGCGCGGACAATCCGCCCTCAGTCGCCAGACTCTCCGTCAAGGCCTCCGCCTCCAGCGCCTCCTTCTCCAGCCCGCTTACGATATCCTGATGAAAAGCGAGCAGATCTCCCGGCACAGCGCCAAAATTCGTCAGCTTCGCCTGATTCTCTTGCGAGATTTGCGCCAATCGGCGCAAGCAGCCGGCGCGATAGACGGCCCGCTTGACCGTTCGTTCATCCAACGCCCGTCCCGGCGGCCATTCGAGCGTTCGCCGGACAAGCGTCAGGAACGCATTGCGCTTCTCACCGCCTTCTGCCAGATCGTCTCGCCAATCCATCCAATCGTCGGAGAGCTGCAGCGTCGCCAGCACGAGATCCAAAGATGCCTCCAACTGCGCAAGCTTCTTCTCCCCCCCGGACAGCAGCAGCATGCCGGCTGCGCACAGCTTGACGGGCGCCGACTTGCGCGCCAGAGATGAAGCATCTGCAGGCTCGGCCGCTTGCCGGCCCTCCTCCGTCACCGCGTAGGCCCAGTCGGCCAAATACGTCTCGTATCGGTCCCAAAGCGGTGAATGCGGCGGAAAATAACGCCCGTACCGCCGTCTGAATCCGTCATGAAGAAGCTGACCCAGGGCGAGCGCCTGTCGGGTTTCCACCGGGTCGGCCGATGCGTCCGCATCCATAACGTCGTCCAGCAGGAAGAAATGCAGCATCGCATACAGGTTGCCAATCGCCAGGCTTCGGCACAGCTCGTCCCCGCATCCGGTCTGCTCCTTCAACCACAGCGGCAGGAGGAAGCAAATGTAATTCGTCCCCCCGCCTTCCCCGTCCCGGCTCGCGCCAAGCGGACGAAACCTCTTCAGCATCCGCCGTCCCTTGTCGGCCAGGCGGGATGGAAGCGGCAGGAGTCCGTCCGCGGCCTCCTCGAATATTCGCGCAACCTCCCCCTCGTACCTCCCCAGCCAACGCGTCCGCATTCCGTTCATCGCTCCCGCCCTCCGTCAACTCCCCGGCGTGGCCCGGAGAAGATGCACCATTTTCAACATGTGGCTTTCCTTGCTCTCGATTCGGATGCCCGCCTCCGCAATCATCGCGGGAATGTCCCTCGTATGGTGGCAGCCAATCGTGCGGTACAGGAGGGGGTTCAGCAGTCTTTGCGCAGCGGCGACGATGGCGTGCCGGCTAATGCCGTGCTCCAGGAACAACAGAGCCCCGTCCGGCTTGCACCAGCGTCGCAGCTTCCTCAGAACGCCGATCGGGTCCTCGTAGCTGCAGAAAGACAGCGTCGAAACGATCGTATCGAAGGAGTGATCGGGAAATTCCAACCGTTCGATGTCGGACAACAGAAATTCCGCCTCCATTCGGCATGCCTTGGCGGCCTCACGAGCCAAAGTCAGCATCCTCGGACTGAAATCCGTCGCGATGACGCGAACGCCCGCCGGATAATAACGGAAGTTCGCCCCAGCCCCTACGGCCAGCTCCAACACCTGTCCCCGAGCCCCGCTCAGAAGCTCCGAGCGCCAGCTCTGCATCGTCGCATTCTCGCGCCTTCTGCCATACTTCGCCGCCTGCCGATCGAACAGACGAACCTGCCTCGCCTTATCCAATTCGATACTCCTCCAGGCCGACTCGATAGTCGCCGTTTTCTGCCAGTATACCACGTTATTGCGGGAACATCTTGGGGAGGGGGGCAATGTTGTCAGGTTAAGCCGTTGTCGTATGCGATCGACGGCATACGGTCGATGGTATGCGACCGATCGTATGCGATCGAAGGCGCGCAACCTGCCGGCAACGTCTAACGGTTGCAGTGGCACTTAATCGATCGTTTTCCCGAAAAAGGAAAAGCTAACGGTTGCCAACGCGCTTATTTTGGGGTTATCGAGCGAAAACGCGCGTTTTCGGCTGAAATAGCCGCTGCCGCAACCGTTACAACCTCCGTACTGCGAAAAGGGCACAATTAGCGGCGCTGGCAACCGTTACGTTAGTGGGCTGGCGGGGGCTCGCGGGGTTGGCGTGTGTTGGCCTGGACTGGCGGGGGTTAGCGGAGTGCGTAGGTTGGTCTGGGCTGGCGAGGGTTGGCATGGGTTGGCACGAGTTGTCCTTGTTCGCGATGACCGTCGGGGCTCCGCCGACAACTGGGACGATTCCTGCAAGGCCGCTTGTTGACCGTTTGCTTAACCTGACAACATGGGGGGTTAGCGAACGGCATGTTCTTGCCCCTCTATGCAGTATCCGTGCGTCCATTCATTCGCACCTTAATCAATCCACGCATCCCATACGGGATGCGACTCGCTGGCCGTGTCGCTCCGGATGCAGGGGTTGGATTTCAATCCACGCATCCCATACGGGATGCGACATGTGATGCGTACCGTCGTAAGCCCGCCTAAGATATTTCAATCCACGCATCCCATACGGGATGCGACTCCGTTTGGCGTGACCAATACGGAGAATGCGACATTTCAATCCACGCATCCCATACGGGATGCGACGGTGTGCAGCATGTTCCTCGAACCGATGCTCCTAATTTCAATCCACGCATCCCATACGGGATGCGACGCATCTTGGGGCAATGTGCGGATCGACGAAAGCATTTCAATCCACGCATCCCATACGGGATGCGACGCTCTCCGAATGTGTAGTTATCAATCAACCGCAATTTCAATCCACGCATCCCATACGGGATGCGACCTACTGACATTGCTATCATAAGCGTCATGGCCAATTTCAATCCACGCATCCCATACGGGATGCGACCTCCCGACGTAGCTTTTGTGTTGAGCGCTGCCGTAATTTCAATCCACGCATCCCATACGGGATGCGACAAGGATAAATCCTCTGTTGTGCATGTTTCTAGCATTTCAATCCACGCATCCCATACGGGATGCGACCACGCTCGATCATCGCAGCCGACAGCGTATCGACATTTCAATCCACGCATCCCATACGGGATGCGACCACATAAAATGCGAGTAAGCGGCACCTAAAGAGAATTTCAATCCACGCATCCCATACGGGATGCGACGTTAACGCGCTTGACGCAGCAGTACCAGCTGATATTTCAATCCACGCATCCCATACGGGATGCGACATCAAGCGGAAAATTAGCCGAAATGCTTGTTCGTATTTCAATCCACGCATCCCATACGGGATGCGACAGCGCATTCTGCGCTTGCTCAAGGCTCATTATACCATTTCAATCCACGCATCCCATACGGGATGCGACTGCAGGAATACGACGAGCATCTATTCGTGATGTGATTTCAATCCACGCATCCCATACGGGATGCGACAGATTCGTGTCGAATATGGGCAGGGAGGTTGTTAATTTCAATCCACGCATCCCATACGGGATGCGACCAAACAGCATCGCGGCGGCGAACGCCGTTCGGTTATTTCAATCCACGCATCCCATACGGGATGCGACTAGGCTCAACGTGTAGTTTGCGATCCCACTCACTATTTCAATCCACGCATCCCATACGGGATGCGACATGAGTCCAGACTCATAAAGCTCTTTGTATACGTATTTCAATCCACGCATCCCATACGGGATGCGACGCTGTGCATTAGGTTTTGTCATCCAGTAGTAGCAATTTCAATCCACGCATCCCATACGGGATGCGACAAAACTCACTCATTCCCGCAATAAGGTGGACACATTTCAATCCACGCATCCCATACGGGATGCGACCGCTGCCGCAGCTCCAACACGACGACAAGGATCCATTTCAATCCACGCATCCCATACGGGATGCGACATGTCGGCTCTTCAGTCCATTTGGTTGTGTAAAGATTTCAATCCACGCATCCCATACGGGATGCGACACTCCAAGCCTAAATCATTCACCGCCGTAAGCCATTTCAATCCACGCATCCCATACGGGATGCGACAGGCGTTCCTCCCTCCTATCTTTCCGTCACCGGAATTTCAATCCACGCATCCCATACGGGATGCGACGGCGAAATTTGGTATAAAACACCCATTAATGGGCATCAAACTTCGCATTAACCGAGAATTCTTCGAAAATAAATGTATAAATATTACATTTAAGTAAATTATGAAGACTATTTGTGGTGCGAATCTCCCAGGGTTTTTATGGGAGCTTCACATTCGCACCTGAATTAAAGGATCAATGGGCCTTCTAAGTCCAATGACATCCTAAGCGTCGCAAACTGGGCCGCATCGACAATTGCTCCTTCGACATGACCACGTTGTCGCCGTCAAGCGACAGGTAAACATCCGGCTGAGTCACGAACAAGGTCCCCAGAAGCTTCTTCATTCCTTGATTTTCCCTTCGATATAACTACGAACAGATCTCTTGCTCATCATGTTCGGCAAGCAAATGTGCTGCAAGGAGCAGCTATTGCAGAAAGAGCCGGTTTTCACCTTGGGCGTATGTCTCCGGCGGTAGTAATCCTGCATTTCACCGACAATCCGTTTGACCTTGTCTCTCAATTCCAGGGTAATCGGAACTTCTACCCGATGCTTGATCTCGTTATAGAACAAATAACCGACCTCAACATCGCAGAGCAGCATCTCCTCCAGGCAAAGAGCCTGAGCGGTCAACTGCATAATATCTTCGTCTGCCGCCTTCGGCTTTCCCCTCTTGTATTCCACCGGATAAGCAAGATATTTCCCTTCCGCGCCGCTGATCTCCACGCCCTTCTCGTCCCGGATGAACTCAACTACGTCGCATATACCCGTTACTCCAAGAGTGTCGGATCTGACCGGCATTGCGCGGACGACAAGCTTATCTCCCCGCTTCTCTCTCGTAAAAGGTTGATCCGCATTTCGGTGCAAATGCTGGCCTTCCACGGTTCTGACGTTGTCTTCCCACTGCTGTTCGATATGGATAAAGGCCCACTGTCTCTTGCAAAACTGAAAATGCTGGATGCCCGACAGCATCAGATAGTCGTCTTCTTCCCTCACAACCCGTTAATGACCTGTACCTTCAGGCCTTCCAGTTCGTTCACGCTGAACCGGTAATCTTCGTAAGCCTTAGGCTCGTCCGAGACTCTTTCGACCGCAAGCGAACGGTGCACCTTGGCGGAGGAATATTGACCCAGCCTGGAAGAGTGCTCCCACCAATAAACATTATGCACTTCCATGCTTCCTTCCGGTCTGGCCGAGGACACGTCGTTCTCGAACAGAGTGATCAGCGCCTGCTTGATCTTCTCCGCATCTTCATTGGTAAAACCGGTCTTCTCCGCCAGTTGAGGGTTGATGCTCCCATAAAACACGTATACGCCGGAGTCGACCCGGTGCTTCATGCCCATCGTATCGGAGCCGCGAGTCGCGCCCGGCTCGGAGTTTACGCTCTTGGTAATCTGCAGGCTCGTAATATCGACAGGGTCGAGGCTGGTGGCGGGATGAACGGATACCGGGCCTCTGACCCCGACGGACACGCCGGGCGAGCCTTTTTCCGCCTTGAAGGCGAATACTTGCCCGAAGCTGCGGACATCCAGCCACTGTTGACAAGCCACTCTGGAGAACTCGTCCCCGGATACCGTCTTGGCCTTTAAAATTTTCTCCAGCTCGGCATTGGCGTCGGCACGTTCCCGCAGGCTGCCGTATGCGTCCGTCTTCCGGTCGTTCGATTGCACAAAGATAGGCTGTCCCATGTCCTGCAGGCGATTGCGGATTTTGCGCTTGAGCGCCACGTCGGAAATCTCGCCATAGCCGTCGTAGTTTTGACGGGGACGGTTTCCGTTCAGCGGATCTCCGTTCGGATTCGCATGTTTAACGGACAGCACTACGGCAAAATCGATTTTATGATCCAAAGTTGTCATCTCGTTCTCCCCTTTAATTGGTATTTTCCGGCGCGTCGTCTTTCGCTTGCTCTTTTTTCCGGTATAGCTCGTGTCTCTGGCTGTAAAATCCGAGCAAGTATAGGCCGGAAAGCGGCTTGTTGTTGAAATCTTCAATGGCGATCCGTGAGCCGACATCGTCGATCATCTTAGACCAGTAGGTTGCCTTGGCTCCCAGTTTGGCCTGGTATGGCTGTAAGCACGCCTGGATCGTTTTCCATGTTCTTTCCGGATGTCTGGAGAAGGCGTTCATGTACCGAATCGCATTGGTTGCACGCTGTTCGTCCGGTCCCAGAGCGTTGCGCTCCAGCACGTCGGCAATCGCCAACAGGCGTCCGAACAGGTAATCGCGTTGGTTGTTTTGCTCATCCAAAGCCATGTCTAATTCCTCCTTCTCGTTAATCAAGGCGCAGGCGATGCTCAGCGTCTTCTCCCATTCCCATCGCTCCAGGCCGGAAGGATTCGATGCCCGCTGGCGGGCGCTGTCCACAATGTCTCTCGGAACGGATCTTCCGTCGACGATGCATGGCAGCATGCGTTCCATCAGCCCTTTGACGACCTTCTCTCCCGCTCGGGGACCATAGGCGGCGAAAGCGATATCCTTCGTAGCCGGAGCGCCGTAAAATTGCACGAGCTCGCCCTGTTCGTTTTTGCGGTAGCGGTGGAGCCAGACACAGGTCGAATGCCAGCGGACGAGCCGGTCGAGGTAAAGTTCTTTGTTCATATTGCGATAGTATAATACGCCCATCCGACCGGTCGTGGCCGAGTCCAGCACCAGAATGTTCACGCGGGTATCCCTGTCGGAGACGATCGCCTTCAATCGGTTCCGATAGCCGTCGATCGCCTTGGAAACCTCTTCGGCAACCGCTTTCCGGGTATAGGCATAGCGCTCGTTCTCTTCGCCCGGCATGCCGACGTCCAGATCGTACGAATCGTCGTCGGGCGCAGGAATGTCTACTTCGTCGTTGCCCCATACGAGAAACACGCGTTGATCGACCATTTTGGCCTGACGGTTGATCAGCCACTTCAGCGCGTTATGCGCCTTCTGCGATACCTCGTAGCTGATCGTCGCGGCCTCTTTGCCTACATTAAACCGACCGCGGAACGTAAAGCCGCTGCTGTCGTTATTCGAGATCAGCTTGGCTTTATCTCCCGAATGTCTGATCTTGTTAGCGTGTCTCTCCGTCGCGGGAAGTCGTCTTCCCGTCACGTAACAATAATCGATATCGCCCAGTTGCTCGCTATAGTAACGGATAAAGGATTCATACACTTCCGGGTCCTTCCACACCTTGACTAGGTGCTTGCCCGGAGCGTGAACGTTAAACCGGACGAAGGCGCTCGTCTGATCGCCAGGCACGACGGAGAAGATTTCCGGCTTAACGGGGTATAAGTCTTCAACCTTCTTGTCCCATCTGTCCACCAGCCGCTGATCGGCATCGACGCAAAGCACCTTATGGCGAACCAGATCCTGAATGAGTTGCCCCTTGCTCAAATAGTTGTAGATGCTCTTGACCTTGGGGTGGGCATGCGCGGATTCGGCCCATTTCTCCAGCTCTCGAATGTAGACGGCAAAGGGCAGTTCCCCGGTCTTGATTTCGCCTCCGTAAGCAGCATAATCTCCGGCGACGTAGCTCAGCTTGTCGTGCAGCGGATAAGGCGCCACCGCCAGGCCGGAACGGCTGGCCGAGCTCTCCGTACATGGAATCAACGTGCTCACGTCGTTCTTGTCAACGACGAACGCGGACAGAAACTCGCCGTCTTCCGTAATTTCAACTTCAATATGAGCATTCTGGGTCGTATGGCAGATCGGCAGCAAGGTGAACTCCTGACCGTTATGTTTTTTTTCGACTTCTCCCACGAATTCCCGGTTGGCTTCGTATGTGTCATACAAATTCAGCAGCCAGCTCATGACGGCCTCCTTTCCTCCAGTTGTTCAAGCAGTTCGTCCGCCAACTGGATCTGGGATGGATCAAAACGCTTCGGCTCCATTTCCTTCACTGATCGCACCAACTCGCACTGCTCTGGGCGTATAAAGGAGATCACGCCGTTTTTCATGACCGGATTCCACAACCGCACCTCCATCTGATTGCGCCCCGTCTCGTCCGGATAGTTGATGCCGTGCACCATCGTCCCCATATGAATGTCTCCGTAATCGTCATAGAAGCTTTCGCCTTCGTCGAAGGGGCAGGGCTCGACATAAGCTTGGCATTCCCGGGTCCCGAGGAAAATGTCCCGCCTGCCTCCGGCACGCAGCGCTCGTTGCAGAATGTTGTGATGCTTGTGTTCGTTGTGGTCATGAGCCAGATCGGGCCGGTGGGGGTTAAATTCGAAATACGCCCGCACGTTATAGCGCACGTCTTTCAAATACGTATAGTTGGCCAGCGTATTGCCGCCCCCGTACTCCAACGGCCTAATCCCCTTCGATTCCATTCGGATGGCTTTCATCACTTTCACTTTGTCGATGTACATAATGAGGGTCGGTTTCCAGTAAATAGACTCTACAATCCCTTTGAGCGCCTGGTAGGTCGGCACTTGGTAGGAAAGCTTCTCTCCTCCCAATTTCGTCAAAGGATCGGTGAAGAGAGCGTAATGGCCATAGACGGTAAACTCGATCGCATTCCTCATTTTTCCACCTCCTTTCATTACCACATATGCAGGCTGCTGCCGCTATCGTTTTCAATGTCCACGCCGAACTCCTTGTTATACGCCTTTTCCTTCAACGCAAAAACCTTCCCGTCCAGCAGCTTGACCCACCCGTTATTGCTCGTAAGCAAATCGCACTGATAGCGGAACAGATTCACCGTATACTGCTGCGCTTCTCGCAACAACTGCGACAGATTATCGATCGTCCCTCCGCCCGTCAGCTCGGCAATGATCTCCTCGCCTCTTCCGTAAGGAACGATCGCCGAAGTCGTCAAATTCTCGATGACGTTAAAGTGCTCCGCCGCGGTCCGATGGCTATGGGTAAGGCCCAGGCGCAAAGGCCCCTTCGTCCAATCCACGTATTCCCGGTAGTACGGGCTGCCCTTGGTACTCGTCATCAGCAATTGCGTCATCGTGAGTCCGAGCTTCTTGATGTCATAGTCCAGACTGGATGCGAATTCGGTGTAAAACTCTTTAAAATACTCCTCCATCGCTTCCATGGATAGAAGATGGCCGCCGTATGCGCCGCTCTCCCGCTTCAGGACGAGAAGCATACGCCTCGCAATCTGCTTGCCTACCTTGATCTCTCGCAGCCGATTCAGGTTCTCCTCGGCGTGATCGATCAGATAGACCTGGCCAAGCTGTCCGTCCTGCCGCTCGCCATGCCGATTGCAACGCCCAGCAGCCTGAGCGATCGAGTCCAGCCCAGCCAAGGAACGCACCACGCATTCGAAGCTGATATCGACGCCCGCTTCTATGAGCTGCGTGCTGATGCAAATCACTTTCTCTTTATTTTGCAGATGGACCTTGACCTGCTCTAATATGGCGCTGCGATGCGCCGCACACATCGAGGTGCTCAAATGATAGACCGGAACCCCTCCCCCCGACAGCCGATCGTATAAGCTTTTGACGACGGCTTTCGTGTTTAGGATGACAAGAATGCTGCGCGCCTGTTCAAGCCGCTCTCCGACAAACTCCGTCAGTCCCTCCGTTGATAGTGCCTCTTGGGTCGCGCGATCGTGAATCTCCACCCTTTTGAAAGCATCGATGACTCGAGGCAGATTGGCGATCATTTCCGCATCCGAATCGATGGCAAGCCTTTGTTTGACGAAGCCCAGCTCCGGCTGGGTCGCCGTACAGAGAATCAGGCTGGAACGGGCATTGCCCTTCAGAAAATTGAGCGCCCGGTTGAACAGAGATAGACAATGAACCGGAACCTTCTGCACCTCGTCGAAAACGATGACCGCTTCGCTCAAATTGTGCAGCCTTCTGATATAGCGGCTTCCTCGTGCGTAGAACGTATTCAGAAACTGCACCATCGTCGTAAACACAATTGGAGAATCCCAATTGTCCTTGGCTAGCTTGAGCTTCTGCCGGGCGGAGAGCGTCCCGTCCTCCCGTTCGTCGTTATCCTCCGCATCGTCCACCACGTTCGAGTGATGCTCAAGCAGATTCCCGTCGTCCTTGACGATGACTCGAACCTCATTCGCGTTTTGCTCGATGATGGTTGTGAAAGGAACGATGTAAAAGATTCGCTTTTTCTCGTAGGCTAGAGCGTGCTTAAGCGCATATCGCAAGCTGGCTAGCGTTTTGCCTCCGCCTGTCGGGATTGACAGCGTATAGACGCCGGACGGCCTGGCTGCAAACCTTTCGCACATCTCCGACATTTCTTGTCGCAGCTCGTTAATCGGAGAAGTCCGCTCTGTTTGGCTGACCGCTTGCAAGCTCTCGATTTTACGCATCAGTTTCTCGTAGTAGTCTGCGAACAGCTCGTCACTCTCAGGCTCCCGGCTCTCCGCCCCGCAATTTTCGAAAGCTCTGGTGTTCGTCCGATCGGCATCGATTAACGCGCTGAAAATGTACTTCGTCAGAAACATCAGCTTGGCCCCGTTATCGGGAGAGGGAGGGGTCAGAAACGCTTGCAATTCGCTAGCCGCCAATCTCGCGTATTCCTGAAAGCTCTGCTCATCCATTACCTCCTCGAAGAAGATTCTCTTAGCCAGCTCATATTCCTCGATTTCCTTGTCTTTCACGCGGCGAAGGTAGTCGGATGTCGCCTCCGGACCTAGAAAGTCGTGAAGGTAGGAATGGTGCGAGATGATTGCATTGCCAACGATTTCTGCCAGAATTTCTTTGTACTTCGAGCTTCTGATCTTTTTGAACAAGTCGTACACCAGTTTGCCGCCCGCTGTCGAATGATCCACTTCTCCTCTTCTTGGGGACCCGTTCGGATTTAACGCGGCTTCTCGAATATAGGTTTGAAAGGCGTTCGCATATTTTCCCAGATCGTGAAGCATTCCGGCCAGACCGGCAATATGTTTAACCCCAATCTTGACTCCATACCTCTCTGCTAATTCTTTGACTTCAAGAAGGTGCTCCTTAACCGTCTGGACAGCCTGATCGGCCTCGCGAATATGAGCAATGTAAGCCAAAAGAGACGCTCCTTTCCACTCCTCACACCTTCACAACTTGGCGCCTAGTTCCTAATACACAATTACGGTAGAATTTTGTAGTAATTGGTCATATAAACCTATTCTTCGTCAAACTTCATGATTCCTCCTCGTACAGAATAATCTCTCCAAATATGGTAAAATTGCGGCGACTTCCGATCATGTCATCTATCATCAACATTTGGAATACCCCATTCTTATTTAATTTAACAAAGGGGTGGAAGAGCGATGCACGGATGGGGATTTAGCGGTATTTTGCTTATACTGCTTATTCTGCTTATTATTGTTGTTGTTTTAGTTAGACTTTCGAACTATATCGTGCATAGTGCGATTAACAAATCCGAATTTAAGAGATCAGTAGATCGTGATCTCAAAAAGATGAAGGAAGACATTAATGGCATTGTTGAACAATTAAAATCAAAGGACAAATAAAACGAGAGTTGACGACTTCTGACAGCAAAAACCTGGATCCATGCTGTCGATCTAACTCTATTTTCTTGGTATAGCTGGCACGTATGTAACAAGAAAGGGGGATAAGCAAAAACGCCTTCGGCGTCCTCTAGACGCAAAATCGCGTTTTTGTCGGAGGCGATTCAAAAAAGTGTAGCGAATTTTATACTCTCTGGAGCACACAAAAAAACGGTTGAACGAGACCACGCTCGTTCAACCGGAAATGAGTTGAGTAGACTACCGTTCTTCGTGGACGATTCAGCGCAGAAGATCGGTGTCGGACAGTCTGTCTAGCAAACGAACGAGCAAAGCCGCCGCTTCCGCGCGGGTGGCCTTCAGGCCGGGAGCGAAGCGGTTGCCGCTGATCCCCTGAACGAGTCCCTCGTTCGCTGCGACCGATATCGCACCCTTCGCCCAAGCCGGGATGTCCGCCTCGTCGACATAGCCTGGCGAGGTGTCGCCGTCGGTCGGCAGGCCGAGCGCGCGGACGACCAGAACGGCAATCTCGGCGCGCGTAATCGCCTGATTCGGACGGAAGGCGCCGTCGGCATACCCGCTTAGAATGCCGGAGGACGCAGCCGCGGCGACGGAATCCTGCGCCCAAGCGGGAATCCGATCCGCATCGGCAAAGTCCGCTGCGGCTTGGTTTCCGTTCTGCCCCGGTTTCACGGCCCGCATCAGCATCGCCGCGAACTCCGCTCGCGTCACGTGCCGATCGGGATGGAACCTGCCGTTCGCATCCCCAATCACGACTCCCGCTAGAGCCGCTTGGCGAATGGCTCCTTCCGCCCAATGACCTGCGGTATCCGCGAAGGCCGTCTCCGGTTTAGCTCCCGGGCTCTCTGGTGTCGGCACGGCTTCCCGCGCAACCGAGAAGACGGCGAACTTCGTGAAGTGATCGACCTCGGCAACGAACATCTCGCTTTCCGCCTTGCCTTTCACTTCCACCCAGCTTTTGCCCGCTTCATCGTAATAGAATAAAGCCGCTCTTCTTCCCTCGCCGATCTGATCGGGATCGAAGCGAAGCTTCAGCACAACCGGGCGCTTGAAGCGGTCTTCAAAGCTCTTCAGCAGCTCGAAGGCCGAGCTGAGCATTCGCATCGAATCCGGAACGATTCCCGAAGCCAGCTCGACCCGGTCGATCGTCACCGTAAACGGTCCGTCCGCGGCGCCTTCCGGAAGCTCCAGAATCAGCTCGTCTCCATATTGCGCCAAGCACGTCCCCGAGCCGCAGCTCGCCGTTACCCTATCTCCCGATGGGGAGGTAGGAGCAGGAGCCACAGATCCGCCGCCGCCGGACGAAGGTCTCCAAACTTCGACGGCGACTTGTGCGGAGAATCCGCCGTAAGCTGCGGAGATGACGGATGTCCCCGGCTGAACGCCCGTGACGAGACCAGCCGAGTTGACAGTCGCGATCTCCGGGCGGCTGGATGAGAAGACGATCTTGTCGGCGGCAATCGCCGACCTGTCCCCGTCGGCATAGACCGCCTGGACGACGGTGGCATGGGTATCCCCTACCCTCAGGCGATAGGAGGCGAGGTCGGTCTCAATGCCGGTCAAGACCGGCTCTTCGGGCCCGGGACTTGGGCTCGGGCTTGGTTCTGGGCTTGGTTCAGGACTCGGACTTGGACTCGGCTCCGGTTCCTGCTGCTCGGCGGCAACCCTCACCTTCACCGATGCGGTCAGATGGTTCGGATTCGCCAGCTCGGACGGCAGCTGCAGCGTCCCTACGAACTCGTAGGTGCCCTCCGCCGCGCCGTTATAGGCCGGCGTGCCCCCGTCCCAATCGACATCGAATGGCGCGATGCCGAGGCCAAGCACCGTCGCATTCGCTTGCGCCGGCAAGCCGATGTCGGACAGCTCCGTGCCGTACGGCACTTCCAGGTCGGCGATCGGAGCGACGGCTTCGACCGGATTAGGCGTAAATACGAACGGCTTCGTCGGCTCGCTTGTCTCGAAGCCCGCGGACAAGTTCTCCTTATACCTGACGGTCACGGACGCGCTTCCCGCGAAGATCGGCGGATTCAGCGGATCGACGTCGGCATAAGCTCCGCCATTCAGCGAGTACTGCATCGATCCTTCCCATCCCGTGATCGTATTCGCCGCATCGTCAAGCGTCAATCCGGACGGCGGGCTGGCGATAACCCTCTCCAGCCCTCCTCCGGAGTCGAGCGCCAAGTAATCGTAACGATCGGCGCTTCCCAGCTGGTACACGCCCTTGAAGGGCTGGTTGGCTCGGGACACCCGCCACTGCAGACGGCCGTCTGCGTCGAACTTCCATAAATCCCCTCTGTTCGTATTGCCGGAGGTCGCCGATACGACGTACCCGCCGTCTCTCGTCTCGGCAAGAGAGTTGCCGATCGTATAGGCGCTCGGAACCGAATAGGTTCTGCTCCACTCAGAAGCCCCGCTCTCCGCAATCCGGAGCAGCATCAGACTTTGGCCGCTGTTCCCCGTGATCAGGTAGTCTCCGCCGTCCAGCGGAAGAATGCGTAGCAGAACTTCGCTGGTCGCTCCGCCCACTCTGTAGGTTTGCTGCCAGACTATATTTCCGGTATCGGGGTTGAGCTTCGCAACGTAGCTCTGACGTTCTAATGCGTTCATGCCGACCGTTGTATTGCCGGCGATCACAAGAGCGCCATCGGCTGAAGGCACGGCATCGTAAATCATGTACTCTCCCGACGCGCCCGTGTTGACCGAAACTTCGCTTAGGAGGTTCCCTGAAGCGTCCAACCGCTTAAGACCGATGTCAATACTGCCCCCCGCTACCGTACGAACGGTGAACGGAACGACATATCCTCCCCCGGCCGCTTCCAGAAGCGCCACGGCTTTGCTCGCAACGCCGCCGGGCTCCTTCCGCTCCCATGCCAACGTATGATTGCTCTTGCGAATTAAGCCGTAATAGGCTTCCGCTCCGGAGTCTCTGTAATAGGTGCCCGCGAACCCGTAGCCTCCGGTCGTCTCCGTCAGGTTCGAGATCGAGACGAAATCCGGGTCCGACAGCGAATAGGCATAGAACCACACCTCCTCCAGGCTCGCGTTCAGACCCATGATGCCGTTGGAGCCTGCCAGCACGTATCCCCCGTCGCTCGTCCTCAGCAGCACGTCCGTGCTGTTGCCCAGCTTCGTCAGACCCCTAGCGGTCTCCAACCAATACCGGTCCGTCGGCGCGATGTTCGCCGAATCGTCGGCGCTTGCCCGGGGCACGAAGGGCAGCGCTCCGGCCAGCACCAGCACCGCAAGCATGCTAGATACCCATTTCTTGATCAGCCGATTCTTCATATGCGTCCTCCTTGCCGAGTCCATCTGGTCTTCCTACGGTGAATGCCGATGCCCCGCTTGCCGCCTTGAGGCGGCCCTCTCCTTTGGCTTGCGACGGGACTCGTCCCTGCGCAGCCCTAATCTCCATTGTAAAAGATCTCTCTCGCCAAAGAATCCCCCGGAAGGGGGATGCTGACCCTCGCCCGCTATTCGCCCGGGCGAATCCCGTCCAGCTCCGCCGCGCGCCGGACCGCCTCGTCCCGATTGCTGACGCCAAGCTTGCTGTAAATCCGGCTTCTGTGCGTTTTTACCGTCTCGTAGCCCATCTTCAACCGCTCAGCGATCTGCCTCCCGTTCAAGTTATCCAGCAGCCCTTGATAAACGTCCATCTCCCTTGCGGTCAGCAAAGCGGAGAGCGGGTCCGTCTCCGCGCCTGCCGCAGCCGTCGCATCCATACCCGCCAGTATGGAGCGAACGAAGCCGAGCGTCGCCGCGTTTCTCCCCCGGTAGCGGCCGCGCTGCTTGGCCAAGGCCAGCTCGCCGAGCAGAAGCTTTACCGTCTCTCCCTCATCCATCAGAATGCGAACGAAGCCGTTCTCTTCGCACAATGCGGCGGCTTCCTCCAGGCGCAGCAGGGCGAGCCGGCGCTCCCTCTGCTTGAACAGAAGCTCGGCGTGAATCCCGAGAATCTCCGCTCCGTCGATCGGCCGCAGCTCCCGCTCGCTGAGCGTGCGAAGACGCTCCAGCAGCAGCGAGGCCTCGCCGTGCTTGCCGGAGATTGCCAAGCCTCTGGCGTACAAAATATAATCGTACAGCTCGTACACCGACACGAGGTCTCCGTGCTTTAAGCTGACGCCCTCCATCCATGCCAGCAGCGGCGCCGGATCGCCGCGATGGACCAGACTCATGCGCGCCGTTTCCATCTCCAGCAGATCCGCTCCTCGAGGGAAGCCCATCGCCCGTATTCGGCGCCTTCCGCCCTCCAGTATGTCGAAGGCTTCCTGCAGATGGCCTTGGGCTGCTCTGATCCGGGCGTCCAGGCTCCACAAGGGGATGAAATCAAATTCCGGACGCGCGGGGTCCTTTTCGATCCATCGCCGAGCTTCTTCGGCGTAACGCTCCGCAGCCTCCAGATCGTTCCAGAGGTAGAGCACCTCCGCGTGATTCAGAAACAATTTGCCCAGAAACACCGGATTGACCGACCGGAACAGCTCCGCCAGCTGCAGCGTGTATGGCTCCGCAATCTCGCGGGAAGCGTGTCCCTTGCCGATGCGGTAGGTTCTGACGTTGGAAGCCTGCAGCGGCTTTTCAGGGAAGCCGAAAATCAGGCCGACGCCGGCCGGCATGCGCCGCGAAGCCAGCTCGTAATGTCTCCGGGCCTCGACCAGATCATGCCGTCCGAACACCATCAGCGTCCCCCAGACATAGTGAGACAGCGCCATAAACCGGTTGCGCTCCTCCTCGCTCATCGAATCGGAGGTCCGGGAGAACCAGGCGTCGGCCGCCTCGAGCAGCGCCTGCCCTTGTTGAGGGTCTCCCGCATCCTCGGCAACGAGAGAATTCGCGTAAGAGAAATAGAGAACGGGATGCTCGATCAGCACCTCGAGCGGGATGACGGACAGCCGCTTTTGGAGATTGGCCCAGCCCCAGTCGACGACTTGAGCGGTCATCTCCTCCAGCACCTCTACAGCCTGAAGGCTGCAGCCTCCGAGCAGGTAATACTCGACCGCCTCCTCCTTCAGCCCCTTCTCCCTGCACCAGTCTCCGGCCGCCGCATATCGCTCCGGAAGAAGAACGGCCTCCCGTTCCGCCCGGTCGCGCAGAAACTCCGAAAACAGATGATGCAGACGGAACCATTCGCCATAGGCGTCGAGCGGCACGACGAACAAGCGAAGCCGCTCCAGCTCGCCGATTTTTTCCGCCGCGTCCTCGAAGCCGGACACTGCCCTGCAGAGAGAGAGGCACCATCGGTTCAACAGCGAACAGCGGAGCAGGAACGTTCTCATCTCTGCGGACAGATTCGAGTAGACCTCCTCGAGCAAGTATTGGCGCACATGGCGAGCGTCTCCCGCGAACCGCCGAACATAAGACGTCCGGTCCGTCTCGTTCTCGAGCGCGCCGATGGCCAGCTTCAGACCGGTCATCCATCCTTCCGTACGGGCCAGCAGCAGCTCGGCCTCTTCGTCCCTCAGCTCCAGTCCCGCACCCCGGAGCAGCCGATTCCCTTCCTCGGCCGTCAGCCGCAGGTCGCCTTCGTTCAGACGAACGGCGACGTCCCGCGCCTCCATTCTGGCTATAGCAAAGCCGGGCTCCGTTCGGCTGATGACGATCAGCCTGACGGAAGGCGGCAAATATTCTGCGAAATAAGCGAAGCCCCGCAGCAGTCGCTTCTCCCGGATGACGTGAAAATCGTCCAGCACAAGCGCAAACCGATCTTCCAGCCGGCTTAGCTCGTTCAAGATTAGAGTCAGAAGCTGCTCCGGTTCGGGCGTATGCAGCAGCGGCGGCAGATGCGCCGTGCGGTCCAGGAAGCCGGGGCGCGCCCGGTCGATCGCTGCACAGACGTAAGCCCAGAAGCGTCCTCCCTCGTTATCCGTCTCGTCCAACGAAACCCAGCCGTAATCGATGCCGCTGGCGGCCAGCCACTCGCAAGCCAGCGTCGTCTTCCCGAAGCCGGCGGGAGCGCTGATGAGCGTCAGCGGCGCGTTCCTCCATCGCTCCAGCTTACTGGTCAGCCGCCTCCGATCGGTCAGCTGCGGCGTCAGCGGGGGGGCGGTCAGCTTGGTATGGAGCAGCGGCTGAAGCCTTCTCTCTCCGGTTACGGAACGGTTCGCCATGAAGTGCCCTCCTCGAACGGGGATGCCGATCCGGCTAGCCGAGACCCCTGCCTCATCCTCATACCAGCCATTGTCGGAGAATTCGTCCGCGTCGTATTTTCCCTGTTGTTTTACCTATTCGACAATCTTCGCCATCTCCCTTCCGGAAGCGGCGGAACGATTCCCGGCCTGGTCTGCCGAAGCTGGTCCTCCCCGAGGTCGAAGTCCCGATGCCTGCGTCCGCAATCGAAATCTCGAGGTCGAAGTCACAACTTCGCCTCTCTCGTTGTCTTATTTGTGCAAGCAAAAAAAACTACGTTTGACCCATTAACGCACATCAGCGCACACCCAGTGGAAGGGTCTTCCCAGGGGAACGATTCGGAGCGGATGACTGCCTCTAACGGCCCGGCAGTCCGTTCATCCTCCGAGAGACTCCAGTCATTTGATGGAAGTCAATAGGTCAGCCGTAGAAAAAAACGCAAGGAGAGATTCGAAATGGAGCTTAGAATGAACCCTCACAGCGCCAACCCGGAAGCTTACAAAGCGATGCTCGGTTTGGAGCAGTTTATCCAAAACAGCGGTCTCGACCGCAAGCTGTACGAATGGATTAAACTGCGCGCCTCGCAGATCAACAACTGCTCGTTCTGCATCGATATGCACGCCAAGGACTTGCTGAGCATGGGCGAAAGCGCGGAGAAGATCATGCTGTTGACCGCATGGCGCGAGGTGCCGCACTTCACCCCCGAAGAGCGCTCCGCTTTGGAATTGACCGAGTGCGTCACGAAGCTGTCCGAAGCGGGCGTGCCCCGCGAGGTGTACGAGCGCGTGCGGGAGCACTACGACGAGAAGGCGTTCGTCGATCTGATCATGGCGATCAACACGATCAACTCGTGGAACCGGATCGGCGTGTCCACGGGGCTGTACCCCGGGGCGCTTTCCTTCAAATAACTCGCGTCAGCTTGTCCGGATTTACGACGATATAGAGACGGCGAATACGGGAGCCTCCCGGCTCCCACTCCGCGCACATCACCTTCGTGACGACTCCCTCCTCGTTGCGAAGCGCCAGACCGGGCTCTCCGTTCAAGTCCATCCGCTCGAAACCCTCCCTGAAGGAGCCCTTGGCCGCCAAACCCTCGAAGAAGGCCAGCACCCGCTTGATCCCGAATATCGGGCGAATCGCCGCCCGGGCCTTCCCCCCGCCGTCGGACACCAGGACGACGTCATCGAGCAGCAGGGCGAGCAGCGGACGGAAATTGCCTGTATCCGAAGCGCGAAGGAACGTGTCGATGAAACGCTCCTTCGCGTCTTCCCTCCCCCCGGCCGGCTGAGCCGCCGCCGCGTCGCCGATCTTCGCCTTGGCTCTGCTGAGCGTCTTCCGGCAGCTCGTCTCGGTGCGCTCCAGCATTCTTGAGACGTCGGCATATTCGAACCCGAGCGCTTCCTTCAGCACGTAGACCGCTCTCTCGAGGGGGGTCAGCCTTTGGAGCAGCACGAGATACGCGTAGCCGATGCTTTCGCGGCGCTCTGCGGGATCGATGTCCCGCTCTCCGGCGGGCAGCGGCTCGGGCAGCCACTCCCCGACATAGGTTTCTCTCCTGCGTCTCGACGACTTGAGCAGATTAATGCAGCGATTGGCGGTCATTTTCGCCAAATACGCCTTTTCGTTCGCAATCTCTCCCGCATCCGTCTGCATATATTGGGCAAACACGTCCTGTACAACGTCTTCCGCGTCGGCAACGATGCCGAGCATCCGATAAGCGAGCCCGAACAGCATCGGCCGATGCTGCTCGTAAGCCAGGGCGATGGTCATCTGCAGTCCTCCGTTCCGCGTTTCAACAGTTTATGAATAACGACAATCCGGAACGGGATTTTGTGACAGACTTGCGCATCCGGCCGGCTCGCCGGCACTAGAACTCCTGGATCGCCTCTCTCAGATCCTCAACGCCGTGAATTCGTCCGAGATCCTCGTGCTCCAACTGGATATATTTCGTTCTCTCTTGGCGATTTTCGGCTTCCGCCTTCCGCGGCAAGGTCGTCACGAACAGCTCGACCTCCAGATCGAGCTCCTTCATTCTGCGAACGGCGTCCAGCAGCAGCTCCAAAAAAGGCTCGGGAATATCCTCCGAGACCAGGCCGATATTCCAGCTGGCCGAATGACCCGGTTGACGGGGAATCGCGACGCCGCTCTCGTCCTTCTCCGGACCGACGCCCTCTCCCAGAGGAAACGTCTCATGGACGGAGGTCACTGCAATTTTGCGAAGGCCTTCGTATTCGTAGATCTGCGGAAAAGCTTCGCGAAGACGCTCCTCCGTCCGGCGCTCCCAGTACACCACCGCGTAGTTGTCCTCCAGACGCTCCCCCCGGCCTCCGCCCTCCTCGTTCCTGTAAGGCAGCCTCTCGACCTGAATGGTCCGCCGTTCCTCGTCCCGAACGTCATACACCTTCGCCATATACGTATCGAACTTGAAGTTGAAAGAGCTCTTCGTCACTCGCGCATCCATTCCGTATTTCTCTTGCATATACCGGACCGCGTCCTTCTTGATTTGCGCACGCTTCCATGGATATCCTTCGATTTCGGTGTAGACGTAAAAGCCCGCTCCGATCAAAACAAGCGCGACAGCGGCCAGCACCAGCTTCTTCATCCCCGCTCTCCCCATCGTCTTTCCGTTGTCAGTGACGCCGATCCGACCGTCTGCACTGTCGGCGTCGCTCTTATCGTCCATCCTACCATAATCAGGGTCAAATGGGGAGCTAACGGCCGACCGCCATGAACGCGAAGCCGAGACGGCGCATCTCCGCCCGATCGAGCATGTTCCTTCCGTCCAGCAGCACCGGCGTCTCCATCCTGTCCTTGACCTCCGCCCAGTTCAGCCGCCGGTATTCGTCCCAGTCCGTGACGATCGCCGCGGCATGGGCGCCGCGCAAGGCGTCGCCCGGATTCTGCGCGAAAGCGATATGCTCCGCCAAGGACCCGTACTGGCCAGGCAGACGCCGGTCACCAGACCGACGTATCCCGCCCCGAATACGGCTAAGCTCACCGCCCAACCCCTCCCGCGACGGCTTCGCCGGCAGAGGAGACGCACACTCGACGAATATCGGAGAGGAGACGTCCGAACACGCCGTCCCACGACCGAAGCGCGGCCTCCCTCGGCCCTACCGCCGACAATATCGCTCTAAGCGCCGCATCGCCATGCAGCCGGGAGAGCGCCGCCGCGAAGGCGTCCGCGTCTCCCGGCGGACAGAGCAAGCCGTTGTCGCCGTGGCGGATATGATCCGGAACCGCTCCTCCGGCGGCCCCGATGACGGGAAGGCCGCATGCCATCGCTTCCTGTACGACGTTGCCGAACGTCTCGGTAGCGGACGGAAAAAGGAACGCGTCCGAGCCCGCCATGACGCGTCTTAGCTCGGGCTGCGGCAGCGCACCGAGAAACCGGGCCGGCACCTCCAGACGATCGGCCAGCGCCCGCACGCTCTCGGCGGAAGGCCCGTCTCCGGCGATCAGAAGCTCGGCGTCCGCACCTGTGTCGTGAACGAACCGATGCACCGCCTCTACCGCCACCTCCGGCTGCTTCTCCGGAGCCAGCCGCCCGGCATAGAGCACGGCGAACCGCCTTCGGGGCAGCTGCAGCTCTTCCCTCAGCGCCTCCCGGTCGGGCTCCGGCCGGAACAGCGACGTATCGACGCCCCGGCTCCAGATCTCCAGCCCTTCCCATCCGTCGGCTCGGCATTCCTCCAGTACGGAAGGCGAAGGCACGTAGATCCGGCTGCAGGGCCGATGAAACCAGTTCATATATTTCCATGTTGCTTTGCTGAGCCATTGGAGATTGTAGTAAGGCAAGTACCTCACGTAATGGGTATGGTGCGAGGCGACGAGGGGGATGCCGTGCTTCAACGCCAGCTGTCTGCCCGTCACTCCGACGCCGAAAGGCGTCGCGACGTGGACGACCGTCGGCTTGAAGTCGAGCAGCTTGCTCTCGGCTCCAGCCATCTGGGGAACGGCCAGGCGCAGCTCCGGGTACAGGAAAAACCGGATGCTCCTGAGCCGCTCGGCCATATCCGGCGCTTGCTTCTCCCCTCTCGGACGGGAAGGAGCGAATACTTGGCACTCGACTCCGCGCTCCCGCAAATAGGCCGTCCATCGCTCCAGCGTCTTCGCCACCCCGTTCATCTCCGGTGCGTAAGTATCCGTAAACAGAGCCAAACGAACCTCCGCCATCCCAAGCACCTCCATACGATTTGCCCCTATCGTATCAGTCGGAAGTTATCGGAATGTCAACGGAGCCGCACAAGCGAATTAACCGGAGACCGCCGGGCCGTCCCGATCGCGCAACACCGGAAAAGAGGGCCGCAGCCCGGGCGGCCCCGCGCGAAGCCGCAGGCTTAGGCCGGGTTGCGACGAAGCTCCAGCAGCGCAATGAGAGGAACGGAGCAAGAGCTGCGGAATAAGAGGGGTGATCTCGGAGCAAGCTAATCTTTGGGTTGGATTCCGAAAAAAGGAGAGTGTTCATCTTGACCGACAATCGCGCATCGAAGGCGGACGTCCAGACGACCCCGCTCAACAGAATGCCCGTCCCCGGCGAAGACGACGTCGAATTTTCCGCCGAGGAGGCCGCCGAAGCATTCGAGCGGCAGAACGACTCGGACGGACAGATCGCCGAGCGCCAGGACGAAAGCGAATAAATCTCGATTCGGGAGAAGCAGGCCGCAGCGGCTTGCTTTTTTCTTGTCGGCCGGCGCCGATCCCGGCTCGCCTAGCCGACGGAGCGTCCGACAAGGACCGGTTTTAGACGGGGACGCGCTCGGCGCGAAGCTAACGTCCGATCGCCAGACCGTCGCCCCTCGGATCGGCAGCCCCGCTGAGAACGCCGTCCTCGACGATGACGATTCCCTGCGCCTGGCCCATCACGCCGTCCCAGGAACGCACCAACTCCAGCTCGTGTCCCCACGCCTTCAGCCGCTCCGCCTCGACGCCGGAGCCGTTTCTGAAGGGCCGGTAAGCCGTCTCCGGACAGCCGCTTCGCTTTGGGGTTCCGGCTGTTCAACCGGAGACGTCCCCTGTCCGACCCTTGCCGGCGAAGAGCCCTCCTTCAGCTTAGCGGCCGCCCGGAAGGCGAGCCTTCCGGAAGTGCGGGTTTATCCGATAGCCTCAGCGGCCGAGCGTCCGGCCGTCCGGCCCGAGAAGAGACAGCCGCCGAGGAAAGTCCCCTCCAGTGCGCGATACCCGTGCATGCCGCCTCCCCCGAAACCGGAGGCTTCCCCGGCGGCATACAGGCCGGGCACCGGCGCCCCGCCCGCGCCGAGCACCCGTCCGGACAGATCCGTCTGCAAGCCTCCGAGCGTCTTGCGGCTGACGATGTGGAGCCGGACGGCGATCAGCGGACCGTTCTTCGGGTCGAGCAGCTTATGCGGACGCGCCACGCGAATGAACTTGTCGCCCTTGTAGTGGCGCGCGCCTCGCAGCGCGGTAATCTGAAGGTCTTTCGTGAAGGCGTTGTCCATCTCCCTGTCCCGGGCCAGAACCTGCCGCTCGATCTCGGAGAAGCGGAGCAGTTCCTCTCCCGTCAGCCGGTTCATCCCCGAGACGAGCTCCGCCAGACTGTCGGCCACGACGAAGTCCTCGCCCTTGTCCATGAACGCCTGAACGGGAGCCGTCGGACCGGGAAGCACCCTGGACAGCACCTGGCGCACGCTCTTGCCGGTCAGATCCGGGTTTTGCTCCGACCCGGAGAGCGCGAACTCCTTCTCGATAATCTTCTGCGTCAAGAGAAACCACGAATAGTCGTACCCTGATCGCCTCAGCGTCTCCAGCGTTCCCAACGTATCGAAGCCGGGAAAGTTCGGCGCCGGAAGCCGCTTCCCCGTCGCGTCCAGCCACAGCGAGGACGGGCCGGGGAGAATGCGAATGCCGTGGCTGGGCCATATCGGGTCCCAGTTCCGGATACCCTCCGTATAGTGCCACATCCGGTCGCGGTTGACGATGCACCCTCCCGCCTCCTCGGCAATGCCAAGCATCCGGCCGTCGACATGAGCGGGAACGCCGGACAGCATTCGCTCGGGCGGACGACCGAGCCGAACGGGCCAGTTCGCCCGGACGAGATCGGGATTGCCTCCGATTCCGCCGCTGGTGACCAGCACCGCTTGGGCTCGATACTCGAACGAGCCCGCAATCTCCCGAGAGCTGGCCTCCCCTCTGGCCGCCTCGCTCGGGATCAACACGGAACCGCTTACACCGGCGACGGCGCCGGCCTGCCGAATGAGCCCGTCCACCCGATGACGGGGCCGGTAGACGATCCGTCCGCCGTTCATATGCTCTCGGACGCGGCGCTCGAAGGGGGCGACGACGGCCGGTCCCGTTCCCCACACGATATGAAATCTCGGAACGGAATTGCCGTGTCCCTCGGCCAGATAACCGCCCCGCTCGGCCCAGCCGACGATCGGGAAGAACCGCACGCCCATGCCGTGAAGCCAGGCTCTTTTCTCTCCGGCCGCGAAGTCGATATACGCCTCCGCCCACTGCCGGCCCCATCGGTCCTCCTCCCGGTCGAAGCCCGCGGAGCCGAGCCAATCCTGCCAGGCCAGCTCCTTCGAATCCTTGACGCCCAGCCGGCGCTGCTCCGGCGAGTCTACGAGGAACAGACCCCCGAACGACCACCACGCCTGCCCTCCGAGCGACGCTTCCGGCTCCTGATCCAGCAGAAGCGTCCTCCTCCCCTTGTCGGCAAGCTCGGCGGCGGCGGCCAAGCCAGCCAGCCCCGCTCCTACGACGATCGCATCGAATTCCCTTTCCATCGCCGCTTCCTCCTTTTTGGGATTACTCCGTATGAACAAGCCGGTTTAATTCTCCTGCACCGTAATATTTCTCGTATTCGTGCATCGCGAATTGGTCCATCATGCCCGAGATAAAATCGATCACGTTCCGCAGCCGCTCGGCTTCGGAGGCGAACATCCGGTACTCCGGCGGCAGCAGCCTCAGATCGGCGTTGGCCTGCTTGTCGGCATAGACCCGGAACAAGCCGCGCAGCACCTTCTCGCCCTTTTTCTCGTATAGCTGGACGGAGGGCCGCCGCATGATGAGAAGGAACACGAGCTTCTTCAGTCCTCTGGCCAGCTTTCCGTGCTCCTTGTAGTCCAGCCTCCGCTCCGTCTCGGAGTAGTGAATGTCCCGAATGAGCCGGTTCACGATCGCGGAAGTCAGCTCCTTGCGGAACAGGAAGGAGTATTCCTCCGACGAGCCGAAGTGACGGCCCTTGTAGGCGAACTCCCGGCAGCGTCCGACGATGCGGTCGAGCTCCTCATACGCCGCCCGGTATTCGTCGTGAATATGAAACTCGTACAGCAGATCGTCGATCGTAAACAGATTTTGGCTGAGGCAATCCTCCAGATCGTGAGCCGCGTAGGCGATCTCGTCGGCCAGATCCATAATCTGCATATCGATCGTCCGCACCTCGTCCAACGGGATGCCCCGCTCCTCCAGCAAGCCCGCCACGTCTTCGTAGTCGTCATCATAGATGAACTTCTTGTTGCGGCCGCCTTCCTGGCGCCGGAAATACTTGATGACGCCCAGCTGCGTCCGGACGGTCAGGTTCAGGCCGCGGTACGCGTGATGCTTCTTCTCCAGCCTGCGCACAATGCGGAGCGTCTGGGCGTTCCCTTCGAAGCCCCCGAACACGCCGGCCAGCTCGTTCAGCACCGTCTCGCCGTGGTGCCCGATCGGCGGGTTGCCGAGATCGTGGGCCAGCGCGCACGCTTCGGCCACAAACGTGTCCCCGATCCCCATGTCGGCGGCGATGCCGCGGGCGATCTGCGCCACCTCCATGCTGTGCGTCAGCCGGTTGCGGATAAAGTGGTGCTGGTCAACGCCGAGCAGCTGCATCTTTCCCTGCAGTCTGCGGAAGGAGGCGGAATACAGAATTCTCGCATAATCGCGCGCATACGGGTCTCTTTCCCGCTCGCTGGACTCTCCCGGATGAAGCCGGAAGACCAGCTTTTTCACGCTTTCGACCTGCTCGCGAACGTATTGAAGCGTCATCGGATCATAAGGATGCGTCATCTCTCGTCTTCAGCCCTTCCCGAATGAAATCCGCCAGCAGATCGATTTTCTCCAGATTGCCGTCGGTGTTGTTCAAGATCAGGTCGCATTCGGACAAAGCCGCAACCTCCGCCTCGAAGGACCCCAGCCTGGCCGCGATCTCGGACGGGTCATGGCCCCTCGATTCCAGCCGCCTCCTGCAGTCTTCTTTGTCCGACTTCACTCCGATCAGCAGCGTCCGCTCGCGATACAGCTCGCGAAGCTTTCCCGCACCCGCCCGGTCCAGAATGACCGATCGCGGCCGGCTCCCGCCCACGACGTCCTCCACCAGCTGCAGCGGCGTTCCGTAGAGGTTGCCGTGATATTCCGTCATTTCCACCATCTGTCCCTGTTCGTAGAGACGCTCCATCTCCGCCCGGCTCCTGAAGAAATAGTCCACCCCCTCGCTCTCCCCTTCGCGAGGCGCCCGCGAAGTCCATGTCACGATCCGAGGCAGACCGAGCCGCGATTGGATCGTGCTTTTGCCGGAGGCGCTCGGCCCTTGCAGCACCACAAGCGATATCGACATATTGGCCTCCCTGTTCGCTTATCGGTTCATGCTTCCACTATACCTTCTTTTCGCGAGAAATGCAGGCCCCGAGCAGGTAAAAAGCGGAAGTCGCTCTGAGGAACAGGAAAATGAAGGGGACATGTCGAAGCTTATCCTCTATGATGTCGACAAACTCTTCCAAACTACTAAAAACAGCCGCAGCGGTCGGCTTATTCCTCTCCTTCCTGATCGGACTCCGATGGCTCTGGTCCGAGATTTTCCAGACTCCGCCGCATCCGGCCGCCGTTCAAGGCACGCTCGACCTGCGGGGGTGGAATTTCGACAACCGCCACACCTTTCCGCTGGAAGGCGAATGGTCGTTCTACCCCGGCGCCTTGGTCGATCTAGCGAACGAAGCGGAGCAGCCCGAGACCGCTCGCCGCTACATTCAAGTGCCGGGCAACTGGATCGACGATCTCCCGGAAGGCTCCAAGTACGCCTACGGCTTCGGCACTTACCGGCTGCGCATCCTGATCGATCCGGATCCCGCGCTTGATCTCGGATTCTGGATCCAGGAAATCTCGACCTCTTCCCGCGTGGAGATTAACGGCAGCGTTGAGAGCGAATTCGGCCAAGTCGCCAGCAGCAAGGAAGCGTATATCCCCGACTCCAGAACCTATACGATAGCCTATAAGACAGTCGGCTCAGGAGAAATCCAGCTTTTCGTTCAAGCGGCCAACTTCGACCGTCCTTTCACCGGGGGAATGTTCAAGCCGATCCGCTTCGGCTCTCTGGCCGCCGTCGATAAGGAGCGTTGGTACTCGATCGGCTTTCAGCTGGTGACGTTCGTCGTGCTGCTCATCCATAGTCTGTACGCCTGCATGCTGTTCCTGTTTAACCGCAAGGAGAAAGCGCTGCTGACCTTCGCGCTGCTGATGTTCGCCGCCGGCATAACGGTGGTCTCGGCTCACGACATGCTGATGCAGCAATGGCTCCCGCTGAACTATACGTGGGCGTTCAAAATAAGACTGCTCTCGTATACCTGGCTGTCGACATTGATTCTCATGATGGGCAGAGCTTTCGCCGGAAGGACGGAGAAGTCCGCAGCCTACCGAATCTATCTCGCAGCGCTGGCGGCCTTTACTCTTTTCGTATTGGTAGCGGACGCTTCGCCGATCTACTTTGCGTATAAAGCCAGAGTGTTTACTTTCTTCTATCTGACTCCGCTGCTCGGCTTTGTCGTGCTGATCGGCAGAATGGCGATTGAACGCAAGAACGACGTCGTCTATCTCTTCATGGCGATCGTCGCCGTCATATCAAGCGTCGTATGGGGTATTGTGAATACGTCTTTCATCTACTATCCGATAGACGTACTCGCTGCGATCATCTCGTTCTCGGCCTACTGGTTTAAGCGCTACTTCAGGAATACGGAGGAGAACGCCAGGCTGAACGAGCGGCTTAAGGAAGCCGACAGGCTCAAGGATCAGTTTCTCGCCAACACCTCGCACGAGCTGCGGACGCCGCTTCACGGCATCCTGAATATCGCCAGAACCGTCGTCGAGCGCGAGAAGCCCTCCCTGAACGAACGGAGCGTTGCCGACATGGATTTGCTGATTACGGTCGGCCGGCGGATGTCCCATCTGCTCGACGATCTGCTGGACGTCGTCCGGCTGCAGGAGCAGCGCGTAGCGCTGCGGAAAGCGCCGGTGTCCGTCGCCTCGATCGCCTCCGGAGTCGCTTCCATGCTTCGTTTCTTGACCGAGGGCAAGCCCGTCCGGATAGAGACCGAGATCTCCGATCAGCTTCCTCCGGCGATGGCCGACGAGAAGCGGCTCGTCCAGATTCTGTTTAACCTGCTGCACAACGCCTTGAAATTTACGAACGAGGGAACCGTCACGCTGTCGGCAGAAACGCAGGGCGGGCAAATCGTCATTCGCGTCAGCGACACCGGAATCGGAATGGACGAGGAAACGAGGCAGCGGGTGTTTCTTCCCTACGAGCAAGGCGGGGCGGGGATGAACGAGGACGGGGGCATCGGTCTCGGCTTAAGCATCTGCAAGCAGCTGGTCGAGCTTCACGGCAGCGAATTGACCGTGACTTCCGAGCCGGGCAAGGGTTCCGTATTCCGGTTCGCGCTGCCGATTGCCGGGCCGTCGGAGCAGACCGGACCGCAGGAAGCGCCGGCCGACTACGAGGAGGCCGCTGCGGCCCTTCTCGTCGCTGCATCGGACAACGAACGCTCCTTCTCCGCAGCGGAGGCGCTGACCGCCTTCGACGCCGGAAAGGCCAACATTCTGGCCGTGGACGACGATCCGGTCAACCTGAAGGTGCTGACCGGCATTCTGTCGTCCGAGCCGTATCACGTGACGACGGCAACGTCGGCTCGGGAGGCGCTGGAGCTGCTCGCCTCGAATTCGTGGGATCTGGTCGTGGCGGACGTCATGATGCCGCACATGTCCGGCTACGAGCTGACCCAGAAAATTCGCGAGAGCTTCTCGATGTCGGAGCTGCCCGTTCTGCTGCTGACCGCTCGCAGCGGTCCGGCGGACGTTCAGACCGGCTTCCTGTCCGGCGCCAACGATTACGTCGTCAAGCCGGTAGACGCGACGGTGCTGAAATACCGGATCGGAGCGCTGACCGCCCTGAAGCAATCGGTCAGCGAACGTCTGAGGCTGGAAGCCGCCTATTTGCAAGCCCAGATCCATCCGCACTTCCTGTTTAACGCCTTGAACTCGATTATGGCTTTAAGCGACGAAGATACGACTCGAATGCGCAAGCTCGGCGACGCCTTCACCTCTTACTTGAGAATCAGCTTCGACTTCCTGAACTCGGGCAAGCTCGTCGCGCTGTATCACGAGCTCGAGCTGGTCCGCGCATATTTGTACATCGAGAAGGAACGGTTCGAGGAGAAGCTGAACATCGTCTGGGAGATCGAGCCCGACTTGCATGTGATGATCCCCCCGCTGACGATCCAGCCCTTGGTCGAGAACGCGGTTCGGCACGGGGTGCGCAGCCGGATTCAGGGAGGCACCGTACGAATCCGCATCGTCCGTCGGGACGGCTTCGTATCGTTCGAGGTGTCCGACGACGGAATCGGGATGAACGAAGACAAGGCCGCGCGTCTGCTTGCTTGGGAGAATCGGGGAAGAGGAATCGGTCTGTCCAATACGAACCGGAGGCTGACCCGGCTGTACGGGCAAGGCTTGACCGTCCGCAGCCGGCCCGGCGAGGGCACGACCGTGTCGTTCCTCGTTCCGGATCGGAGCTAAAAAAGCGCCCTTGGGAGGGCGCTCAGACAGGCGGCCAAGGCGGCGCTAGCGCGTAAGCTCCAGCTGGCGCCGTCCGGCCAATGATTCGGTGAATTCGTCGAGGTCGCGGTCGGCCTTCGATTGATTGCATTCGTTGCAGGCGCAGACGCAGTTCATCGGCGTCGTATGGCCTCCCTTGGCCCGCGGCAGCAGATGGTCGATCGTGTCGCCGTACTGGCCGCAGAAGCGACACGTATAGTTGTCGCGAGTAAGAATGAGGCGGCGAAACTCCCGATTGCTGTGGATGCGGCGTATCGTATGGCGATTGACGACATACGCCGCATGCTCGCGCACGAGCGTCTTGGCGAACTCCGGCTCGATCTCCTGATAATAGGAACGCCCGCTGTCGGTCTTGCCCCGCATGCGGATGAAGCCTTGACGAGTCGCGCGCAGACCGTCGGGGTCGTGCGGATCGAGCTTCGGTCTGGCCGCCGCGATCTTCGGCGCCTCCGGCTTCGAAGCCGCAGACTTCTTGCGGGCCTTCTGACTGCCGGACCGCTTCGCTCCCGATGTGCCGACAGCGGCCGCAGCTTCCGCGACCGTCTCGGCGGCGGCCGGCGGCGGCAGAACCGGCTTCTTCGCCTTGCGCCTCCGTCTTCTCCGGCGGCGCTTGGGCTTGGGGGCCGCCTCATCCTCCGCCGGCAGGACAGCGGCGACCGACGCCTCCGCCGATTCTGCCGGGAGGCTCGCCTGGCGGCGGCACGCCTTGCACGTTCCCCGCCGCCTTCTCTGTCCCGGTCTTCGGCCGCTGCGGCTGGCGAACTCCGTCAGCGGCTTGAGCGTCCGGCACTCCGCGCATATTCTCATCGCCTGATCCGGCTGTATGTTGGTGATTTCCATATCGTGTGTCATAATCAAAGTATATCACATCCAGGAAAACGGCTGTAAAGTCCCGGCATCAGCTTCTGATCGTCTTGACCGCGTCGCCCAGAACGCGAATCACCTTATCGCACCACAGGTCGAACTCCGGGTCTTCAATCTGAAGCTCCGGATGAGCGAGAATATGCTCCACCGTCTGCTTGATCCCTTGATCGAACCGGGTCGTCGCGACGAACCCGGGGACGAGCCGCTTCAGCTTCGAGTTGTCGAATACGACCGAGTTCGCCTTGTCGCCAAGCAATCCGCCCCGGTAGTCCTCCTCGCTGCAAGCGTCCAGAAACGACGACGACGCGTAAACCGCGTTCAGCTTCACGCCGAGAGCGTCCGCGATCGCTTCGTAAATCTGGTTCCAGGTAACGGTCTCGTCCGACGTGATATGTACCGCTTCGCCGATCGCATGAGCGTTGCCCATCAGTCCGATAAAGCCTTTGGCAAAGTCGCTGTTGTGCGTCATCGTCCACAGCGAGGTGCCGTCCCCGTGGATGAGGACCGGTTTATTTTCCAGCATGCGCTTGGCGACCTGCCACGTTCCCTTCCGCCCGTGCACCCCGAGAGGGATGGAACGCTCGTCGTACGTGTGGCTCGGCCTGACGATTGTAATCGGGAAGCCCTGCTCCCGATACTGCCTGATCAAGTATTCCTCGCAAGCGATCTTGTTCCGGGAATATTCCCAACAAGGATTCGATAATGGCGTTCCTTCGGTAATGCGATAATCCGATAGAGGAGTCTGGTAAGCCGATGCGGAACTGATGAAAATAAATTGTTTCGTCTTGTCGTAGAACAGCCGATAGTCTCTCTCGAGCTGGCTCGGCACGAATGCGATAAAGTCCGCCACCACATCGAACTTCATATCCGCGATCAACCCGGCCACCCGTTCCTCGTCGTTGATGTCGGCTTGAATCGCTCTTACGCCCTCCGGCAGCCTCTCGCTCCGGTTGCCTCGGTTCAGCACGTACAGCTCGCTGCCTTGTGCGGCCAGCTGCCGCGTAATCGCGGAGCTGATCGTCCCGGTTCCTCCGATAAAAAGCGCTTTCATTAACCGTCCCGCCTCCCTATCGTTGTTCGATTCTGTGAAACGCCTTGCCTTCCTCTACCTTAGCAAATCCGGCTTCTCTTGACAATTTGGCGAGCGCTGACCTGCGGGACTGCCTTTTTCTAACTATAATTGAGAAACTATATTTAATATAGTATAATGAAAACATCAAAGGAGGCGAATCGGATATGGCCGATACGACAAAGAAAATGGAAATAGGAATCAGCACCTTCCTGGAGGCGTCGCCGCATTCGCCTGCGGGCACTCCCGTAAGCCATGCGGAACGGCTGAGAAACGCCGTAGAGGAGATCGTGCTGGCCGATCAGGTCGGACTGGACGTCTATGGAATCGGAGAGCATCACCGGGCCGATTACGCCGGCACCGCTCCGGCCGTCGTCTTGGCTGCGGCCGCGACCAGGACGAAGCGGATTCGGCTGACAAGCGCGGTGACCGTCCTGTCGTCCGACGATCCTGTGCGCGTGTACGAATCGTTCTCTACGCTGGACGGACTGTCCGACGGACGGGCGGAGATCATGGCGGGCCGGGGCTCGTTCATCGAATCGTTCCCGTTGTTCGGCTATAGCCTCGACCATTACGACGAGCTGTTCGAGGAGAAGCTGGAGCTGCTGCTGCAAATCCGCAAGACCGAGAAGGTGACCTGGCGCGGCGGTCATCGCCCGGCGATCCGCAATCTCGGCGTCTACCCCCGTTCGGTTCAGGATCCGCTTCCGGTATGGATCGCGACGGGCGGCAATCCCGAGTCGGCCGTTCGGGCTGGAACGCTCGGCCTTCCCGTCGTCTTCGCCATCATCGGCGGAATGCCCGAAAGGTTCGCTCCGCTCGTGGAGCTGTACAAGAAAGCCGCCGCGCAGGCCGGGCACGATCCGGCCCGGCTTCAGATCGCCACCCATTCGCACGGCTTCATCAGCGACACGACCGAGCAAGCCGCCGAACAGTTTTTCCCGCACACGCAGGCCCAGATGAATACGATCGGACGCGAACGGGGCTGGCCGCCTTACGACCGCGCCGCGTTCGACGCCGCCCGCAGCCTGCGGGGCGCCCTGTATGTCGGCGATCCCGAATACGTGGCCGAGAAGATCGTCCTGCTGCGCAAAAACCTGGGATTGACCCGCTTCTTCCTGCATGTGGACTTCGGCGCTCTCCCGCACCGCGATCTGCTGCGCGCCATCGAGCTGCTCGGAACTCGAGTCGCGCCGATCGTGCATAAGGAGATCGCCCGGATGGAAGGCGGGCAATAAGGCGAAGCCCCTGCAGTCCGCCCGGGAAAATTCGTTCCCTTCTGCGGACCGCGGGGGCCGAGTCGGCCTGCCCCGGACGGACCTCACCTCTCCCGCTTCCGATACTCGTTGGGCGACAAGCCCTCCAGCTTCTTGAACACTTTGCTGAAATATTTCTCGTCCCTGTATCCGACCAGCTCCGCAACCTGCGCGATGCGGTACTGCGGGTTCATCAGCAGCAGCTTGGCCTTCTCCATCCGCACGCGCTCGATGTAGTCCGAGAGGTTCTCGCCGAACTGCTGCTTGAACTTGCGGGAGATATACTCCCGGCTGAGGAAGAAGCGCTCGGCCAAATCCTGCAGCGTAATCTCCTCCGCATAGCGGGAATCGATATATTTGACAATCTCGAAGATGACATGCTCGTCCTGCCGCTGGTGCTCCACCCACTGCCGGGCCAGCCGCAGCAAATCCTGCTCCAGCCCTTCGGCAAGCTTGGCCACCTGCAGGCAGCCCTCCTGGTCTACGGGAACGGTCGTAAACACGTTCTCGGACGGCCGCGCCGGAGCCGCGGGCAGGTCCCCGAACAGCTCCTTCAGCCATCGCGCGCGAATAACGTTATATTCGTGGTTCCACAGCTCCAGCTGCTCCGTATTGATATAGCTCATCCGCTCGACCTGATTCCTCCAGAGCCGAACGACGTCCTTGACCGGCTGCTCCTGGCCGCTTCGAACCGCCGTGCGCATGCGGTCCTCGAATTCGGACAGATGAATCGCGGACAGACGCGGGTTCTCGTCCGGATCGTAGCAGCGGATTCGCGGCCGGGCCGCGCGCATGTTGCGCTGCCGCAGCACGATGTTGGCCTCGTGATAAGATTGCTTGATCCCGGCCGGCAGCGCCCCCTCCCCTCCCAGACCGAACTCCAGAGTGCTGCCGAACGACTGGCGGATGCCGCCGTTGACCGTGTCCAGCAGCGCGGCGGCTTCGCCGGTCTGCTTCCAGAGCAGAAGGACGACAGCCCCGTTCTCGTGACGGAACGCGACGCCGCGGCGGTGCTTGCGGACAAACTCGTTGCAGATGTTCAGAAGCGAGAAATACAGCAGATCCTCGCTGCCGGAGAACTTGCTGCGAATCGCCGGATGGATCGTGTCCGTCGCCAGCACCGCCACCCGGCAGAGCTTGTCGTCCTTCGACAGCCCGAATTCGGTGCGCAGCGTCTCCGCAATCGAAGAATAATAGGACGGATCCTCCACCAGATTCGTCAGAATCTTGTCCCAATATACCGGCCGCAGCTGATTGATCTCCATCGCCTTGCGCTGTTCCTGCTTCGTGCCTTCCTCCTCCTGCATGCGGCTCGCCACCGCCTTGGCGACCGCCTGATTCAGCTGCTCGGGGTCGATCGGCTTCAGAATGTAGTCCATTCCCCCGTATAGAACCGTCTTGCGCACGAAGTCGAAGTCGTCGTGTCCGCTGATGACGATCACCTTGATCTGCGGCGCATGCTCGCCTATCCAGGAGAGCAGCTCGGTGCCCGGCTTCCCGGGCATGATCATGTCCGTAAATACGATCTGAGGGCGGTCCTCGCCGATCCGCTCGATCGCCGAATCCACGTCCTGCGCCTCGAGCACATCTTCAATACCGTACGTTCCCCAGTTCACCAGCAGCCGGATCGCTTCCCGCACATGCCGTTCGTCATCAACGATCAGCGCTCTCATCCCCGTCTTCCTCCCCATCGATCGGAATCCACAGCACGACGCTTAATCCTCCCGCCTTGCCCGGTCTTATCTCCAGCCTGGCCGATTCGTTGTAGTATAGCTTCAAGCGGGACATGATGTTGGGCAATCCGATGCCCGATTCCCCGGCTTCCCCAACGCTCCTCGCGTATCTCAGCTTCTGCTGCAGCGCCCTCAGTTCCGCAGCGTTCAATCCTTTGCCGTTGTCGCAGACCTCCAGCCTCATCCATCCGAGTTCGGCGGACCTCGTTCCGTAAATCGCGATCTCGGCGTCGTTCGCCGCCGCGTCAAATCCGTGCTTGAAATAATTTTCGACGAGCGGCTGAAGGATCATCTTCGGGACGGGCCGGCTCAGCAGAGCCTCTTCCACTTCCACGATATACCGAAGCTGCTCCCCGAACCGCTGGCGCTGAAGGGAGACATAGGCTTTGACATAGTCCAGCTCCCGCTCCAGAGAGACGATCGGCTCCCCCGTATTCATGCTGTAGCGCATCATTTTCCCCAACGAAAAGATCAGGCGATAAATGTCCGGCTGCTGCTTCTGCAGAGACAGCGTCCCGATCGACTGCAGGGCGTTATTGATGAAATGGGGATTCGTCTGCGCCTGCAGCACGTTCAGCTCGCTTGTCTTGCGGGCCAGCTCAAGCTCGTATTCGCGAATGATCATCTGGTTGATGGTATCCATCGCCAGCTGGAACCGGCGGGCCAGAATGCCGAACTCGTCCTTCCGGTCGACGTCCACCGTCACCTGAAGATTGCCGCTCTGAATCTGGTTCATGTTGCGAATCAGCTTCTTGATCGGCGCCGTCAGCGAGAATGTAATCAGCACGGTCGCCGCCAACGTCAGAATCAGGAACAGAACGGCGACTCCGCTGTTGAACTGCGCGACCTCGCGCGCGGTCTGATGCAGCGTCTCGTTAGGAATTCGCTTCACCAGCGTCCAGTTCAGAAACGGAGTTTCCATTTTATCGTATACAATTTCCCCCGAGAAGCCATCCTGATTCAGAGAGAAGTTGCCGCTCCGCCCTTCCGCCTCCATCACCCGCTCGACCCAGTCCGCCCGAAGCGGCTGCCCGCCGCTGCGTTCGAGGGAGCTGTAGATGAGCGCCCGGTTGTGGTCGATGATGTACAGCTCCTCTCGGCCGACGGTGTACAGCTGTTCGACGATGGCTCGTATGCCGTCCAGACGAAGGTCGATCGACAGCGTGCCGAGCTCCTCCTTCGCCGCCAAGTAATACAGCGAGCTGTGAACGGTCAGCACCTGGTCCGCGTTGGTCGTCGGAATATCGGTCCTCCCGAACTTCTTCACCGGATGGGGAGGCTCGACGTACGAGTTGCCGCGGGACAGGCCTTCGGGGATGAATCGGCCGTCTCGGCCCGCAAAGCTTCTCTTCGAGCGGTTGTTAATGATGAGATAGTGCTGGTCGCTCTTCTTGAGATACAGATGCGCCTGCTCGAAGTCCTTCGCGGAATAGCTCAGCAGCAGCAGGCCGCGGTAGAGCTCCTGATCGTCCTTGTAGTCCTTGATTCCGTCCTCCAGAATGGTGAACAGCCGATTGTCGTTGTAGAAAATAAAAGTCGTCTGCTGGGCCGCGTTCATATAGTTGAGCAAGTTCGTCTTTCCCTGAAACAGCAGATCGGCGTTGCTCTTTAAAGTTTCCTTCGTCACCTTGCTTGTCGTCAAGCTGTAGGTGATGACAATCGAGGCGAGAATCGGAATCAGCGTGGCGGCCAGCAGAAACAGCATCATCTTCGTGCGGATACTGGTAAAGATCAATAAATTCCACCTCTTTGATCATTAGAGTCAGTGGGAGCCCCGAGCTCACATCGATATACTGGGGTCATAATCGCTACGCGCTGCGCGCTCAGGGGGGAAACCGCCATGGAAAACGCCCGTCAGAGAAAGCTTCATCAGCTCTTGTTTATCGGGCCTGCCGTTCTTTTTTTCACGCTGATTCTGGTCATCCCGTTCTTCATGAGTCTGTACTATTCCTTCACGGAATGGAACGGGGTTAGCACAACAGTAACATGGATCGGGATCGAGAATTATAAAAAAATTATGTTCAACGATCCGGATTACTACAAGTCTTTCCTGTTCACGTTCCGTTACGCCATCGTCAGCGTGCTGCTGACGAACGTCGTCGGCTTCCTGCTGGCGCTGCTGCTTACGCAGTCGCTGAAGCTGCGTAACGTTCTGCGCACGATCTTCTTTATGCCGAACGTGATCGGCGGCTTGCTGCTCGGGTTTATCTGGAGCTTTATTTTCGTTAAAGGCTTCGCTTCGATCGGCGAGCTGACCGGTCTGGCGTTCTTCAATCTCCCGTGGCTCGGCGACGCGCCGACCGCCTTCTGGGGGCTGATTATCGTCACCGTATGGAAGGGCGCCGGCTATGTGATGGTCATTTATATCGCCGGCTTGTCCAACGTGCCGAAGGATCTGATCGAGGCGGCGCGGATCGACGGAGCGAACAGAGGGCAGATGCTGTACAAGATCACGCTGCCGCTCATCATGCCGGCCATCACCGTCTGCCTGTTCCTGACGCTCTCCTGGGGCTTTAAGGTGTTCGACCTGATCATGTCGCTGACCAAGGGCGGTCCGTTCAACTCTACGGAGTCGGTATCGCTGAACATCTATCAGGAAGCGTTCCGCAACAACGCGCTCGGGCTCGGCAGCGCCAAGGCGGTCATCTTCTTCCTGATCGTTGCGCTGATCACGATCCTCCAAGTCACCTTGACCAAGAAAAGGGAGGTGGAATCCTGATGGAAGCCCACAAGCGCTATACGGCCCGGCTGTTCTCACTGGAAGTGCTGGGCATCCTGCTGGCGATCGTCTTCCTGGTTCCGTTCTACTTCGTGCTGACCAACTCGTTCAAGCCCTTCGCGGAGATTCTCGTGGATACGACCAGCCTGCCGAGGAGCTTCAGCCTTCAAAATTATGAGCAGGTGTGGGATATCATGAATTTCCCCAAGGTGTTCCTGAACTCCCTGATCATTACCGTCGCCAGCAACATCGGCCTCGTCGTCATCAGCTCGATGGCCGCCTACCGCATGGTTCGCAACAATACGCGGGTGAACCAGCTGCTGTTCCTGCTGTTCGTCTCGGCGATGATTATCCCGTTCGAGTCGATCATGATTCCTCTGGTGAAGCTGGCCGGCATGATCGGCTTCCTGAACGAGATGTGGGGCGTCGTCATCTGCTACTTCGGGTTCGGCGTATCGCTGAATCTGTTCCTGTACCACGGCTTCGTCAAGTCGATCCCCGTAGAGATCGAGGAAGCGGCCATCGTCGACGGCTGCTCCGTGTTCGGCCTGTTCTGGCGCATCATCTTCCCGCTGCTGAAGCCGATCACCGTCACTATCGTCCTGCTGAACAGCTTGTGGATCTGGAACGACTTCCTGCTGCCCTTGCTCATCATTAGCGGGCCGGAGACGCGCACGATACCGCTTGCAACGTATTCCTTCTTCGGTCAATATACGAAGCAGTGGGATCTGGCCCTGGCGGCTCTGACGCTCGGCGTGCTGCCGATCATCGCCTTCTTCCTGGGCATGCAGAGACACATCATCGAGGGAATTACCGCCGGATCGGTGAAAGGGTAAGCGGCGGCGCGAGCCGGGAGCCATGACAATAAGTTCCCCCTAATCGTTCAATTTTCTCGGTGTTTAGCTTGATGTTAATTCAATAAAATTAAAATTGTTACAGTAAAGACATTATAAGGGAGGATCACTTTGATGAAGAAAAGATCCATGATGCTCATGTCGGCCGCTCTGGCGCTAACCGCCGTTCTTTCGGGATGCGGCGCTTCCAACGACAACGCCGCGAATACGCCGGGCGCGACCGGAACCGCTCCGGCCAACGAGTCGCCCAAGAAAAACGTGACGATCAAGATGTTCCAGTTCAAGGTCGAGATCGCCGAACAGCTGCAGAATCTCGTGAACGAATACGAGAAGGAAACCGGCGTGAAGATCCAGATCGAGACCGTCGGGGGCGGAGCCGACTACGGAGCCGCGCTGAAAGCGAAGTTCAACTCCGGCGACAAGCCCGACATCTTCAACAACGGCGGCTTCTCCGATCTGGACCTGTGGCTGGAGAACCTCGAGGATCTGTCCGATCAGCCTTGGGTGAAGGATCTGGTCAAGGGCACCGACGAGCCGATGACGCACGACGGCAAGCTGTACGGCATGCCGATCGGGGTGGAAGGCTACGGCTTCATCTACAACAAGGATCTGTTCGCCCAAGCCGGCATCACCGAGCTGCCGAAGACGCTGTCCCAGCTGGAGGACGCGGCGAAGAAGCTTCAGGACAAAGGCATTACCCCGTTCATTAACGGCTACGGAGAATGGTGGGTGCTCGGCAACCACTTCGTTAACCTGCCGTTCGCTTATCAAGCCGATCCGAACGCGTTTATCTCCGGCCTGAACGACGGCAGCCAAAAAATTCCCGGCAACGAAGTGTTCGACAACTGGACGAAGCTGTTCGACTTGACCGTGAAATACGGCGGCAAAAATCCGCTGCAGACCGACTACAACACGCAGGTGACGGAGTTCGCCACCGGCAAGGCGGCCATGACGCAGCAGGGCAACTGGACGCAGGTGCAAATCTCCAAGACGAATCCGGACATCAACATCGGCTTCCTGCCGATGCCGATCGGAGAAGACGCAGAGGCTAACGACAAGCTGTTCGTCGGCGTTCCGAACAACTGGGTTGTCAACAAGAACTCCCCGGTGAAGGAAGAAGCGAAAGCGTTCCTGAACTGGATGGTCACCTCGGAGACGGGCAAGAGCTATATCACCAAAGAATTCAAGTTCATCCCGGCGCTGACGACAATCTCCGCATCGGAAGAAGATCTCGGCGCGCTGGCCAGCGACATTATGAAATACAACCAGGAAGGCAAGGTTCTCTCCTGGAACTGGTTCAAGTTCCCGCAAGGCGAGGCGTCCAGCAAAAAGTTCGGCGACTCCATGCAGGGCTATGTGGGCGGACAGCTGTCCAAGGAGCAGATGCTCGAAGCGTTCCAAAGCACGTGGGAAAGCTTGAAGAAGTAAGCCAGCCCCGGTAACGGCAAAGGGTCATTCCCATCGTCGGTTTCACGACGATCGGGAATGACCCTTTTGGCAATGGCGCCCTATCGGTCCGGGTGCCGAGCTCCCGGCTATCTAAACAGGTTAAAGAGGTAAGCAATCGCGTGCCAGAGCGTGACGCATGCGTTCCAAAGTGCGGGAATCAGATTGACGACGCTGTGGATCGGATGGAACAGCAGGCCGACGACGCTGCCCAGCAGCAGCATTACGAGGGCGATCCCGATGCCGGATATCGCGTACAGGATGTCCCAGAAGATAAAGACGGCCTTCATCCCGGCGCCGATCCCGCGGCTCAGCGTACCGGCGTTCGAGAAATAGTCCCGCTCGATCGCAATGTCCGTCTTGATGTTGTGCAGCAGCTTGGAGGGCGCGTTGACGATATACGAGAAGTTGTACAGCAGGTTAGTCGAGAGATCAAGAGAAGGGGCCACGAATTGGCCCGACTTGAATTTCAGATGATATCTCAGATCCGTCTCGCCGAACGCCAGCGCCATCTCCCGCTTCGTCTTGGCGTCCATCTTCTTGACGGAAGGCCCCAGCATCTCCATCGCGGCTACGAGATCCGCCTTGCTGTATTCTCCGACACTCGCCTCCAGCAGTCCGCCAAACCCGTCGTCGGCGCTCTCGCTGTCGTTCACGGTCGAGTAAGCGGCTACGACGGCTTTCAGCTGATAAGCGTCGTCGATCTCTCCGCTCAGCGCTTGCGAGCCGTACAGGATGACAATAAGTAATGCGCATAATCCGAAGAAGCGTTCCATTCTTGTTGCACGTCCTTTGCCTAGTTTAACTTCACCTGTCCAATCATACTACGACTGGGTATATATCCCTAGCCTTTTTTACCCAATGGCATTGGACCGAAAGTTCTCCGCTAACCGGAGGTGATTCAGATAAGGATAACGAATTTTATACTTTCTGAAGCACGAACAAAAAAAGCGGCCCATGGAATCCATGGCCGCTTCATCCGGCAAGCCCGAGCTTGCCGGCATCGGAAACGCTTCTTACACGACGCCTTGGGCGATCATCGCGTCGGCGACTCTGACGAAGCCTGCGATGTTGGCGCCGACGACCAGGTTGCCCGGATGGCCGTATTTCTCAGCCGCCTCGACGCTGTGACGGTAGATGTTGCGCATAATGTCGTGCAGCTTGCTGTCGACTTCCTCGAACGTCCAGGACAAGCGCATGCTGTTCTGGGACATCTCCAGCGAGGAGACCGCCACGCCGCCGGCGTTGGCCGCCTTGGCCGGTCCGAACAGGACGCCGTTGTTCAGGAACACGTCGATCGCCGCCAGCGTCGAAGGCATGTTGGCGCCTTCGCCGATCGCTTTGACGCCGTTCTTCACGAGCAGCTCGGCGGATTTCTCGTCGATCTCGTTCTGCGTCGCGCAAGGAAGGGCGATATCGCACGGAATCGACCAGATGCCTTCGCAGCCCGGCGTATAGACGGCGTGAGGATGCGTAACCACATACTCGCTAATCCGCTTGCGCTCGACTTCCTTCAGCTGCTTCACCAGATCCAGATCGATGCCGTTCGGGTCGTAGATGTAGCCGTTGGAATCGCTGCACGCCACGATTTTTGCGCCAAGCTGCTGCGCCTTCTCGATCGCGTAGATAGACACGTTGCCCGAACCGGATACGACGACCGTGCTTCCTTCGAAGCTGAGCCCCTTCGCCTGCAGCATCTCGTTCACGAAGTAGACGCAGCCGTAGCCCGTCGCTTCCTTCCGCGCCAGACTGCCCCCGTAGAGCAGCCCCTTGCCCGTCAGAACGCCGGCCTCGTTGCCGCTTCTAATCCGCTTGTACTGGCCGAACATATAGCCGATTTCGCGGGCGCCCACGCCGATGTCGCCGGCCGGCACATCGATGTCCGGGCCGATATAACGGTACAGCTCCGTCATGAAGCTTTGCGTGAAGCGCATCACTTCCTGCTCCGATTTGCCTTTCGGATCGAAGTCGGAGCCGCCTTTGCCCCCGCCGATTGGCTGACCGGTCAGAGAGTTCTTGAAAATCTGCTCGAAGCCGAGGAACTTGATAATGCTCGCATTAACGGAAGGATGAAACCGGAGGCCGCCCTTGTAAGGGCCGAGAGCGCTGTTGAATTGGACGCGGAAGCCGCGATTGACTTGCGGCACGCCTTTGTCGTCGAGCCAGGGAACACGGAAGTAGACGACGCGCTCCGGCTCGGTGATCCGCTCCAGAATACGGTGCTCGATGTAGTGCGGGCTGACTTCGAAGACGGGAATCAGAGAATCGAGAATTTCTTTAACCGCTTGGAAAAACTCGCGCTCTCCCTGGTTGCGGTTGATCACCGTCTCGTAGACCGACTGAACGTAATCTCTTGCTGCCTGCTGCCTTTCCAGAACTGTAGTCAAGTATAGACGCTCCTTTAGACTGAACGGCGGGGCTTGCGCGGCGCCGTTTGCAGTTTTTGAATGATTTTTTACACTTTTTTGCATTATCGCTACAAATTTTAATCAATTATGCTGTCTAATTCCAATAAAAGATTTTTTTGCAGCCGATAACCTCTGCCTTATTTGCCTTAAGGCGGGACTACAGCAGCTCTCGACGCAGCTCTGCGCCGGATTTCGGAGACAAGTAGGCGAACGGAATGTCGAACACCGTCTTCGCTCCGGTTTGACCTTCCCGGCTCAGGCGGACGGCCGCTCTCGCATAGGCGACCAGCACGCTGGCGGTAAATTCGGGATTGCTTTCAAGCTTCAGCCCGAATTCGATTATTTGCTTCGTGTTCTCTCCGGTCACGCCGCTGCGGATGACGAAGCCGCCATGAGGCATTCCTTGATGCTCGGCCTGCAGCTGCTCCTCGGTAATAAACGTCACCGTCGTGTCGTAATCCGAGAAATAATTGGGCATCGAGACGATCGCCTGGCGGATCGCTTCCTGATCGGCGCCCTCCTCCGCGACGACGAAGCATTGACGAAGATGCTTCTCGCGGGTCGTCAGATCCGGCGTCTCGCCCGAGCGAATCCGTTCGATCGCCGATTGAACGGGCACGGTGTATTGAACGCCGGCTTTAACGCCCGGCACGCGGCGAATCGCGTCGGAGTGGCCCTGACTGACGCCCTTGCCCCAGAACGTATAATCGGTGCCTTCCGGAAGAATCGATTGAGCCAGCAGCCGATTCAGCGAAAACAGGCCCGGATCCCATCCGGTCGAGATCACACTCAGACGGCCGCCTTGCCGAGCCGCGGCATCGACCGTCTCGTAGAACTCCGGAATTTTCGCATGGGTATCGAAGCTGTCCACCGTATTGAACAGGCGCGCGAACGCCGGAGTCTGCTCCGGCAAATCCGTGGCCGAGCCGCCGCACAGAATCATCGCGTCGATGACGCCTTTGTACTGCTCCGCAGCCGAGACGTGCTCGAACTTCACGCCGCCCGCAGCCAATTGCTCCGGCTGACGGCGCGTAAAGACGGCGACCAGCTCCATGTCTTGATTTTGGGCGAGCGCTTTCTCGACGCCCTTGCCCAGGTTGCCATATCCGACAATGCCTATCTTGATCTTGCCCATTTCCTTCCTCCCGGGTTTTTCACTAAATTTGTAGAAAATCAACAAATTTTCCGCATTGATATTTCAGTATTTTAAGATCTTAAGCGGATTAATGCAAATAAATATTTATATAGTGCAAATATAGTGCAAATCATTCGTCAAAAAGTGCAAACTTTATGTGGAATTTTCACAATTTATGGACGCAAAAACGCGAACGAAAGCGACTTTCCGATTCTGTTTTTAGAGGAGGGATCAGACGTTTCCGCATGAAGCCGGTCGGGGCGAGCGGAGATGGGACGAGGGGGCGGAAGACGGCTGGAGGAGAACGAGAAATCAAGGGGCGGACGGCCTCTTGATTACCGGGTATCTCCTACATAACAGGGACTGAATATCCCTTGCCTGATTTTCCCGCCCAAAGCGCTCGGATACATCCGGATGTCATCGAGCCGGTCAAGCGGAATCCATTCCGCTCCGACTTGATGCTCGTCCGGACTGCCTCCGTTGCCGATCTCGACTTCCGGAGACGCCAGTCGGCAGCGGAAATAAAATTCGACCTGGTGGATATCGCCGTCCCGCTCGGCGAATTGGTGATTTCTGCCGATATACTCCCGAACGAACAGCAGCTCTTCCACTTCGACCTCTTGTCCGATTTCCTCGATGCACTCGCGGACGACGGCATCTTTTAATTCTTCCCCCTTCTCCTGTCCGCCTCCCGGGAACAGATAGAAAAATCCCTCGTCATCCTTGTTCTTGGTCAACAGCAGACGGTCGTTGCGAATAATGACGGCTTTGGCCGAATTGCGAATCGGGTTCATAAGGAAGTCTTCTCCATTCTTCTGAAAATCTGTCGCGCTCCCTTCGATTATAGCCCACCTGAGCGCCGATGGCTCGGCTAATTCGCATGGAGACGATGCGGGAGGCTCAGGATAGGGAGGTGAACGCTCCGTCTCCTTCGCCAGCAGGTCGATCGCTCCGGTCCGCGAGGCGTTCGACAAGCAGAAAAGATTCATCGCCGATGCCTCGCACGAGCTACAGCACAGGGGCACAATTCAGGCGAAGAGCGTTGCCGGGGAGACGACCTCGTTCACCGTGCAATTGGGCTAGCGGGATTCGCCGCCCTGCGGCCGTCCCGAGCCGACACGCAACTTTTCGTCCCGGCTCGGCGTCCAACTGTATATCGATTCATCGACATACATTTCGGAGGAAACACCATGACGAAAAAACCTGCGGCGGTTCTGCTGGCTTCTTCCATGCTGCTCTCGGTCTTTGCGGGTCAGATCTCGGCACAGAAGCAGACGGTCACCCAGGTTCAAGGAAAATATGTTCAGGGACGCACCTTGATACCTTTGCGCGCCGTTTCCGAATCGTTGGGAGCGGCCGTGGAGTGGAGTCAGTCGACGTTCACCGCTACGATAACGAAGGAAGACACCGAAATCATTCTGCCGATTCATTCGGACTCCGTCACGATTAACGGGGAAAGCATTTTGCTGGACGCCCGCGCCCGGCTGGAGGGAGGCGTTACGTACGTTCCGCTCCGTTTCGTCGCCCAGACGCTGGGAGGCGCCGTCTCCTGGGAAGCCTCGACTGGCACGGCTACCGCTTCGCTCGGCGATCGCAAGGTCGTCATTGCCACGCAATACGGAAAGAAATTCCCGGCGATTGCCGCCTCACGGGTCAACGCGCTGGTCAAAGCCGCCAACGAGTCGGCCGATCTGTCCGCTTACAAGCAAATCCGTACCCATTTCCGGCCTTATTTTACGAATTCGTACATCAACAAGCTCATTCAGAGAAACGGCGTTTCCACGAAGCACGAGTTCGTCTCCAAGCCCGATACTTTCTTCTACCAAGGGGAAGGCCACGGCTACATCCGTCAATTCGAGAGCCCGCGCGATGCCGGAGGCATGAACGTCGAGCGCATGATCATGGTGCGTTACATCGACGGCGCATGGATGGCGGAGGATATTCATTACATTCTCGTGAGTCCGTAAGCAGGCTCTCCGGCGTATTGTTCAGATTGTGTCGAGTTTTGTAAGCTATAATAAATTCCACTCCGTTAGCTATGACGAGGTGGAATCGCCGTGCATGAAGACGCTCTGAAAGAAATCCGCAAGCAAAGTCACGATGACGAGCAGAGATACCGTCTGCTGATGCAGTATTTACGGACCTTGAACCACGAAAAAAAGCAAAGAGGCTTTCTTAAGAGATTAAAGAGGCAATGGGAAGCCTATAACGATTATAAAGCAGACGGCTCCTGATGGGCGGAGTGTCACTTAGCATAGGTTCTACTTTTTCGAGCAACGCCCTCCGTTCATGCCTCCGTTCATGGGCCTTCGGAGAACCGGTGCTCGATCTATCAGATTTACGGGGCTGTCCCTCAGGTGAGCTTTTGACCTTAGGGACAGCCCCGTCTTTAATTCGCCGGATGGGCTCCCTCGTCGGGAGCTGCAGAAGTGCGGCATAGGCGTTGCCGCATTCACTGACCCTTACCTCCTCTGGCGCATGAATAAAGCCGTGTACTGGCATTCGCCGCCCTTCCCTCCACAGCACGATCCTACGGATTGATAAATTGCCTCGTCTGCAGCATCCGCTTCAACTGGACGGCTCCTTGGGCGCTGGACGCATATTCCCGGGGGCCGAACTTCGATTCGGTCAAACCGCGGATGAGGGAGGCTCCAATCCCGCATTCTATGATCTGATTTACACCCATTTCCGCCCGCTGCTCCCCGCCGGCGGCACACTTTGGCGTACGGCGTGTCCCAATCTCTCCGTATGTTCCCCGCCTTGCGTTACGGTTCCGGAATGAACTTCTCCGTGCCGTCCTGCTGCTTCTCGTAGGAATGGTCCATGGATGCTTCCTGGATATAGCCGTATGCCCAGTGGGCTTGCGTGACGTCCGGCCATTGCTGCGGCGCTCCGATCAGCGGCCCGCGGCCCAGCAGCCTGCCGATCATCGTGACCGCCTCGGCGCGGGTCAGCATCGAATTCGGGCGGAACGTGCCGTCCTCATACCCGTATACGATACCTGCCGCATTCGCTTGCTCGATGACGGCTTGCGCCCAGCTTCCTTCGGTATCGGCAAATCCCGCGCTTGCGCCCGTTGCTTCGGGCAGCAACGGGGCGATCGCGCTCGCCATCTCCGCCCGCGTGATCGTCGCGTCCGGCTTGAAGCTGCCGTCGGGATATCCGATCATGAGGCTCATGCCGGAGGCGCGGTCGATGTACGCCTTCGCCCAATGCCCATCCCCTACGTCCGGGAAATCTCCAGGCGCCGCGTCCTCATTCCGGTCGAACACCCTGACCAGCATCGCGGCGATTTCCGCGCGGGTTACGTTCCGGTCCGGACCGAACGTCCCGTCGGCATAACCGAACAGAAACGCTTGATGCTCCGGATTCATCCAACGGATGACGGCAAACGTGCCCGTCTTGCCGGCGGTGACGGGAAAGCGGATCCCAAGCCGATCTTCTCCGTCATAGGGGACGATGCTTCCTCTCGCCAGCTCCTTCGTGCCGTCGTCATACAACGCGAAGACCGCGACTCTCTTCAGCTGTTCGTCGCTGAGCGGCGCACCGGTCAGCGGCAAAATCGCCTCATATCCGCCGCCGGTCGCGTTCGATCCGATCGTCATCGGACGGCCGACGGTTTCCAACGTGCCGCCTCTCGCGGCTTCGCGTACGAGCGGATCCATCGTTGCCAGCCTTTCGATCGATTCAAGGTCTTTTTCCTTGACCGGTTCGATGCGGAAACGAAGCCCGTCCGTCCCCCCTTCGAACGTTGTATCCGGAATGACGACACGCGCCCGCGTCGCGGAAATCTCCATCCGGATCTTGCTTTCGGACAGTAGGCCGGCCGAAGCCTTCGGGATCGTCACGACCAACTCGACGTCCCCGTTATCTTCGTCCGGTATGAGCATCTTCGCGAAATCGGAACCGAGCGGCTTGAGCTTGTCGATCGCTCGGGCCGCCTGCTCTTTCGTCAGTTCGACCGCCGCTTGCCGGCGTCCGTCGCTGGCGGACGAACGGACGATATAGGCATTCGATACGAGAGATCCGCCGTTGCCGTCAACGACTTGAATCGCGGACCGTCCGGAGTCGGAATCGGAGCCCGGCGTCGACGGAGACGATGAATTCGGAGCGCGCGGCGTCGCGCTCGCCTCGTTCGAAAATCCGCTGACTCCTAGGGCGTTGTGCGCCTTCACCGCGAAATAATAAGTCGTATCGTTGACAAGACCCGTCGCCGTGTAGGTCGCTCCCGTCACCGTGGTCAACGGCAAGGGGTCGTACGCACCGGATGCAGTGCCGATATAAAGGCTGTAATAGACGGCTGACGCGACGCTGTCCCAGGCCAAAGTCGCTTGGCCGTTTCCGGGTGAAGCCCTGAGATTGGCGGGAGCATGGGGAGGATTCAGACTCCACTGGGCGTATACGGTCACATCTCCGTTCACGACGGTCGTATCGTCGAAGACGGTTCCGCCGCCAGTCGGCTGCGTATTCCATCCCGCGAACGCATAGCCGGGACGGGTCGGCGGCGCGGGGAGGGCCGCCACCGTCTCGTCGTCCGTCACGCTTAAGGTCGAGGGAGTCGCCTCCGTATCCCCGCCGTTCTTATCGAACGCGACCGTGTGGGTAACCGCTTCAAGCTTTTTGATCTTGTGGTTGCCGCGGTCCGCCACATACAGGTTGCCGTTATGATCGAGATCGATCCCGAGAGGGCCGCGCAATTGCGCCGATTTCGCCGGTCCGCCGTCACCGGAATCGCCGAAAGCGCCGGTCCCGGCAACGGTCGTGATGATGCCGGTCGGACTTATTTTCCGAACGATGTGATTGCCGTTCTCCGCGACGTACAGCGTTCCGTCGTCGTCTACGGTGAGTCCGATCGGGCTATTCATACGGGCCGCCGTCGCCGGACCTCCGTCGCCGGAATAGCCGGCGACTCCCGCCCCGGCCACCGTACTGATGTTCCCGGACGTATCTACTTTCCGCACCCGATTGTTATTGCGGTCCGCGATGTACAGATTCCCGCTGTCGTCAAAGTCAATGGAATACGGAGTATTCAACTGCGCCAAATTCGCCGGTCCGCCGTCGCCCGAGAAACCGGCAACTCCCGTCCCGACTACCGTGGTGATGATGCCTGTCGTTTGATCCACTTTCCGAATGGTATGATTAAAAATTTCCGCGATATATAAATTGCCGGCGCTGTCCACGGCAACATCCACCGGACGGTTCAGCAGGGCCGCTGTCGCCGGTCCGCCGTCGCCGGCATAGCCCTGACCGCCCGTGCTCGAGCCGGCCACCGTGCTGATGATGCCGTTCGTATCCACCTTGCGTACGCGCTCGTAGCCGATTTCCGTTATGTACATATTCCCTGCGCTATCGAAGGTCACGCCCCCAGGGTATCGCAATGTAGCCGAAGTCGCCGGTCCGCCGTCCCCCGAAGGGATGCTCCAGTTCGCCTCGACTCCGGGCCTTCCGGCTGCCGTCGTGATGATGCCGGACGTATCCACCTTCCGAATCACATGATTATCCGAATCCGTAAAATACAGATTTCCGGCTGCGTCTACGGCAACGTGGTACACGTTGTTGAAATGGGCCGAAGCTGCCGGCCCTCCGTCTCCGGAGAAGCCCGGTGCGCCCGTTCCGGCGATCGTGTCGATCGTATAGTACTCCGCCGCATAAGCGCGGCTCCCCCAGTCGGCCGGCAGCAGGAGGGGCATGCCGTTCATCAACAGGATTGCCAACGCGATAAGGAGCAGCTTGGCTGCTCGTCCCTTCCGTGATGGCACTTTGGTTCTGCTCATCATTTTCCTCCGTTCTTGTAACGCGTCTACGTGCAGAGCACATAAAAGATCGCCATCATCGTCCGACGCTCATTCAAATTCACCGCAGGCACTCCGCCTCCATGAATTCCGGCACCAAAAAAGAGCGGACAACACGTGCTGTCGAACGATTAATGCTGTCAGCTCGGCTTGTTTCGCCATGTTGCCCTTTATATGGGGCTTCGTATTCGCCTGACTTTAACGTAGTCCTAGTCCAGGTGTTTGGACATCTTGTCTCCCCCCCAACTACGGATTTATAATTTAATGAACACCTTGTGGATTATTATGATGCGGGGCAAGCAAGGCTTCAATGAGCAATAATGACGAATGTGTCGGTTAACGAACACATCCGGTCAAGGTGTCGGGTTAAATTTTCGGGAATATCGGGAGGGATTCGGATGAGCGGGAACACGACCGATCTGAGGGTGGTCCGCAGCAAACAGGCGATTCGGGACGCGCTGGTGGAATTGATTGAAGAGAAGGGTTTCGAAGCGGTGACAGTCAAAGACATTACGACGCGGGCCAGAATTAACCGCGGCACGTTCTACGCCCATTATCAGGACAAATACGACCTGATGGCCAAATGCGAAGAAGAGATCATGGTCGGGATGTCCGACATTGCGAAGAGGATTTTTCCATCGTTAAAAACGGAACTGCAGCAGTCCCCGTCCCGATTGGCGATTTATCCGTTCGTTGCAGCCCTCTTCGCTTTCATGAACGGGCACAGCCGATTCATGAAAGCGGCGTTGGGACCAAAGGGAGACATGTCCTTTCAGATCAAGATCAAAGCGTTCATGCAAGAGACGATGCTGGGGAAAAGCACGGACGTGCTGATCCATGAAGAAGAGTGCCTCGTTCCGGCAAAGTATTTTGCTACGTACGTAGGATCGGCGCACATCGGCGTGATTCAACAATGGCTGGAGAGCGGCAGGCAAGAGTCGCCCGAGGAAATGGCGCGAACCCTCACAACCATTCTGGTGCAAGGTCCGTTGTATGCGGCAGGATTGAAGAAGCTGCCCGAGTCCTGAACGTCCGTTGCCGAATCTTACAATTCTCATCTGACGTTTGGGGCAAATGAACAGACGTCCTAATCCGGCTTCAAGCCGATCGCCTGTCGGAACCTATTCAGCTTGTCCATGTCCACATGCTTGTCCGAATAGGCGGCCGTCGTGCCCAAAACGAATACGTTGGCGCCATAGCTTCTGCAGAGCGAAGCCGTATCGGATCCGATATTGCCGTCCACGACGATATCCTTATCGGGGCCGATCAGCTCGCGGATTCTTCCGATTTTCGGAGCGCTGCCCTCCAGAAATTTCTGCCCGGCAAAGCCGGGCTCCACGGTCATGACGAGCACGTAGTCCACATAGGGCGCGATGTTGGCCAGAAATTCCGGGGAAGCGTGCGGATTCATCGCAATGCCAGCCCGCTTGCCCGCCTGCCGGATTTGCGTCAAATATTTGACCGGCTGGCTCGTCGCCTCGATATGGAAGGAAACATGGGTACACGCCGTAAGCAGAACCTCGTTCAGCGCCACGTCCAGATTGCCCACCATCAAATGAACCTCGACGGGAACGGCCGATGTCTCCGCCATTCTTCCGATCTGATCGAACCCAAGCGTAATATTGTTCACGAAAGTGCCGTCCATCACGTCCGCGTGGACGTAATGGGCGCCCGAGAGCCGAATCTCGTCCAGAGCTTCGCCCAAGTTCAGCGGATCGGCGCACATAATCGACAAGGCCACCTTGGCATCCATTTACGATTCCTCCTCTAGCGATCTGGCATAGAGACGATCCACTTCTTCCCGGGACGGCAGCGCGTCTATCGCTCCCGGACGGGTGACGGATATGGCTGCGGCCACGTTGGCGTAGCGGATGCTGCCGTGCATGTCCATCCCTCTCGACAGCCCGAAGGTCAAAGCCGCCATGAAGCAGTCTCCCGCCGCCGTCGTATCCACCGCTTCCCCCGCCCCGCGATAAGCGGGAAAACGGATGAACTCCTGGCCGTCATACAGCATCGCGCCTTGCGCGCCCAGCTTCAAAATGACGTTGCGGCAGCCGGATTCGTAGAGCTTGACGCAAGCCTGCCGCGCTTCCCTGTCGCTAGTTATCGCGATCCCCGTAAGCTCCGCCGCCTCGACCTCGTTCGGACTTAGCACGAGTGCGCCGCGGAACAGGCCGAGGGGAACGGATCTCGCGGGTCCGGCATCGACAATGGCATGCACGCCGCACGCCCGGGCCTCCGAGAGCAGCTCTTCCACAACCGGAAGACTGATCTCCAGTTCCAGAGACAAATAGCCGAATCGAGGCATGGCGGAGAGCAGCTTGTCCAGGTCATTCCGGGTATAGGTTTCGTTGGCTCCCATGTAAGACAGGATCGTATTGTTGCCGTTCTCTTCGACTAGAACGTAGGCGGTGCCCGTACCCGTCTGCTCGTCGTAGAAAATCAGGTCCGGGGCGATATTCTCCCGCTCGTAGGCGGACAAGAGAATATCGCCTTGTGTATCTCTTCCGATCTTGCAGCTGAACTGCATATCGGCTCCCAGACGGGACAGAGCTACGGCCCTGTTCGAGCCTTTGCCCCCTAATCCGTTCAGACGATCGCGCACGAGCAGGGATTCTCCGCTGACGGGGTTTCGGGGAACATGCAGAATGACGTCCGCGTTGGCGCTTCCCACGACCAGGATGCGTTGACTGCTGTGCATGGCTTGGCCTCCTATAAGCGGTTCATTTGATCGATAAAGCCGGCGTTCTTCTCGGCATTAACCAGCCTGTCCACCGCGCCGTACACGTTCGTGGCGCTGACGACGAAGCTGTCCAGCTTGCCGTACCCCTCATTCACACATTCGAATATTCCGTCATGCTCGAAGCTGTCCAGCGCATCCTTGACCGTTTTCGCCGCAAGACCGGCGTCGATCTGCGCCAGGCACCATACGACCCAGCCTGTCGCCGTCGCCCAGTAGGCCCCATTCTGGTATTCTTCGCGAGGCACGTCGATCAGCAGCCGATCCCAGTATTCTCCCTTGAGCAGATGACGAATCTGTCCTTTATAGACATAGTTGCCGTACTGGTCTTTCAGAAAAGCCAGCAAGCGGTCCTTCACGCCTGCCGCCGGGAAGTCAATGTAGAGCATGTAGGCGATGCCCCAGATATCCAGTTGTCTGCAGTCCTGCGAAGCGGCGAAAAACGCTCCGCTCTCCTCGTCGTACAGCCGGAAAATGGCAGACTCGACGGCCGACGCTCTTCGTTCCAGCCCGCCCGCCCCGCGGCCGTCCCCGAATCGCCGATCCAGCTCGGCCAGAAACTTGCAGCTCCGCCAATACAGCAGCGATTCTTTGAACAATTCTCCGGTTTTGCCGATCGTATCGGTAAAGCCGTACGGAGAATGCGGATCCGCCGGGTCGTTGTAGACGAGGCCGGACTCGCTCAGGACGATCAGGTCCAGACCGCCGCGCAGCAGCTCCTTCCATTCCCGGTACAGCCCGGCCGCCTTGTCTTCGGCTATCCTGTTCAAGTAGAAATAGACGACGAATACGAGAAACGGCGTATTGTCCAGGTTCGCTTGGCCTACGGGCTTGCCCGCTTCCCCGGCCGCGAACACGGCCGTGCCGTCGCTGTAGACCCGGTCGGGCATCCAGCCGTCCTCGCGGCGCGCATTTATAATGAACCGAATGGCCTTTTCGATGGAGGCATCCTGCAAATAAGCTCCGGCGTACTCGACCATATACCCGAAATCCCTTACCCACAGTGCGTTATAACTGGCAATGCCGTCCGGGGTAAACAAGACGGTGCCGTCGTGCGCGGGAGTCGCGCATCCCTCGATCAACCTCTTGGACTTCTGCCCGAGCTCGTTCAGGACGTCTTGGATCAACATGTATCAGCTCACCCTTCTGATGCGAAATAAGTGCTGCCCAAATTGTATAACATAAGTAAAATAGTTTTCAACAACACATTTAGAAATCTATTTAGTAAAATATATTTACAAAAGATTTTGTCATTGTTATACTAGCCTCAGTAAGACCCCCCGCCAAATAGAACTTGTATTTTGTCAACAGTTGTCACAAAAATGAAGTATGAAATCAATAAGGTAAAGAAGGTGCTTGTTTTGGCGGGAAATAATACGAAGATTTTGAAGCAAGCGAACAAATATCTGGTGCTGCAGTGCATTTCGACTTATGAGCCGGTCACCATCGAAGACATCGTCAAGAAAACGAACCTGAGCCGGCCGACCGTCATCAATTCTGTCAAGGAGCTGACGGAGAGCGAGATCGTGATCAAGAACGGCTACGCGGAATCGACCGGCGGAAGAACGGCCGCTCTGCTTTCCACGAATGCCGATGCCTATTATGCCATAGGAGCGGATTTCGAATTCCCCAAGGTTCGGCTTGCCCTGGCCAATCTGAAAGGAACGATTCTGGCTTCCCATCATTTTCAATATTCGCTCGACACGACGGCCGAAGAGATTCTAAGCGACTTGCCGGACCGGATCTACGATTTCATGCAAAGCTCCAACGTGCCCGTCGAGAAGATCGAAGGGCTGGGCATGGGCATCTCCGGGATTCTGGACGCGAACAGCGGCAATTCGAAATTCATTGAAAGAATCAACGGCTGGAAGGACATCGACATTCAAGCGATTTTGGAGCGCAAGCTGAAGATGCCCGTCTACATCCGCAATGACGTTCATCTGATGGGACTCGTGGAGAAGCGCTTTTATATTCCTAACGACACCCACTCCTTCATCTACATCGGCCTTCGCTCCGGTGTCGGCAGCGCCATCTTTTTGGGTAATTCCATCTATGAAGGAAAAAACGGCAATGCGGGTTTTACCGGACACATTACGCTGGATGTCAACGGGCCGCGCTGCTTCTGCGGCCAGAGAGGCTGTCTCGATGTATTCGCCGGAGAGCTGTCGCTTATCGAAAGATACAATGCCGCGAAAGGATCGGGGGCCAAAGCCGGGGACAGCGAGGAGATCAATCTGGATTACCTGGTTCGGAAGGCGGAGGCCGGAGACGAGATCGCCGCTACGATTCTGAAGGATGCCGGATTCTATCTGGGCGTGGCCATCGCCAACCTGGTCAAGACGCTGGAAATTCCTAACGTGGTCGTCGGAGGCTGTCCCCGCATCGAAGCCTCCCCTTTCTTCAGCTCCGTGAAGCAAACGGCGGACGCCCATCTTAAGCTTCAGTTCGAGGATGTCCAGATCGGCTGCGGCCAATTGGCGGAGCGTGACTACGCGCTTGGCGGATGCTTCCTCGTCTTCGATCATCTGTTCGACAAGCCGATGCTTACACTGCAAATCTGATTCATTGCCAAATTCAACTAGAGGTGTGACTCCCATGAACACAGCATTCAGCAAACCCGCTATCGGAATCCGTCCGGTCATCGACGGCCGCACAGGAGGAGTAAGGGAAGAGTTGGAAGAGCAAACCATGCGGATGGCCAGGTCGGTTGCCGAACTGATCGGCGATCAATTGCGCTACGGCGACGGCACCCCCGTACAATGCATTGTGGCGGATACTTGCATCGGCGGCATACAGGAGGCCCGACAAGCGGACGAGAAATTCTCCCGGGCCAACGTCGGAGCGACCATCTCCGTCACTCCGTGCTGGGCATACGGCAGCGAAACGATCGATACCGACCCTTTCAGGCCTAAGGCGATCTGGGGCTTTAACGGCTCGGAGCGCTCCGGCGCCGTCTATCTGGCCGCCGCTCTGGCCGCTCATAATCAGAAAGGGCTTCCCGCGTTCGGCATATACGGCCAAGACGTTCAAGATAAAGAGGACGACTCCATTCCAGAGGATGTCCGAGACAAGCTGCTTCAATTTGCCAGAAGCGCGATCGCGGTAGCGGAGATGCGGGGCAAATCGTATCTCTCCATCGGCTCCGTCAGCATGGGCATCGCCGGCTCGATCGTCAACGAGGACTTCTTTCAGTCCTATCTTGGCATGCATAACGAGTACGTCGATATGAGTGAAATCAGCCGCCGGATCGAGTTGGGCATTTACGACGAGGAAGAGTATAGAAAAGCTTTGACATGGACACAAAACTACTGCAAGGAAGGCGCCGACTTCAATGCGCCCGACATGCAGCTTACCCGGGAAAAGAAAGACGATGTTTGGCGCTTTGTCGTCAAAATGACGTTGATTATACGGGATTTAATGATCGGCAATCCCCGGTTGGCGCAGCTTGGACACAGCGAGGAAGCGCTAGGCCATCATGCTATCGCCTCCGGATTCCAAGGGCAGCGGCACTGGAACGACTACTTGCCCAACGGCGACTTCTCCGAAGCGATGCTCAATTCTTCTTTCGATTGGAACGGGATCCGGCAGCCCTTCGTCGTCGCCACCGAGAACGACAGCCTCAACGCTGTTACAATGCTGTTCGGCAAGCTGCTCACGAATACAGCGCAATCCTTCGTCGATATTCGCACGTACTGGAGCCCGGATTCCGTCGAGCGCGTCACCGGCTTCAAGCTGGAAGGCCTGGCGGCCGGAGGCGTCATTCATCTCAAAAATTCCGGCTCCGTCGCTCTGGATAGCTGCGGCGAGCAGTCGATCGACGGCAAGCCCGCCCTCAAGCCATTTTGGGACATTTCCGAGGAAGAGATGAATCGCTGTCTGAAGGCTACGACCTGGCATCCGGCGCATCAAGGCTATTTCCGAGGAGGCGGCTTCTCCAGCCAAGTGCTGTCCCGAGGCGGCATGCCGATCACCTTGTCGAGGCTCAATCTGATCAAAGGCTTGGGCCCCGTCCTACAGATTGCCCAAGGCTATACCGTCGATCTCACGGAGCAGGTTCACCGCATGCTGGATGACAGAACCGATCCCGCTTGGCCAACCGCATGGTTTGTCCCGATCGTTACAGGCAAAGGCGCGTTCAAGGACGTGTACACCGTCATGAACAGCTGGGGCGCCAATCACGGCTCCTTCAGCTACGGGCATATCGGCGGCGATCTGATTACGCTGGCGTCCATGCTCCGAATTCCCGTGACGATGCACAATGTGCCGGAAGAGCAAATCTTCCGTCCCAGTTCCTGGCTTGCATTCGGCGTCGAGGAAGATTACGTCGGCACCGATTACAGAGCGTGCGCGAATTACGGCCCGCTGTATTCATCGCTTTAACCAATCGTTGTGTCGCGCCTGGATGTTGAATTGGCCAACAGCGTCCAGCAGCGCTTTCACATATAACTAAGCTACAAGATAAAGGGAGGCTCTCACATGAAGAAAGTCGCATCTACGCTTACGGCAGTCGTCTTGCTGTCCTCCGTACTTGCCGCTTGCGGATCCAACAACTCCGACAACGGCGCCGCAAGTCCGGGCTCTGCGGCGCCGAGCGCCGGGAATGGGACCGAGCCGGTTAAGCTGCAGGTATTGTCCCTCAAGCAGGAACAATCCAGCCAGGAAGCATTCAAGCAAATTACTGAAAAATTCCAGAAAGAAAACCCGAACATCACGATTGAAATTCAGACGATGAACGCCGATCAGCTCAAAACCACGTTAAGGGCGAGAGCCGCTGCCAAAGAGATGCCCGATCTGGTCACCTGGATGAAGGAGATCGAGCCGGACAGCCTGCTGGATCTATCCGGAGAAAGCTTCCTGTCCAACCTGAATGCCGAAAGCGTCGCCGCAGCTAACGCCATCTACGATGGCAAAGTATACGCCATGCCGATCGACAACGGGTATATCGGCTTCTACTACAACAAGACGGTGTTGGCGGACAACGGGCTTGAAGTACCGAGAACGCTTTCAGAGATGAAGAAAGCCGCTGAAACGCTAAAAGCCAATGGAATTCCGGCATTCGCCACCGGGGCCAAAGATTTGTCCGTCGCCTATATGCCGCTGATCTCGCTGTTCTCCGAGACGGTATTCGGACAAAATCCGAACTGGTCCCAGGATCGCGACGAAGGCAAGGTCAGCATTGCGACCGACCCGAACTGGAAGCTGGCATTCGACCTTCATAAAGACTATGTATACGGTTACAGCGATGTCGGAAATTCGTACAACATTTCCTACGACGACGCCAACGCCATGATCGCTCAAGGAAAAGCGGCGTTCTACGGCAACGGACCTTGGGCGCTGAGCGGCATCCGCGAGGTCGGACCGGATGCCGACCTCGGTCTGATGGCGTTCCCGATCTCCGAGAATCCGGACGATTCGAAGCTTCTTGTTTTCCCCGATACGTCTCTGTCCATCTCCAAGGACAGTAAAAATATCGAGGCCGCCAAAAAATTCCTGGCCTTCATGACGACGCAGGAAGCGGGCACCATCTGGTCCGAGAACGTTAAAGTGGCTTCTACCGTAAACGGGGTCAACGTCGACTACGATCCGATTGCCAAAGACATCAACGAGTATATTTCCAGCGGCAGGTTCACACCTTACGGAGACCGGGTGCTTCGTTCCGTCTTTACGGACAAGCTCTGGGAAGATTTCTCCAAATATATGCTCGGTCAAACGGATTGGGCGAAGCTGTCCGCTGATCTTGACGAGTTCTGGGACAAGGCTAAGGATATCGATAACACGGCAGGAAAATAACGTCCGTTGTTCAGTCTGACGACCGCTTGACGGCACCGCATGGATATTCCTTGACAGGGCTCTGTTGATGGAATATCCATGCCTTTCAATCGACACTTCTTCCCTTCGGGCGATTGAACGGCTAGCCAATATGCATGTCGAAAGAGGAATTTATTATGAAAATAAACCGAAATGGATTGTTTTACTTTCTCATCCTTTCGCCAGCTTTGCTGCTGTTCACTGTCTTTTTCATCATCCCTGTCGTGCAGAGTCTGACGCTTTCCTTGACGGACTCCTACGGTATGAGAGCGACGCACAATTTTATCGGACTGGATAACTACATCGAAGCGCTGAAGGACGACAGCTTCATCGATACGATCAGCGCAACTCTTCTGTTTACGGCCTTTGCCGTAATCGTCGGCAATCTATTATCGCTTGCGCTGGCCTTGCTGCTGGATACCAAGCTAAGAGCAAGGAGCTTCCTTCGCTCAATCTTTTTCATCCCGAACATTATGAGCCTGCTTGTCGTCGGTTATGTATGGTCGTTCGTATACGGAGACGCGATACCGGATCTGCTCAGCTTCCTTCAGGTTCCCCAGCAGATGCAGCGGTCCATTCTCGGAAATCCGGACATTGTCGTCTACGCGCTGGCGATCACCGCCATCTGGAACGCGGCGGGGTACTACATGATCATCTACCTGGCGGCGCTTCAGGGCATCTCCGACGATCTGATGGAAGCGGCCAAAATCGATGGAGCCAGAGGCCGGGATATCTTGTTCAGAATCAAGCTTCCGCTGATCTCGCCTGCCATCATCACCTGCCTGATGCTGTCCGCAGCGGCTCATATCAAAGTATTCGAGCTGCCCTTCACGATGACGTCCGGCGGCCCTGCAGGCGCCTCCATGACGATGGTGCTCAAAATATACAATACGGCATTCAATGCGAACCGGACGGGTTACGCCACGGCGCAGTCGACCATCTTCTTCATTCTGATCGCGACGATTACGCTGGTGCTGGTCAGAATCATGAAGTCGAGGGAGGCGAAGCTCTAGATGCATACCACCGCCAAACGTTCGAAGTCGAAGGGGCGGAACCTGCTGCTGACGGCAATCGTCTGGCTGTTCGCCCTGCTGTTCTTCGCTCCGATCTATATCGTCATTTTGAATTCGTTCAAGACCAAGTCCGAGCTTATGGTTTCGGCCATCTCCTGGCCGAAGAGCTTTACCCTGGACAACTATGCCACGATCCTGACCCATAACGACTTCTTCCCGTCGCTGCTGTTCAGCGTGTTCATCGTCGTGGTAACGACAACGCTCACCATTCTCGTGTCTTCGCTTGCGGGGTATGCTCTGGCGCGTTGGAAAAGCAAGCTTTCGGGCGGAATTATGCTCGTGTTTCTGTCTACGCTGTTCGTTCCCTTTCAGGTGTATATGGTCGCGTTGATCGTCATCGCCAGAGATCTTCATTTTACCGGAAACGCCATCGGCCTCATTCTGATCTACGTTGCCCTCGGAATGCCGGTGCCGATCTTCCTGTACCGGAGCTACGCCTACTCCATGTCCTCCGAGATCGAGGAAGCCGCGGCGATCGACGGCTGCAGCAAACTGCAGTTGTTTTTCCGAATCGTGTTCCCGCTCATGAAGCCGATCACCGCCACGGTAGCCGTTCTGAACGCCCTGTGGGCATGGGGAGAATTTTTGGTCGCCTTCCTGGTCTACGGCAATCACAAACCGATGACGATCCCGTTGTCGCAGCAATACTTTTACGGCACATACAACCAGCAATGGCAGCTTATTATGGCCGGCTTCGTCGTATCGACCATCCCAATCGTCGTGTTCTACATCCTGATGCAAAAGCATATCGTCAAGGGCATTGCCGCAGGCGCCGTCAAAGGATAACTCCAAGCAGAAAAGAGAGCTGACAGCATGTATTCATCCATTCATCGCACAGCGGAAGCCGCGGCCGGGCGGTTGAACCGGATCAACCCGGAGCTTGCGCGCGTATTCCGGCAATCTTATCTCAATACGCTAGATACGACAGTCGAACGGCTGGCGGACGGAACGACGTTCGTCATCACCGGAGATATTCCCGCCATGTGGCTGCGGGACTCTTCCGCCCAAGTTCGGCCTTACGTGAAACTCGCGTCCAAGGACGAGCAGTTGGCCGCGATGATCCGGGGGCTTATCCTGAGGCAGGCGCAATATTTGCTGCTGGATCCTTACGCCAACGCCTTCAACAAAGAAGCCAACGGCAACGGCCACCAGCAAGACCGGACGGAGATGGGCCCGACGATATGGGAAAGAAAGTTCGAGTTGGATTCGTTATGTTATCCGGTTCAGCTTTTGTACGATTATTGGAGCGCCACCGGAGACCGGAGCATCTTCAACGAAGTCGTCCGCATGATGATGACAACCATAGTCGATACCATGATCGTCGAACAGCATCACGATTCGCAATCTCCTTATTCATTCGAGCGTGACGATATTTTGCTGCCTTCCGATACGCTGCCTTTCGACGGCCGGGGCACCCGCACCAATTTTACAGGCATGGTATGGTCGGGCTTCCGCCCAAGCGACGACGCCTGCAAATTCGGTTACCTGATCCCGGCCAACATGTTCGCCGTCGTGATTCTGGGTCATATCGAGTCGTTCGCGCAACAGTTCTATGACGATGCGCCGTTGGCCGAGAAAGCAAAAAAGCTGAGAAACGACATCACCTTCGGCATCGAGACCTACGGCGTGTACAACCACCCCGTCCACGGCCCGATTTACGCTTACGAGACCGACGGATACGGCAACTACAATCTGATGGATGACGCCAACGTGCCGAGCCTGCTCTCCATCCCGTACTTGGGCTTCCTGCCCGCGGACGATCCGATGTACCAAAGAACGAGAGCGTTCGTTCTTAGCCCGGATAATCCCTATTACTATGATGGAGCGTTCGCCAAAGGAATCGGGAGCCCTCATACGCCTCCAGGCTATATTTGGCCTATCGCGCTAATTATGCAAGGCTTGACCGCCACCGCCCGGGAAGAGCGGGAAGCGTTGATCGAACAGCTTCTCGCGACTACAGCAGGCACGGGGTTCATGCATGAAAGCTTCGATCCGGACCAATTCACCCGCGAGTGGTTCGCATGGGCCAACAGCCTGTTCGGCCAGTTCGTCCTCGAGTGGCTGGAAGAGAAAGACGCAACCGTCCCCGTATGACCTATCGCATGTCGCGAAAACGACGGTCGGCTCCTAGACGGAACGCGCCCTTGTACACAGTCGCAGGCGGGACGCTCGAAACCGGCTGATTGTGTATGAAAGCAAAGAAACGACAGAACGGCGGTGCAGGGATAACCCCCTAGCACCGCCATTTCTTTATTTTGCCGATTTGGGATAGCCTCTTCGTCTTGCGGCCTGGCTTAGGACAGCTCCTTCACGAGCTGGCCCACAGCTTCGCGAATCGGCGTCAGCGGGCGGCCGAGCAGCTTCTCGAAGTCGCCGCTCTCGACCTCCAATCCGCCCTCCCGGATGCCCTGCTGGATGCCGACCAGGAACGGGATGACGAAATCCGGCACGCCGGCTTGCGTCATGATGTCAGCGTAAGTCTTGTCGTCGACCTGTCGAACGGGAACGTCCCGGCCCAGGACGGCGCCGACCTCGGCGGCGAGCTGCTCTTGAGTCAGAAGCTTGCCGGACAGCTCATACACCGTATTCTCGTGTCCCTGGCCGGTCAATACGGCCGCCGCCGCTTCCGCGTATTCCTGCCGAAGCGCCCAGCCCACTTTACCGGACTGCGCGGACGTGACCCAGGGCGCTCCGGCCAGCACGCCCTGAATGCCGGAGCTCTCGTTCTCCAGATACCAGTTGTTGCGCAGAATGGAGTACGGGATGCCCGTGCTTAGAATGGCTTTCTCCGTTGCCTGGTGAGGCGGGGCCAGCAGAAGCTTGCTCTCTCCCGCATTGGCCAAGCTCGTATAGGCGATGAAGCGGACTCCCGCCCGGGCGGCCGCCTCCACCGCATTCGTGTGCTGGCGGATTCTCGTCTCGGTGTCTCCGTCGGCCGAGATGATCAGAATCCGGTCGATGCCCGCAAAGGCCGCATCCAGCGACTCCGGACGATCGAAGTCGCCCTGACGAACGTCCACCCCCCGCGCGCGAAGTCCGTCCGCCTTGCCCGGATCGCGAACGCTAACCGCCAGCTCGCTCGCCGGCACGCTTTTCAACAACGCTTCCACCACTTTAGTTCCCAGCTTGCCCGTTGCACCCGTCACTAGAATGCTCAAGTCAATCCCTCCGATATGTCGTATTCTTTTCGTTATAACCATTTTGATTACAACGAATCTATAAAATAAGAGCCCTGTAAAGAGCTTTTATTTCAACTTCCCGATCAGCTCCGCCAGCGTCGTCCGCTCAAGCCTCCGCTCCATCATCGTCTGAGCCTCATCCAGCTCCCGCTGCAACGCTTGCTCGATGCCTCGTCCCACCGGACAGTCGATATTCGGGTTGTCATGGATGCGGAACAATCGATCCCCGTCGGTCACGTTCACGGCCCGATAAATGTCCAGCAGCGTAATCCGGCCGGGCTCCCTCCGCAGGGAGGCGCCCCCCACTCCCGGACGCACGTCCACCAGCCCCGCCCGCTTCAGCATGCCCATAATTCTTCGAATGACGACCGGGTGGGTATTCACGCTGCCCGCGATGTCCTCCCCGGTGCATTCGTTCGGGCTGACTGCAATCAGAGAGAGGGTATGGACCGCCATCGAAAAGCGCGTGCTGATCTGCTTCATCCGTCAATCACCGCCGTTGTAACCATTTTAGTTACTCCCCCTGCAGCTGTCAAGCACAAACAGCCGCCGTCCCTCAACATCGGGGCGGCGGCGGCGGCTCCTTCCGGCTCCGCGGTCTAGACCGCCTGCAGCTCGCGGCTCAATCCGAGCGTCCGGGCCGTCGAGGCTTGGATCTCCTCGTTAAGCTCCGGATGTTCCGCCAAGGACAAGCCATAGGAAGGGATCATCTCTTTGATTCTCGGCTCCCACGCTTTCAGATGCTCAGGGAAGCATTTTTTGATCACTTCCACCATGACATGAACGGCGGTGGAAGCGCCGGGAGAAGCGCCGAGCAGCGCGGCGATCGAGCCGTCGGCGGCGCTAATGACCTCGGTGCCGAATTGAAGCGTGCCTCTTCCGCCCGATGCCGTGTCCTTAATGACCTGCACGCGCTGACCCGCCACGACCAGATCCCAGTCCTCGCTTCTGGCATTGGGGATAAACTCGCGCAGCTCCTCCATGCGTTTTTCCTTGGAAAGCATCACTTGCTCGATCAAATACTTGGTCAGCGGGATGTTCTTCGCTCCGGCCGCGAGCATCGTAATCACGTTGCCCGGTTTAACGGAGCCAATCAGATCGAACATCGAGCCGGTTTTCAGAAACCTTGGAGAGAAGCCGGCAAAGGGACCGAAGAGCAGAGACTTCTTGTTGTCGATAAACCGGGTGTCCAGGTGCGGCACCGACATCGGAGGCGCTCCGACCTTGGCCTTGCCGTATACTTTGGCGTGATGCTGCTCCACCACTTCCGGGTTTTTGCACACCATGAACAGTCCGCTGACCGGAAATCCGCCGATTCCTTTTCCTTCGGGGATGCCCGACTTTTGCAGCAGGTGCAGGCTTCCGCCCCCGCCCCCGATAAAGACGAACTTCGCCGAATGGCGCTCGACGGCGCCGCTGTCGGTATTGCGCACCTTCAGAACCCACGAGCCGTCTGCGGCGCGTTTAATATCATCCACCTGATGCCTATATTTTATACCGACGTTTCTCTTCTTTAAGTGATCGAATAATAGACGCGTCAAAGAACCAAAATTGACATCCGTTCCGGAGTCGATTTTGGTAGCGGCGATCGGTTCGTTAACCGATCGGTCCTGCATAATGAGCGGAATCCATTCCTTCAGCTTGTTCGGGTCCTCGGAATATTCCATTCCTTGAAATAACGGGTGGTTGGACAGCGCTTCGTACCGTTTTCTCAGAAAGGCGACGTCCTTCTCCCCTTGCACCAGACTCATATGCGGCAAGGGCATAATAAAGTCCTGCGGGTTGCGTATTCGGTCGCTGCTGACCAGATACGACCAGAACTGCCTGGAAATTTGAAACTGCTCGTTGATGTTCACAGCCTTGCTGATATCTATCGATCCGTCCGGCTTCTCGACAGTATAATTCAGCTCGCACAGCGCGGCATGTCCCGTCCCGGCATTATTCCACTCGTTGGAGCTTTCCTCTCCGGCGCTGGAGAGCTTCTCGAATACGGTAATCTCCCATTCCGGGACCAGTTCCTTCAGAAGCGTCCCCAAAGTCGCACTCATAATGCCGGCACCGATCAAAATGACGTCTGTTTGGTGTTGTCTGCTGCTCATAATTACCGTCCTTACACGCTTTTATTTGGAGGAAGTCGGATTTGATGCCGCTTGGCTCCATGGCAAGCCAAGGTGCGGCCGAAGCGCGCACCCTTCCCGATTAACGATATTCATAGTAAGAGAATACGAAACGATTACTCTCTATTATATGATAGTTGCAAGCGAGTTGAAAGCCGGAAAATTCAGAGATTGCAGAAAAGAGGCCGCCTAATTGGGCAGGGCCCCTCCAGCACGAACCGCTCCAACGTCTCGAGCGGCTTATCCGACCTTCTCGAAGCTGCTTGACTTCCGCCGCAGGAAAAGCCTAGCGAGGCCACTTCTCCTCCATCGCCTTCCAGAACATGCGCATCGCGGGACTGATCAGCTTATTCCGGTGACGCACGGCGTAGATGAACCGATCGGCGTCCCATCCGGGAATGCTCCGCATTCGCAGCTTGCCTTCGGCGATCTCCGTCCGAACGCACGACTCGGCGATCATGCCGCAGCCGATCCGGTGCATGACCGCCGCCTTGAGCGCCTCCGAGCCGGACACTTCCATCGCCACGTTAAGCGTGACGCCGTTCGACCGCGCCCAGCCGTCCATGAGCGTGCGGCTGATCGATCCCGGCTCGTGAGACACCAGGGGGTGCTCGGCGAGCCGCTCAGCGGACAGGTCGGCCGCGTCGGCAAGCGGGTGGCTCGGATCGAAGACGAGCACCAGATCGTCCCGCATGAGCGGAAGGGCGACAAGATCCGGGTCGTCGATTCGGGTCTGCGAAATGATGCCCAGATCCAGCTCGTACTGCTTGAGCTTCTCCAGAATAAACGAGGCGGGCCGAACGTCAAGCAGGATGGAAAGCCGGGGATAGCTCCGTTTCAGCCCGGCCAGCAGAGAAGGAAGCAGGTACGTCGCCGGCGTATGCGTGCTCCCGATCGACAGCTTTCCCGCTTGGTACTCGCGATAGGCGTCCATCGTCGACGCCGCCTCGGAGGACAGGGCGCTGATCTGCGACGCGTAATGATAGAAGGCTCGGCCGGCCTCGGTCAGCCGTATGACATGATACGACTTCGTATGGAACAACGAGACGCCCAATTCCTCCTGCAGCTTGTTCAGGTGAAACGTAACGGTTGGCTGGGTGATGTCCAGCCTCTGTGCGACCAAGTAAAGCTTCTGCAATTCCACGGCCAGCACGAACGCCTTCAACTGCTGTAAATTCACGGCGATTCCTCCCTTGTCTGCCGCCTTCAATCCTTGATTCTATAAATCTTAAACTACAATTCATAGATATTATTTAATTTCATGTTAACGAGGGGTTAATTTTTGACTGACGCAGCCCTTGTACACTGAGGAAGCGATCGAAGACCAAGCATTTAAAAACCCGTGAGTCAAAATGGAGGATGTCATGAAAACAAATCGAAGGACGAAGCGGCCATCGGCCGCCGCGCTGCTCGTCGCCGTTCTGCTGCTGTCGGCCTGCGGAGCGCGCTCCGCCCCATCGAACGCCGAGGCCCCGGAGACGGGCGCGCCGGCGCCCAGCGCCGCGAGCGCGGGAGCGCCGGCAGCGTCTGCAGGCGGCGAAGCGCCGGAGGATACCGGGAAAACGATTTATTTGTACGGCAACGACTTTGTCAATTTTATCGCCCCCAAGTTTGCCGAGGACACCGGCTATCGAATCGAAGCGGTTCACTACGGCGGGGGCGAAGCGCTGGCCAAGATCGAGGCGGAGCAAGGCAACCCGCAGTGGGACGTCCTGATGATGGACGGGCACGGCTCCGTGCGCAGTCTGGCCAATCGTGATTTTCTGCTGACGGGTTGGCGGCCGGGCAATCTGGACAGCCTGTCCGAGACCGGAGCCTCGCACGTACCGGACGACCTGGCTTATTTCCCGGTCGGCATTCACGCTTCCGGCGTCATCGCTTATCATACGAAGCTGGTGTCCGCAGAAGAGGCGCCCAAGACGTGGGAGCAGTTTTTCGCCTTCCAGGGTCCGGTCGGTCATGCCGATCCGGCGGTGGCCGCCCCCGCGTACCCGCTCGTCTCCGCGCTGTTCGAGAAATGGGGCGTCGAGGAAGCGAAGAGCAAATACGAGCAGCGGTTCAAGGACGGGCTGAACATCTATCCGAAAAACGGACCGGTCGGCAAGGCGCTGCTCAGCGGAGAAATCCAGGCGGCCGCTCTGCAGGAGCATAACGCGTACGAATTGAAGCTGTCCGGAGAACCGGTGGAGGTCATCTGGCCGGAGGAGGGCGCCCCGGGAAGCCTGCGGGTCGTCGCGATCAGCAAGCACACGAAAAATCCGGCGGCAGCCAAAGCGTTCGTCGAATATATGCTGAAGCCGGAGACGCAGCGGCTGCTGACGGAGATCGAGTCGACGGAAAGCTTCTTCACGCCGCTGGCCGAAGGCGTAGAGGGAAGAAGCGAGCGCGAGCCACACGGCAAGTTTCTGCTTCCGGACGCCGAGTGGGCGGCCGAGCACGAAGTAGAGATCAAAACCTGGTTCGCCGATCAGAACGTCAAATAGGAGACCGGACATGAATGCCTCGGAATCGCGTTGGGGAGGCGGGGTAACCCTCCTCCTGTTTCTTTTCATTTTTTTGCCGCTGCTGGCCGTTCTGATCAATGTTGTCTTCCCGGGACTGTTCTTCGGCCGATTCGAATTCGGAGGGTTCGCTCTCGTCGGGGAGATCTTCCACCGCCCCCTCTGGCGGCAGTCGCTGTGGAACTCGGTGCTGCTGGCGCTCGGCGCCGCCACGCTCGGGACGGTGATCGGAGGGGCGCTGGCCACGATACGGGCTCGCTGGAATATCGCCGCCGGACGGCTTCTCGATACGGCGGCTTGGCTGCTGCTGATCGCCCCCTCGTTCATGATCGCCCAGGGCTGGGTGCTGTTCGCCAGCGCGGACGGCCTTGTCCATCAGTGGCTCGGCTGGACGTGGGTGACGTCGTTTATTTTCCAGCCTGCCGGTCTCGTCTTCGTCATGGCGCTCAGCAAGTTCCCGCTGGCGTACCTCGCCATCGCGGCGGCGACGGAGTGGAACGTCCGGCAGTACGGTCAGGCGGCGCGGCTGAACGGCGCCAAGCCCTGGACCGTCTGGAGAACCGTCGAGCTGCCGCTGGCTCTGCCCTCCTTCCTGGCGGGCTGGACGCTGGTGTTCATGGATACGATCGGCGACTTCGGGCTGCCGGCCGCTCTGGCGACCGTCTATAAATTCCCGACGCTGACCTACTCGATCTACTCGGCGATCTACCAATCTCCGGTCCGCTTCGACATGGCCGGCGTGCTGGCCTTCTACCTCGTCGTGCTGCTCGCGCTCGCCATGGCGCTGCTGGTGTTCGCGCTGCGGCGCTCCCGCTTCGATTTCCTGAACGCCAAAGCGGTCCGGACGGCGAAGGAGAAGCCCCGCCGCGCATGGGCGTTCAATATGGCGATCGGCGCCTTCCTGCTCCTCTGCCTCGGCGTTCCGCTCGGGACGAGCGCGGTCGTCTCGCTGCTTAAGCGGACCGGGGAGGGGCTGTCGGCAGGCAACTGGACGCTGGAGCATTATCGCAGCCTGCTGGCCGGAGCGGCCGGCGATCACCGGCTGCTCGCCTATCTCGAAGGCATGTCCCATTCGCTCTCGATCGCCGCGGTCGCGGCTGCGTTCAGCATGATCATCGGCTTCGCGACAGCTTACGTGCTGAGCTTTACGGAATCCCGATTCAGATCGGCGCTGCAGCTGTTCTCGGTCGTCTCGCTGGCCGTTCCGGGCGTCGTGCTGGGGATCGGTTACATCTTCATCTGGAATCAGAAATGGCTGGAGCCGATCGGCCTCCATCTGTACGGTACGCCGGCGCTGCTCGTCATTGCCGGAATCGCCGGGGCGATTCCGTACGCCGTTCGGGTGCAGATGGGCGCTTTCGGCACGTTGTCCGGAACGATGCTCAAGGCTGCGGCCATCCAGGGGGCTGGCATCTTCGACCGGGTGCGCCACATCGTGCTGCCGCTCGTGCGCCAGTCTCTGCTGATGGCGACGCTCGCCGCGTTCGGCACCAGCATCTTCGATCTGGCGCTCGCTTCGATGCTGAAGCCGGCCAATTACTCGCTGATGCCTCTAGTCATTGACCGGGCCTTCGAGTTCTCCCAGTACGGCTACGCGACCGCCGCTACCGTCTTCAGCTGCGCCGTCGTCGTGATGCTGATTGTGACGCTGCAGGCAGCCGGAGGCTGGCTGTTCCGCCGCCTGGACCGAAACCGTTATTAAGGGGAAGATGTTGTGACTGCGATACTAAAGCTAAAAGACGTTACCAAATTCTACGGGGACCAGCAGGTGTTGAAGCCGATCTCGTTCGAGGTTGGGGAAGGCGAACGCATCTGCATCCTCGGCCCTTCAGGCTGCGGCAAGTCGACGCTGCTCCAGCTCGTGGCCGGACTGACCCGCATCGACGGGGGAGAAATCGAAATTAACGGCATCTCCGTCGAGCGAGGAAAGGGAGGCTACGTGCCGCCCGAGCATCGCCCGATCAACATGGTATTCCAGGATTACGCGCTCTGGCCGCATATGTCCGTGCGCCAAAATATCGAATACGGCATGAAACGCCGGAAGGTCGCCAGAGGCGAGATGGAAACCCGGCTGAGCCGGCTGCAGTCGCTGCTGAAGCTGGACGGGCTGCTCGAGAGGCTGCCGGCTCAGCTGTCGGGCGGCCAGCAGCAGCGAATCGGCATCGCCCGGGCGTTGGCCACGGAGCCGCGGCTGCTGTTAATGGACGAGCCGCTGTCGAACCTCGACGTCAAGCTGCGGACCGATATGCGCGGCGAGCTTGCCGGCCTTCTTGGCGATCTGTCCATCGCCACCTTGTACGTGACGCACGATCGGATGGAGGCGTTCACGATCGCCGACCGGATTCTCGTGCTGCGGGAGGGCGGCATCGATCAGATGGGAAGTCCGACGGAGCTGTTCGAGCGTCCGGCTACGCCTTGGGTTGCGCAGCTGATGGGCTATCATAACCGGCTGAACATCGCATTCGGGGACGGGCAACGCTCGACGACGGCGCTCGTGGCCGGTTCTCCGATCCGGGGCGTGCGGATGACGCCCGACTTCTCTCCGGGAAACGGCGTTATGATGCTGCATCCGGAAACGATCTCGGTCCGCGCGGGGAGCCCGGGAGACGGCGAGAACCTGCTCGTAACGAAAACCGTCCAAGCGATCTACGAGGGAACGAGATGGCGACTGATCGCCGAGACGGCCGACGGACAGCCGCTGCATCTGTTTCACGACAGGAGGGTGGAGCCGGGCGAGCCGCTGACGATTCGTCTGCCTTCGCAAAGCGTCATGCTGTACGCCGGCCCGGCTCATGCGGGGAATGGGTAGACTGTTCGCCGTGTCCGACGTTCACGGCTACGGCCTTCTGCTCGAGCGGCTGCTGGCCCGCGCCGGATACGATCCTCGCGCGGACCGGCTGTATCTGCTCGGCGACTACGTCAACAAAGGGCCGGACTCGGCCGGCACGCTGGAGCTGGCGCATCGTCTATGCGGGGACGGAGCCGTGGCTCTGCAAGGAAACAACGAGCGCAAGTGGCTTCACGGCACGGTTCCGGACGGATGGGAGACGGAACGCTATCGCCGGTGGATCGCCAATATGCCGCTTTGGGCGGAGCACGGCCGCTTCCTGTTCGTTCATGCCGGCCTGCGTCCCGGAGTTCCGCTGCGGGAGCAAACGCCGGAGGACTTGACGGAAATTCGCGAGCCTTTTTTCCAGGGGCCCGCGCTGCCGGGCCGAATCGTCGTGTTCGGCCACACGTCCACCTCTCGCTTCGGCATCCCTCCCGATGCCGTCTGGGTTGGAGCCGGCAAGCTCGGCATCGACACGGGCGCGGGCCACGGCCATTACCTGATTAACTGAGGGCCGGCAGTGGGCAGTCTCCGTGAAGCGGCCGCACGCCGTGCGTCTGGCCCGCTTTGCGATCTCCTCCGACCGCCGCGCCGAGGAACGGGCCGGAGATTAGCTCCTTCGCCCAGGCGACTTGAATTCGCATCGCTGCCGGTCAGCCCCACCTGCCGGATGGCCGGTCCCGCTTCGCCCAGAAGCATCCGGCGTCGCTTCGAAGAATCGTCCCGACATTCGGCAGCCGCGCGGTCGAGCTTCATGGCCTCGCGGTTTTTTCTGCAGCCGCCGGATGACGAACGTCAAACATGGGCGCTTTAGTCTCAAAATTCATTGACTGCCTAGTCCGCGGTATGGGCAGGCTCCCTTCCTCCGTCCCACCTTTTGCATATACTGCTAACTATGAAATGTAAAGGAGGCATCTTTCTGATTCTGTGCTCAGACGAACCGCCAACTCGGAAACGCGATCGTTTCAGGACTATCGCGATTTCTTTGCATTTGCCTGCAGCTCTCGATCACTCCGTTTTTAGGCACGGCGATTCATAACTTCATCAAAATAAGGGGACCTGTAAATGCGAAAAACCGTTCCTCTCCCTGCCAAAAGGGTTTCCCGCATATGCTTGCGAGCAGGCGGGAAAAAAAGGCGCGTTTGCTGCTGCATCCGTTGCTTGCGCGGAAGAAGGCGGAATTCAGCAACCGGGCGAACGGCGCGGAGGCGGCCGGGCCGTATCCAAAACCAAAACCGAAACCGAAGCCGAAACCACAACCAAAGCCAAAGGCGAGACCACAGCCAAAGGCAAGACCAAAACCAAAAGCGAGACCACAGCCAGAGCCAAAGGCGAAGGCAAAGAACGTTGAACCGGCTTGAAATAAGGCGGGGGCTTAGAGAACTCAGAGAGCTTAGACGTCAGGTGATCAGGCTTGCGAAACGCAGGGGGCCCAGGGGACCGAGAGGGTATCGGGGCTACAGAGGCGACGAGGGACCCATGGGTCCCACAGGTCCGATGGGAGAGCAGGGTTGGACCGGGCCAGTCGGAGCCCGGGGTTCTACCGGGGCGACGGGCGCAGCTGGCGCGACCGGACCTACAGGAACAACCGGCGCAACCGGCTTGGTCGGATTGCCCGGCGGCATGGGACCGACTGGACCGACCGGGGTGGCAGGCGCCGTCGGGGCGCAAGGTGCGGCGGGGCCTGCCGGCGCGACGGGCGCAACCGGCTTGGTCGGTTTGCCCGGCGGCATAGGACCGACCGGAACATTTATATTAGGAAAACAAACTACCGTTAAAAATGCGGTTCTCTAAACCGCGTCTTCAGAGATATTGATCTCGATGTATTCCGAAACTCTGCGGTACTCATTGGCAAATTTCAGCTTCACGCTTATATTGCCATTTTCGTATACCTTGATGGTGTCAACAAGCTCGATCAAAATATCCCTTGTCAGTTTGTTGATGTTTTCATACTTCCGAAAAGTTGCTAAAAACGGGTTTTCTACATCGACTCCATTTTCAAGCTCTGCCTTTTCTTCTTGCAGATTGCTTATCACTTCGTTAATGGCTTCGATTTGCCGCTCGTAGTCCTCTTTCATCTGGCGATAATCCTTATGAGAAATTTCGCCGTCTTTCCAGTCCTGATAAATACTTTGCTTATAACGTGAAATCTTGGACAGTTCTTTTTCTTTGGAAGCAATTCGTTCATTCAGACGGATAGACTGGCTTTTCTGGAGCGGAGCCTTGTTAATCCGTGAAACCATTTCGGAAAGAGAAACCGCAATGTATACCTGTTGCTTGATGGCATACAATACCGCTTGTTCTAAATGGTTGTGCTTCATCGTATGCTTCGTACAAGCCGCCTTGGATTGGTCTTTGTACGTGCGGCAATAGTAGTACACATTCCCTCTAACGGTGCTTCGTGTCATGGCCTTGCCGCAATCTGCACAGCGTAGGAAGCCGCTGAACAAATACAACGTTTTTTGCTTTGGTGCGGTGCGCGTATCTTTTTTCAAAAGCTCCTGCACTTTGGCAAAATCTTCACGACGGATGATCGGCTCATGCGTGTTTTCGACAATGAACCATTCCTCTTCGGGAACCGTTTCCTGCACATGGATTTTATAACTCTTAATGCGGTAACGCCCTTGCACCATATCGCCCACATAAATGCGATTTTTCAAAATGTTGGTGACTGTCATGGCACACCATAAAGGGTTGCCGCTCTCGCCATTGGGATTCTTGTATTTCATGCCCTTGCTTTTCTTATACGCCGACGGGCATAAAGTGCCGCTTTCGTTCAACTTGCGAACAATCGCATTTTTGCTCATACCCTCTAAGAACCAGGCGAAAATGCTTTTGACATTTTCTGCGGCTTCCTCATCGAGGATAAGAGCGTTTTTATCCTCCGGGTCTTTCTGATAGCCATAGGCGGCAAACGAGCCAATATGCTGTCCTTTTTCACGCTTCTTGTCAAAGGTTCTTCTGACGCTCTCCGAAGTTCCCCTTGCATGTTCCTCATTCAGAACGCCCTGAACCGGAACCGCGATGTTTTGCGCGTTCTGCGGGTCCTTGTACGTATCAACGGGCTGTTGGTAAAGAGAAATAAACCGTACATTGTTTCGCGGAAACCAGTCACCAAGATAGTAGCTTTGATCACCATTGTTGCGGAAGCTCCGCGCAAGGTTCTTTACGATCACACAGTTGATTTTTCCCTTTCGTATATCGGTTAACAGCCGTTGAAAATCTTCACGTTCCTCATCTGTCGTACCGCTTACACCGTCATCGACATATTCACCAACAAAGACATACTCGTCATCATCATCTTGCTGTTCAAGGAAGTCTGTCAAAATCAATCTTTGGTTGGTAATACTTTCGGATTCCTCCTTTCCGCGCTTGTCTTCGCGTGAAAGACGGATATAAAAGCCTACATACCATACCCGCTTTTTTGAAGCTGATTTTACAATATTCTGCCTGTTGGCTACTCTGGCCATGTGTCCTCCTTCCTATCACATTACACCTCTATTATACCATTCGGGCGTAACGCGAACCATGTTGTCGAGGGCACAAAGCCGCATTACAAGCCGCTTTTCTTGCGTATTATAAAGTTCGTGAGTACTTCTTGAATCGGCGGCGCCGTATCGTCAAATTCAAGCTTGATACCCACTTCACCACAACGGAAACACAACGGGTTTTTCAGTTTTTCTAATACATAAGCAGGACGCTTTTCTATCGGGAGAGAATTATCAAATTCAAGCGTGCTGATATCAGCCAGTTTTTCCGTATCTACGGTTTCCATATTTACGCTCATAAAATGATCAATCAATGCGGAAGTAATCATTCATCATGCCCTCCTTGATGTGCATGATTCAATATATGCGTTTTCCCGTTTGTCCTGTGAGGAAACAGAAGCAGCCACCCCGTTATTAACAAAAGGGATGGCTGTTTATCTGTCCGCATACTTCGGGACAAATTGGCCCGAAGTCAATAGGGACTGTTCCGGTAATGCTCGTCTGCTTCCTGTGTGGATTTGAAATCAAAAACTTCATGCAATTCCATCACCACGCGCTGAATATCATCAGAGCCGAAACCGCAGTTTTCCATCGCCCAGATGACATATCCGCGGCAAGCATTATTGCTCCATTGTTCAGGAAGCATTCCTGCGAAAATCGTATCTTTCCCCATTTCGATTCTCCTCACGTTAAAATAGGAGAGGTATCGTGCCGGGAAATATTGGGCTGTCGTTAGACAGAAAAGTCCGGCACGTCCTCCTGTAGTTCAGATAAATAGATAACCCGGACAGGCGACGGCAACCGCCCTCATGGGAATTTCACCCCGCCCCATACTGATGGCGCGACGGTCAATGCTGTGAAGCGTTCAAACCGTAAGTATCATTATCTCACGTGTGGAATCGTCGCCCGGCAGACTGCCACAGTCTGCTTGCCATAGATGGTGTTCCTCGCTCGTTTTCAAGCGATAAATCGCTGAAAAGTTATGGCGCACCCTTGCGGCTTGGCTTCTCCACACATGAAACGTATCCGGATCATCGGTATGCAGTTATCAAAGAACACTAGCGGAAGAAAAATCTCCTTCCAATAACCGTGACATTTTCAGGGCAAAACCGACCCTCATTCAGAAAAGTTTCTCAAAAAAATTTCCAAGTTCCGAAGTCCTTGGCTGATGGACTTGCGGATGTTTTTTTCCGAAACTCCCTCGGCCCGCGCGATCTCGGATTTGCTAATGCCAAGTACGTAATGCGCGTAAATTCGTTTGCCTTGCTTGTCCGGCAAAGCAGTGATAGCGGCATGCAACTGTTGGGCTGTCATTTTGCGTTCGTAGACCTCGAAAGGGGACGGAGATTCGAAGCAAATATCGTGCTCGATTCCATCGTTCCGGTCAAGAGAATACTGTGCCTTGTGGCGGTACATACGCCGCCGATACGCTTCTTCCTGCCGTTCAGCTTCCAGAAGGACTGTTGCGACTTCATCGGGGATGTCAAGAAAAATATCAGTATTGCAAAACGGGTAGTAATCCCGCAGATTAATCATTGACATATGGTGTTCCTCCGTTTCGATTTTTTTGGAGAAGAAAAATCGAAACGGAGGCGGTGGAGAACGACAGCGGGGAGGATGCCGCACATCGGGCCTAGTTGGCCCGTAGAGGTTATGAGGCTTGTCCGAAAAAACGGACTGATGGAATCTAACAATAATCAAAAAAGAATGAAAAAAGACACCTTTTAGGGAAAATCCCTGAAAGGTGTCGAATAAAAAATGGGCGCACTTGTCGCCCATAAATCCCTGCATTTTTTTGGAATCATGTATTATGAAAACTTTTGCTACATCTGACCGCCACCATAAGGTGACGGTCCCTCAAGTGAAAAGAAAGAAAATAGCTTTAGAAACACAAGGAACCCTCCAATCGTATAACTGCCATTGGAAGGCCCCGTGCATTTAAATTACCAACCAATGCCTGTTACTAGACATCTGGGAGTTTGCTTTTCGGCTCCGTATATTATCGTTTACCGACAAAAAGCGTACCAACGCTGTCTCCTTTGATAATTTCATATAGAGCGGACGGGTTTTTGCCGTTTGTAATGATAGTATCGATCCCCTGCGCGGTTGCCAGCTTTGCCGCTTGCAGTTTGGTTTTCATACCACCTGTACCACGCCGAGATCCTGCGCCTCCGGCTAATGATTGTACATTCTCGTCTATTGCGTCGATACGCTCTATTCGTTTTGCGCTGGGATGGAGGCGAGGATCGTTGTCATAAAAGCCGTCAATGTCGGACAAAATGATGAGTTTTTGCGCCCTGCACAATACTGCGACAACCGCAGAGAGCATATCGTTATCGCCAAATAGTCTATCTTCCGATTCGATTTCGGTATAGCTAACCGAGTCGTTTTCATTCACAATCGGTATAATGCCCATGTCCAGCAAGGCGTCAAAGGTGTTCGTTAAATTCTCCTTCTTTTCCTCAATTTCTATATCCTCGGCGTTCAATAAAATCTGTGCGATCGTCTTGTCGTAATCATTGAAAAATTTGTCGTATAAGTACATAATGCTGCATTGTCCTACCGCAGCAGCAGCTTGCTTCAAACGCATACTCGTTGGGCGTGTTTTCATCTGCAGCTTATTTGTGCCCACAGCAATCGCGCCAGATGAAACTAAAATGACTTCATGGCCCATGTTCTGAATATCGGATAATACACAGGCAATGCGGTCAAAGGAACGTAGATCGCTTTTCCCTATATCATTTGTCAAGGTAGAAGTCCCTACTTTGACAACAATTCTGTTTTGATACAGACTCAAATTATTCACCTTTCTTTTGCTAAACATGAATAGTCTTAGGGGAGTGTTTCGCAAATTTAAGGAAGTCATGGAACACTTGTGATGTTTTGATTTTCATATACCCGGTAGTCGTGCCATCACTACACCCATACCATTCTTCCGCAAGAACGTCCTTATCGAAAATAATCTGTACCCTATTGTCCTTATCCAATAAGGCGCTGAAAACAGTCGCTGCACCTATCGTTGTTCCCAGCATCTTCTCCATCAAGTCAGCAGGAGCAAAAGAAACGCGGGAAATACCCAATGCATTACTGAACTCCTTTGCGCTAAACGACTTGTCTGCTGTGGTAACAAACAGGAAAAACTCTGTCTGCTTCCTGTTGCACAGAAACAGCGTCTTGACCATTTTCATATCTAGCGCCTTATTAATCTGAACGCAATCGTTCATTGTAATTGCCTCGTCGGTATCGACTCGCTCAAACGGGATATGCAGGTCTTGCAATACTCTATATGTTTTTTCCTGGAGCTCCGTCTTGAACTTAGACGGCGCTGTTGTATAAATATCACTTACAAAGAACATAGTCACTTTCCTTTCACTTGAAATGGCTGTATTTATAGCGTATCATGACTTTATTAATTACAAAAACGAATATTTATCATGATAATCATGATAAATTCAGATGCAAAGTGGGTGAGAAATGTATGGATATGAACATTCAAAAATATATGGCTTTTGTCAAAACTGTTGAATATGGCAGCTTTACGAAGGCCGCAGCAGTATTGAACTATTCCCAATCCGGTATCAGCCGTATGATTAACGATTTGGAAAAGGAATGGAGCGTGTCGCTTCTTGAGCGTGGGCGCGCCGGTGTGCGCCTGACTTCCGACGGATTGAAGCTATTGCCGTTTGCTCAAAATGTATGTAACGAATATCAAAAATTGCAGGCGCAGGTGGACGAACTGAACGGCTTGCAATCGGGGCTAATTCGGATTGGTACATTTTCAAGCGTAGCGACTCATTGGCTTCCGAATATTATCAAAGAGTTTCAAAAGGACTACCCTAATATTGATTACGAGCTTCTGTTGGGCGATTATACCGAAATTGAAAGCTGGATTTTCGAGGGGCGTGTGGATTGCGGCTTCCTCCGGCTTCCCACACACCCGGAGTTTGAAACGATATTTTTGGAGCAGGATAAGCTACTTGTTGTTTTGCCGGAAGATCATCCTATGGCCGACTGTGAATGCTATCCTGTAAAGGCGCTATGTGACTATCCGTTCATGCTTTTAGAAAAAGGCGCTAAAGCTGAAATATCAGAAATATTTGAAAGATGTAATATTGAACCAAGAGTGCATTTTACGACATGGGATGATTATGCCATCATGTCAATGGTCGAAAGTGGATTGGGAATTAGTATTTTGCCGGAGCTTATTTTGCAGCGTATTCCGTACCGAATTGTAATCAAGGAACTGGACATACCAGCGTACCGTAAGATTGGCCTTGCAATGAGAGATAAAAAATCTGCATCGCTTGCAGTTAAACGATTTTTAGACTATCTACAATGCAGGAACAACTCTAAGAAAGAAAGGGGGTAGCAACTACATCTTGTCATTTTCAAATTTCCATTATCGTACGTTACAATTAGATAAATTTGATCTGCTTGCTTTTAAAGTGCCAGGCGTCAATAGTGTTGAACTATTCCCAATCCGGCATCAGTCGCATAATAACGATTCGGAAAAGGAATGGAGCGTGTCGCTTCTTGAGCGTGGGCGCGCCGGTATGCGCCTGACTTCAGATGGGTTAAAAACTAGTACCGTTTCATAAAACGTATCAGATTTCAGATTTTCACAAACTGGCAAGCAGGGCAAGTGTATTGACACTTGCACATTTTTGAGTTTTTCCCGCAAGGGAAAATCTCAAAAATTGCTTGTTGGGGAGTGCCTTCCCCAAACCCTGCAACTTCGGGCCAAGTTGGCCCGAAGTCGGCGCTTCGCACCTCATGTTGCGTCATGTCGCTATCGCTCCATTTCCTTATTTTTCTGCGCGTCCGTCAGGCCGAGCAGATGGTCAATATTGGCCTTTACCGTCACAATCTCTTGCATGTCCTTTCTTGCCGCCCGGTACTCGCCATAGGCGGCTTTTTTCTTTGCAGCAAGCTCCCGGCTCTCCGCTTTGAGCGTGTTCATTTTCGGGAGCTTAGCCCCGGACAATAAGCGCCGAAAACTATCCTGCGCCGCCCGATAGGCGGCAAGGTCGGCCCCATGCTCCGCAAGATATTTTCGGCTGTATGTTGCGGCCTTGTATCCCTCAAACACTGGCCGGGTTCTGGCGTAAGCAACCATTGCCGTCTTTAGTTCCGCATTGATTCGCATAGCAGCTTCGGTCGTTTTTATGCGGTCAGAAAGAGTATGGAAGCGGTCTGTAAGCTCTGCGGTTTTCTGCGAGAGTTGCTCATATTCCATCAGTCCGTTTTCCTGCAAATACTGTAACGCCGCCGCCATCTGCTTGAGATTGAATATTTTCGCCCACCGTTCATAGGCAGGGCCTTTTCCAGCTCTCATGCGGGATTCAATATCCACAATCAGATTGACCTTGCGCCGTTCCCGTGGAGCGGCCCGGCCCTCAATAACTGCCCGTATGTCCTCCTGACCGTAGCCCTTGCCAAGCGTGGAAGCCCGAAGCCGGGTAAAGCGTTCCTGTCCCTCTGCACGGAAGCTTATTGTACCGCCGCGCCCATGCTTGACCTCATAGCCAGCCGTCGCCATGGCCTGTAAAAAAGCGTCCATATCCGGCGGCTTCTCCACAAGGCAACGATCAATCTGCGCCTTTAATTTTTCTCGAAATGACTGCGGTTTATTGCCGCCAAGCCACTCGCCATAATGCTTGAATGTTCCTTTGCTGTGGAGCTTCGGATTGGTAATGACAGATAGTCCATGTTCAAGACAAATCCGGTCAGAGAGCCGCCGAACCGCACGAGCCGAGCCGATAAAATCCCGGAATTTCCGTGTGCAATCCAGAGAGGTTGAATTGTAGTAAATATGACAATGCGGGTGGGGGCGATCAACATGAGAAACCACGAAAAAAGCGTGCTGGCCTTTCGTCCAGCGCATGGCAAGATCATAGCCGATTTTGAGTGCTGTTTCCGCGTCAATTTCACCGGGCGGGAACGACTGCCGAATCTGATAATACAGTACATCCTTTTTCTGTTCCCTGCCCGTAATCGCCTTATATTTTGCTTTGGAAAGCAAAAATTCTGCGTCGGCTGTGGCAGGGTCACATTCATAGGCGAGAATCAAATCGCCGTTCCGGGTCTTATTCGGATTTTTCCCGTAATCGAAGCTGTCCTTTAAGGTTGCCATGATGGTCTTTCCACTCCCGATATGACGGGTCATCAAGCGAATGGTTGCCATGTGCGTTCCTCCTTTCCAGAAAAAAACTTCGAGCCAAGTTGGCCCGAAGTGATCCGGCAGTCCTGCCATTTCCGGTTTTAGCTTGCGATAAAAAAACGAAGCGAGCTTTTCAGGCTTTGCAACTTGTCAATCAACCATTCTGCAATAGCAGGAATGCCAAGCGGAGAAATCAGAAACGACAGGAACAGGAACACGCCGAAGCCATGCGTTTCCCCGCTTATCAGCAGAACGATACTGATCAGAACGCCGATCCCGGAAACAACCTGTAATATGGCGGCGGCATAAGAAAACAGAAATATAAAAATGGGTATTGTAATCGTCAGTAGAACCACAAGCGGCGCGGCGATAATCTTGAATAAGAGTTTAATGACCTTCATCACGATTCTCCTTCCATCATTTGGTCATACTTCTATTTTACGATCTACCGAAGAGGTCATCAATGTTGTCGCGGCCGCACCGATCTTGTCCTGTGACATCGGGCCAAGTTGGCCCGATGTAGTAAAAAAGAATATAGTGTGCTTATTAATAAAACAGTCTTTATGAAACAGTCTTTATAGTATATATTGTTCATATAGCATTTCCAGCATTCACCTATTTATAGGTCAAAAGGGGTGATTTTCGTGACATATACAGTACAATCATCGGAGAAGCTTAGAAAAAAAGCATCTGATACAGAAACAAAAGCACTGCTATATTTAATGAATTTTTGTGATGATAGCGATGAAATTCACTATTTTGTTGTGGATTTTTTTAATGACTTGACGGGGATGGATCGCTTCTCACACAAACTTTGGGATTTACAATCAAAAGGTGCTTCTAATTCATCGCCAGCTGCAGTTGGCAGAGAATTAGTAACACTTTTCAAAAATTATTGCAGTAACTTTACCTTTCATAAGTACATTTTGTTTTTAGGTGGAGTATCCCCTAGCTTACGAATTGATTCGACAAAAGATGTATTTGATATAAGTAACATAAAGACAAAAGCACTTACTAATTTAAAAGAAGGATTAAAAGATGAATGTAAGGAAAAAACATACATTGATACATCATCAGCAACGGACGATAAAATAGATGATTTTTTAAGCAAAGTGATGTTTGTGATAGATAACAGAACTCCCAGCGAATACGTAAAATCAATTATCAAAATTCACCCAGGTATCATGCCTGAAGAGCATATACTAACTGGAATTTTTAATGAGATAAGAGATACACAAGCAAGTAAAAAAAATATAAATGTTGTGGAAGGTATTACAATAAAAACAACTGATCAGGCTTTAAATTACTATAGACATCTGACAAATGGTGAAATTAAATTATTTGTGCTTGGTCGCATCATAAATCGCAATCCATTTGACAAAGGTTGTCCGCTACCCTTTATACCCATATATAATCATTTCCCAGAAGAAAAGCGGCAAGAAGCATTGGATGACTGTAAGCTTGCATTATCTCGAGCATTGTTTAATAAAAATTGTGCAGATAATTTCTGGAGGCTCTTTAGCAACATATATCATTCTATTATTGCAAATCCGACTTATGGGGTAGAGGAAATATACCGAATTTTGGACGTGACAATAGCAACTTCTTGCCCTGATTTTGATGTCTTATCATTAAAGTACTTTATTTCTACAGTAAAGGAGGGAATAAAAACATGATTATTAGGCGCATTGCTGTCGGTAATGAGAAAGAGGCGTATGTTGAAAATTTGTTAGAAGACAGTGTCAACATTATTTCAAGCGATGATAATAACAAAGGGAAAACTATTATTATTCAATCAATGATGTATTGTTTAGGCAATGTACCTGTTTTTCCTTCCTCATTTGATTACAAGTCGTATTTTTATTATGTGGAGTTTATACATAATGAGATTGATTTTATTATTTGTCGAAAAGGAGATACTTTTGTAATTTTTCATGAAAATAACTTAATGTTTTTTGATAATGTTTCCGAGATGAAACGCTACTGGACAAAAAATATCATTCCATTACCGCAAATAATAAAAAACGATGTGAATCGTATTGTAGATCCGGAACTGTTTGTTCAGTTATTTTTTGTTGGCCAAGATAAAAAGGATACATCCAATATAGCTAATAAAGGATTTTACACAAAGGAAGATTTTGTTAATATGATATATGCCTTTTCTGGTTTTGGGGCAACAGGACTATCTACAGAAGAAATATCAATTGCAAAGAAACGAATAAGTGAACTAAAAACAGAAAAGAAATCATTGCAAACACAACACAAGATATTAAAATCTGGAAGTATTTCTTCTACATATTTAAGCCAATATAGTGATAGGACTGTCTTGGAAAATAAGATAAAAAATGTAGAGAAAATAAAAGATAGGATTTCCGTTTTACGAAACTCAAGAAATGCAACTGTAAATCGCAAAGTAAAGTACGAAATTACACTAAAAGAACTAAATTCATTAAACAGAACTATGAGCAGTGGTGAACTAAGGTGCTTAGATTGTGGCTCTACCCATATCGGATTTGCTACTGACTCAAATGCATCATATACATTTGATGTATCAACACCGGAAATAAGGCGGCAAATTATTGAATCTATAAACGAGAAAATTTCAGCTTATGATGAAGAAATTGAGCGTATCACTCTTGACATAAATAAAGAACAAGAACAACTACAACAAATTTTAGCGGATGATGATATCTCGCTTGAATCAATTGTTATTCATAAGCAATCAATTTTAGATGCAACTGGTGTTGAAGCTCGCTTATCTGAAATCGATAATGAAATAAAAAAATTATCTGATGCATTAAAAGCAAATGATAGCAACACATCAGAACAGGTTGAAAATCAGAAAGCGTTGTTATCATCCATTCTTTCCGAAATGAATCGAACCTATAGGGTTATCGATCCAGCAGGTAACCTTATATTTGACGGTCTGTTCACTAAACGTGATCAAGTATTTTCAGGTAGTGAAGCAACTGAGTTTCATTTAGTAAAGGTTTATGCCCTTGCTACAATACTCAAGCACCCCTATCCTATAATCGTAGACTCATTCCGAGCCGAAGATCTATCGACTGAACGGGAAAACACTGTTATCGAATTATTTTCCCAATTAGGGAAACAGGTGATATTTACGACTACATTAAAAGCCGAAGAAATAGGTAAATATAAACATATGAAAAACATAAACAATATTGACTATAGCAAAAATACCGATAGTAAAATTCTAGATAAAAAGTCAGTTTCCGAGTTATCGAGATTATTAAAAGGGTTATCAATTACTATTTAATGAAAGTCAGGGTGAGGCGAATAATTATGCCACACCCTGATTTATTACGATTAGGATTCAACCACTGTTGCAAGCTGTTGAAGGACATCAGAAACACGATCCCACAACCGGGCATAATCCTTTTGCAAGGTCACTATATCCGATTGGTACACGCCATAGGTATTAGCATGAATGGCAACCTGATTCAGATTGTTGGCACATCTGCGTTGCAGGGAAACAAGCTCCCGGACGGGGGTTAGATCAACATTCAGCACATAGCCGTTGATCGCCATTTTGCGGATATATCCGCTTAAATTCTGTGTACCGGCCTGCTCCATTCGTTCCCTAATCGTCGCGTATTCGTCTTCATTGACCCAAACATACAGCGGAACACCGCGCCTTCGTTTGGGGCGGCTGTTCACCGTTCCTCCCGTTCTCGACTTCGGCGCTTTGCTGGCGGCTCCTTTACTCGGGCCTTCCTCTAGTTGAGCCAGTAACGCGGGTAGAGTAGCAATATTAGATTTCTGTTCGGTGGAAAGCTTTGCGTTCTTCAGAAAGTTGTCCTTTTCATTCATACAAAAACTTCCTTCCTTAAATTGATATCGTATTGCCGCGATGATATAATCTGAGAAATTAGTTATAGAAAATATTGGTGCGATGTGGGGGTATTTATGGATTATCAGGTTTTTGTGAATACAATGATCGAGACACTAAAATTTGATGAGAAATTTAAAGAACATAGAGATAAAATACTACCAATTATCAGGCGTTCAAAAGTAAATTCAATTGCTAAATATGCTTTTGCTATACGTCCAGGACAGCATTATGAAGATGTAGAGATAAGAGTACCTATCCCCTTGATAAATGAGGCAAACAAACTAAAACATCATATAGCTGATTTAGTAGGATATGTATATGAAGAATCTGATGATTATGCTTTAGGTTCCACTCTTATTAAGCCTCAAATGCTTTATTCAGAAACTCAGGAAGACAGGGAACATGATGTTGTTTTCTCAGAAATTGAAGAAACAATTATTCAAGGAATTCGAGATGCAAGATTTCTAATATGGGCAGCCGTTGCATGGTTTACCAATAAAACCATATACGATGAGTTGCTAAAGAAAAAAGAAGAGGGACTTAACATCCGTATCGCAATCTCTGATGAAGAAACGAATAGCAAATTGCTTCCCGATTTAAAAGCTAATTTTGAGTTAACTGTTATTTCGAGATATGGGTGGAACAACTATAACCGAATGCACGATAAGTTCTGTATCATTGACTTGGATTATGTAATGCATGGCTCTTATAATTGGACACCAACTGCAAATCATAATGAGGAAACACTTGCAACAGCATTAGACAAAGACTATGTAAAAAAATTTGCTGATGAATTTATGCGCTTGTTCAAAAAACAGTGTTAATCAAGTATAAAGGGACATCGGGCCAAATTGGCCTGATGCCCCTTATGTTTGTTTCCTCCGAGTCAGGGCACATAAAAATAAAAGTACGGCCTACTCCAGTTTAATATTTTAAAACTGCGTCATAAAATTGTTTTAATCCCATAAAAGCTAACGATCATCCTGCTTTTTTCTCATATATTTCCGTTGACGTTTACGCCAGGCGATGTCGGCACAAGTTGGCGAACAATACGTCTGCCTTCCCTCCGAGACAGTATCTAATCTCGGCGAATAGGCACTTGCACAGGTAGAATCGTTGCAAAACTTACATTCCCCGCAATCAGAACTTTTTAGCCGTTTTTGCGATGGTCTCCGGCGAGAAGGACGCGGTTTTTCTTTCATCATTTTTTCAAAGGGACTGTCTGTAAAGTTCATACGTCCTTGTCCTCTCTGTTGTCAGGATGCTCGTTATCCGTATCCCACGGCGGGGTATCGTCCTCCTGATCGTCGTCGAGATCGGCCTCGTACTCGTCATAGTCCTCGTCAGCTAAAGCGGCCTGTTCCTGCTTCGGGCGGTAAATCTTAACGTAATATCCGACCCCGCCGCCAATCACCACAACGGCCAGCACAAGCAGAAACGTGCCCATATTGCTTTTTTGCCCCGGCTCCGGTTCGGGCGTTGGCTCCGGCGTCACTTCGGGCGTACTCTCCGGCTCCGGCTCGGATAGGGTGCTTTCCCAGTCAGGAGAGTCCCCGGATTTCTCCGCAAGAGCCAGCAGGTCTTTCTCCGTTACGGCGTTCAGAAAATACACATTGTTCTGTCCGCGCTGCTTGTCGATAACCAAGTAAAACACGTTTTCATCAGGGGTCATCACGGTGTAAAACTCTTTTCCATCCTCGTCAGTGGCGTTGTCTACGACAGTGCCCGTTCCAGCAGGAGTAAAAGGATTGGGGCCAGCCTCCGGGGCCGGGGAGTGCATTATCTCCTGCGGGATTTCCTCACCGCCGCCCGCATAGGCAACGGCGCTAAAGAAAAAGGCCAACAAAAAAACGGCGTACAGCGCCGCGATCCTGCGAAATGTTCTCATGCTTCGGATTCCTCCTTTGGGATGTCGATCGGTGCGGTGGACTTCGGGCCAAGTTGGCCCGAAGTTGCACCGCCTGTTTTGACGGCTTTCAATAGCGCGGCAAGGTCGGAAAGCGGAATATCCACACCGCGCACCGCATCTACAATTTCCAGATTTTCAAGCTCGGTTTTCTGCCGTTCCAGTTCTCGCAGCTTCGTTTGAAACCCATGGATTTTGCCTTTGATTTTTTCAATTTCCTTGTTGACACGCGCAATTTTTGCGTTCAAATGAATCCTCCTTTGCACAGAGCTACAAGCGGCCCATCGCATAAAAATGTTCCGTCCAGTATGGGCTGTCCGTGCGGGCATACTGTACACCGCCGCTGGCACTGTGAAGCATCATATTCTCTCCCACATAGATGCCTAAGTGCGACACAGGCCCGGAACTGTCATACGTTCCCGTAAAGAAAATCAGATCGCCGGGCTTGGCTTCGGAGCGCGGAATCTTCGCCGTCAGATTAAAAATACCCTGCGCCGTTGTCCGGCTCATCGGGTACACGCCGGACTTGTCCAACACATAGCTGACAAAGCCTGAACAGTCAAAGGACGTAGCTGGATTTGAACCGCCCCAAACGTATGGGTAGCCCAAATATTTCTCGGCTTCAGCAATCAGAGCGGCAAATTCCGGGTCGGCCAGCGCTTCCGGCGGGATGTCGTATTTGGTGTATTCCCCGGTATGAGCATAAATGTTCCCCGCAAAGAGATTCGGACGGTTGCCCTTGGTTCTCTGATAGATGGCATACTGTTCCTGTTGCTTTGTATCGAGATTAGCTATGGCCACCGCACCAAGCGACTGGTTTCGTAAAGTAACGTTGAGAATGAAATAGTCATAGGGAACCTCCACAGTATAGGTGTCGGAATGCGTGATGGTTTCCCCGGTTTCCAGGTCCGTTTCCGTCCATGTGTCCGTTCGGGTTTCCGTGCGGTAGCGCACCTCCACCGTTTCCGTGATGGTCAGCATATACTGCTCTCCGAACAGGGCTTGCAACTCGGCCTGAACCTCCGCGGGGGAGTAACCGCCGTATTTGGCGGTCAGGTAGGAAGCCAGTTCAAAGGGATCATGCCCGATTTCGTCCACGGCATAGCGGTACTCGTCATAACCGGGATAGTCGCTTTCGATCCGGGCCAGCCTTTCCCGCAAATCCTTTTCCAGTGCGGTATAGCTGGCTTCCACGGCTTCAATGTCGTGGTCCGACGAACCATAGGAAGTGCCGCCTACGACGCTAATCAGGCCGTTCCCAATGGACGCCATTCCCGCCATACAGGATTGCAGAACGACAATCAGCAGGAACAGCGCCAGCCCAATTAGCAGAAGCTTCGGATTTCGTTTCACAAAGATCGTAATCGCGCGGGCGATTTTGTCTGTGAACTTGACCGCCTTTTTGCCAAGCTTGGCAGCTTCTCGTGCCTGTTTCCGAACCTGCCTTTTCAGTCGTTGCTTTTGCCAAAGCCGGGAAACAGGATTGCTTTGTAAGCCCGGATTTTCCTGTACCAACTGGCGGTAGGCATCATCGGCCTTTGCGCGGATCGTTTTCCGTTCCCACTTGCGAACCTGCCGGGCCGGGCGGGTGCGGATATGGCGCCTCATGAAGCGTATACCGCCACGGACAAGACGCTCCCCGGCAAGCTCGGCTTTATGGGCGGCTTCTGTGCCGACATTTTCACGCTCCACCTGATGGAGTTTCCCATGCACATACCGCCATGTTTCATCGTGCGCGGCGCGACCAGCAGCTTTGATGGGGCCGGGCTTTTTCAAGGGCTTTTGCGCGGCCGCTTTCTCACGGGCAGCGTTTAACTTGTCGCCACTCTTTTCCATGCGCTTCCCGTTCTGTGTCGCTTTTTTATCGGTATGGCGAGCAGAGGGGGCGGCTCCGGCATTAGCCTCTCCATCACCGGGCGAGGGTGGCTCCTCACGCCGCAAGCGTTCAGAAGGCCGGGGCTGTTTGCTTTCCTGCCGAAGCTTCCCCGACTTCGGGCCAAGTTGACCCAAAGTTGCCGCCTGTTCCTCATGTTCACGCATGTTGATTCTCCTTTTTCACATCCTCCGGGCGGGTAGTGAGCAGATTGTAAATCTCACCGCGCGGGAAGCGGTCAATAAACGGAATGGTTGTATTCCCGAAAAACAACAGGCCCTCCCCGGAATTGCTGTGCGCGATATAGGATAGCTGGTGTTCAGAGATCCCAAGCTGTTTGGCCAGAATGGCCCGATCGCCCTGCGCTTGTGATAACAGAATCATAAAATCGCTGTTCTCCAAAATATTTTCAATTTCCCGGCTCGCCAAAAGGTCTTTGACGTTTTGGGTTAAAGCGGATGGAACACAACCCTTTTTACGAAGCATTTTCCAGACACGCACAAAGTAGCTGGCGCTCAAGCTGTCCTGCAACAGAATATGAAATTCGTCATAGTAGCACCAAGTCGCAAGGCTCCGCGAAAAGTTTTCGTCTACCGCCTGTGTGACCAGCTCGTTGGTGATGTGCATGGCAATTTTCCGCAGGTTTTCGCCCATGCTTTTCAGTACGATACAGGTAATACGGCGGTCGGTCTGTACGTTGGTCGGGTGGTTGAACATATTCAGGGAGCCAGTGCAGTAAAGCTCCAGCGCGGTTGCGATCCGTTTGGCTTCCGGCTCCGGCTGCTGACACAGCGTTTCGTACAGGTCTTGCAGGAGGGGCATTTTCCCGTCCTCGATTCCAAGCGCAAGCTCTCGGTAAACCAGACGCACACAGCGGTCAATGACCGTTTTTTCAATCGGCTGTAAGCCCTCTTTGCCGCCGATAATCAGCTCGCACAGCGACATTAAAAAGTCCGCCTTCATGGAAAGCGGACTTTCTTCTCCGGTTAAATTCAGTTTTAAGTCCATCGGATTGATGTGATGGGGGCTTTCCGGCGAAATGTCGATCACCTCGCCGCCAAGCCGCCTTACCAGCGGGGCATATTCGCCCATCGGGTCTACGATGATTATTCGATCTTTTGTAGCAAGAAACACGTTGATTAGCTCCCGCTTTGCGGCGAAGCTCTTGCCGCTTCCGGTGGAACCCAAATACAGGCCGTTGGCCGATTTCAGCTTTTTGCGGTCTGCCATAATAATATTGTGGGAAAGAGCATTCATGCCGTAATACAACGCTTGCCCGTCCATACGCAGCTCCTGTGTCATAAACGGCACAAAAATAGCGGTGCTGGATGTCGTCATGCCCCGCTGTATCTCAATACCGTTATATCCAAGCGGGAGAGAAGACATAAAGCCTTGTTCCTGCTGAAAATCCAGCCGTTTCAAAAAACAGTTGTATTTCTGCGTAATGCCCGATACGGTGAAAATATCGTTTTCGAGCTGCTGGCGGGTGGGAGCCGTGTTCACCACAAGAAAGGTCAACAGGAACATTCTTTCATTGCGGCTTTGCAGATCGGCAAGCAGAGCCGCCGCGTCCTTGCTGTACGTCAGCAAATCCGGGGGCAGAATGTCCATGTCATACCCGGCCCGCGCCGCTTTTTTCTGTTCGTCCATCTTCATCCGGTCAATGTCGGTCAGCTTGGCCTTTACCGTCTTTACCGCTTTGGCCTGGTCTACCGTCTGGATATGCAGCGTGATCGTCATTTCCGCGTCCACTTCCAAAAGCTCTGCAAGAAGCTTGTCGGAAAGCTCGGAAGCCATAATCTGCATATGCATCGCCGCGCCCCATGTGGTTCCCACACGAAAGGCGCGGCTTTGGCGAAAGTCAAAGGAAGTGGGGGCAATAAAGTCCTTTGTTCCCATGCCTGTTTTCGGGATCATCTCCCATGAGAAGTGAAACGGCTCTCGGCCACCGGGGTGTAGCTGGCTGTGTATCACCCGCAAGCGTTCCCGCCCATCCAGCGAAGACGATTGTACGCCTAGCTTTTTGAAGTTGCCTACAATGTCAGTCTCGATACGCTCCAAGCGGGAGCGAGCGGTTGCGATTCCGTCCGCATGGATACCAAATGTCATATATTTGGAGCGAACAATGCCGTTATTGCTTCGGGCAATCTGACTTTCCAGCATAGCGGTAAATTCGCCGCGGATGCTGTTAAAATCATCGTCCTGCGGAGTAATGTTCACGCTGTAACGGTTTTCCGGGCGGGAGCGGTGGTTAATGAACGACATTTGAAACGGGAGCGCGCTGTCAAAATAGTTGAGGAACGCGCAGTACCCGTCAAAGATGGCGCTTTGTGCATCCGATGAAGCCACAGCATAGTTAATATCCTCGTAAGAGAGCGTTTTGGTGTAGTAGCCCTCCCGCACCTTGCAGATTCCGTCCCGGAACATTTCTTTATACGGTATGGTCTGCTGTGCCGACTGCGGCCCGCGCCGTTTACGCTTTCCGATTTTGGCGGGAACGGGCGGACGTTTTGCTTTGTGCGTCATTCTGCGGAACCTCCTTTCCAAGATACGCATAGAAATTTTGGGTCTGATACGGTCTTACACGGGGCCACAGCAATTTGGAACGGATGATATTCCGCACCACCTTTTCAAAGGGAAGCCCGTCACGCTCGTACATGGCGAAGAAAAAACAAGGGAGCATCAGGGCAATCATCAGAAGCAAGGCTCCGGTATTGCCAATGGCGGTACGGGTAAAAAGATAACTCGGAATCCCGATGACCGCCGCGATGCCAAAGCAGATAAGCTGGCGTTTGGTCAGGTTAAACGCAATTTTGGTTTTGATTTTCGATAAATCATTGGGGACACTGACGTATGCCATAGATGTCAAAAACTCCTTTCCGTTGAAATGAAAACATCGGGCCAACTTGGCCCGAAGTCCGTTATCGTTCAACGTGGCGAACAGGGGGCATCTGCCGGGCCGAAGCCTTTTCAAGACTGGCCTGCCGCACTCGCCAATAGTCAGGGTTGTGTTTTCGGATCGACTTGTTGATGTTTTCCTCAAAAGCGGCCTTGTCCTTCACACGGTCGGGAACTGTCCAAAGCTTTTTGTCTAAAAGCTCCCGCAGGACAACATCCTCCTGTGTATCTTCCTCAAAGCAGAGAAAGCCACTGTGACGAAAGCCGCACTTTTGAGCGGCGGGAGAGAGAATAGCCGCCATATCGGTGGCAACCATAGTTCCGCCATGACTGGCGGTGCTGACAAGAAACACACCGGGGCAGAGATCGTCACAGGTCTGCACCTTCCCCCACGGCGATTGTTCCGGCTGTTGGTAGAGCATAAAAACCTCCTTTCCGGCACTTCGGGGCAAATCGGCCCGAAGTCGCACGATCATCTTTCAGCATTTTTGGCCCTATTCGCCTTTGCAGAAGCAGGCCGGGCCGCTTTTTCCTGTGCCGCCTGTTTCGCGCCCCCGGCAAGTTGTTTCGGGATAGAATGCTTTTCGGAAGACGTAATAGCAGCGGTGCGGGACTGTAACCTTTCTCGCTCCGCACGATAGGCCGCTGTCACCGCTTCAGTAAGCTCTGCGCGAAACGCCTTTGTGATGGGGCGGGCGGTATCCCGGTAGCCGGTCTTGCTAGTCTTATCCGGCTTGCTCGGCATACCGACAAAAATGCCCTTGTCGCTCTGCAAAATCTTAAAATCATCAATCACAAAGCTGTCATTGATTTTCAGACTGGCAAAGCCCACAAGGTTGCCCTTTGGCTCAATGAGCCGTGCGGTAACGTCCAGTTTCAGCGGCATCGCCGCCTGTTCCGTTTCCTGCGGAATCGTTGTTTTTTCCTTGCTCATCGTAAGCAATTCTCCTTTCTCACTTCGGGCCAACTTGGCCCGAAGTCCTCAATGCGCCCCGAAGATGGATTTGGCAAGGGTTCCTGTTTTGAACATGGTGAAGCACAGCAGCACCGAATAGCCGATAACCGTCCATATGGCTTTAATGGGGTCGCCGCCTATGGCGATACTCTGCACCAGCTTGGCGTAAATCGCCACGCACACCAAGATCAACAGCCCTTGAAAGGCAATGGCGCACAAGGCTTTCAAATAGTTTTGACCCATACCGCCGATTTCCCGATTGACCATTGTCGCCATCGGCACAGGCGCTAAGCTGGTCAGCAAATAAATTTCAATCATTCTGCCGTACACGATCACAAAAACGACAATGTTGATGGCTACGACCACGATTCGGATCAGGAAGGATTGCATCCACAGGCCAAGCAGGGGGCCAATCTCCATCGCCATAAGCTCCGCCTCCAAGCTGTCCAGCATACCGGGGCTTACTGCCGTATCGCTTGCGATCAGCCCGCCCGCGCTATTGATGACGCTTTGGGAAACATCAAATACCGCCATCACGATATTGAACGTGTTGGAAAGAAGCAGTACCGCAACAAAGGTTTTGAATATCCACTTGAAAAAAATCCAAGTGTCCATGTCGTGCAGGTTATTGCGGTCAATCAGCATTTGAATCAGCTCATAGCACATAACAAAGGTCAGGACAAGGCCGGCAATCGGCAAGACAACTGTTTCGGAAAGCTGCCGGATGAGGGAGAACACGCCGGGGTTCCAGTTCCCCGGCGTTGTTCCTACCTGTGTGGCAATCTCTCCGATCTGGTCGTTCACGTTCTCAAAAAGGCCGCCTAAGTTGCCCATGATCCCGTCCACCAGCAGGCTCTTGATCCATTCGTTAATCCAGTCGGTGAGAAAATCCATACGGACTTCCCTTAAAACAAGCTCGACAGCATCGGGACAAGCGTCGTTCCCAAGAGGATGACACCGCCGCCAGCCATAAGCTGTTTAACCCCTTGTGATTTCGCGCCCGGATTGTCAGAGCCATAGCCTTCCAACAGGTTGATCACGCCCCATACGGCAAGGCCCGCGCCAAGCGCCACAACAAGCGTCTGCAACGTGCTTACTGCACTCGTAAAAAATCCCATAATCGAATGACCTCCATCGGTTTGATTTTGTTTTCGGGCATAAAAAAATCGCCATTGCTGGCGGTGTTCACTTCGGGTCAAGTTGCCCCGAAGTCAGGCGAATGCTTCCGGGTCATCCACATCATCATAGTTGAGAATGTCCTCGTTCTCGTTGATGGCGGCGGCTTCCTCGTCAGCGTCTATTTCGTAAACGGTATACGGCTCATTGGGATGGAGCCTTTTCATGCGGCGGTTGACGAGCCGAGCCGGGTCAAAAGCATTCCGCATGTCAGCTTCCGCCGTATGCCTGTAATTCGGATGCTTCTTTAAGTCATATTTGGGAGAAAAAAACGGCCGCAAGCCGCGAAGCTGTAAAATACATCTGTTGCCCGGCATGGTGGTCAGTTCGTCCATGGTCATTAGCTCCTTGCCGAGCCGCTGCATGTTCTGTCCGTAGCTTTCCGACTGCCCTCGCGTCCGGCTTTCCGTTTGCATGGAGATGGTTTCTTTCCCCAAAACCTCCGAAAGCTCCTTGATGGTGCTATGCTCCCGGCCGCCAAGAAAAATCACGCTGTCCATATTGCCCATAATGGTTTCCGCATGATCTTTATACAGCGCTTTTAACTGGCTCTGCGCCTGTAAAAACAGGCACAGGGAGATTTCGCGGGAGCGAATCACCGCCACCAGCTTTTCCAGTTGCGGCACTTGCCCCGTATTGGCTGCTTCGTCCCACAGCACCCGCACATGATGAGGCAGTCTGCCGCCGTGCTTGTTGTCGGCCCGTTCGCATAACAGGTTGAACATCTGCGAGAAGGCAAGGGCGACGATAAAGTTGTAGGTCGTGTTCGTATCACTGATGATAAAGAAGGTCGCGGTTTTTCTATCGCCCATGCGGTCAAGCTCCATTTCATCATCGCTCATCATTTCCCGAAGCTGCTCAATGTCAAAAGGGGCCAATCTGGCCCCGCAGGAAATGAGGATGCTTTTGGAGGTCTTACCACTTGCCAGCTTATATTTCTTGTACTGCCGCACCGCAAAATGGTGCGGGTTCCGTTTCTCCAAGCCCATGAACATATAGTCCACGGCGTTCTTGAAGTCTTCATCATCTTCCCGTGTTTCCATACTGTTCAGCATATCGACCAAGGTATTGAGATTCCGTTCTTCCTCCGGTCCTTCAAAGACGATATAACCGATTAAAGCACAATACAAAAGCGTCTCCGCTTTCGTCCAGAATGGATCGCCTTCCTTGCCGTCGCCCTTGGTGTTCTCAATCAGGGCGTGGACAAATTTCAGAATGTCATTTTCCGTCCTGATATAGGCAAGGGGGTTATAGTGCATCGATTTTGAAAAATCGATGCTGTTGAATACCTTGATTTTGTAGCCCTGCTTTTGCAGGAATGAGCCGACTTGCCCCAAGATGCCGCCTTTCGGGTCAACCACCACGTAGGAAGAATGCGCCTGTAAAAGCTGTGGGGTCAGCCAGAACCGGGTTTTGCCGGAACCGGAGGAACCAATGACACAGCAGTTCAGGTTTCGGGCGTTGGCGGGATTCGCCGGGCGGGTGTTCATCGTCAGAAACTCCGTGCCGGTCAGGATGACGTTATTTTGAAATTTGGGGTCGATAAAAGGCTTGATATCCTTTGCCGTTCCCCACCGGGCCGAACCATATTCCGCATCTCTTCTGAATTTCTTTGCGTTTTTTACTTTGTGCCATACCATCAGCCGAATCAGGACGGTTACGGCTAGGCCAATGAGCCAATCGGACACAACAAAGCCCGGCGCGATGGTTTCAAACGCCGGGCCTATGGTTTTTATCGTGCCGATGAGCTTTTCTCCCAAGGTTGCGCCTACCGCAAGGCGGTAGGCTGTGCCGAGCTTCAGGCCGAACCACAGGATAAACAGATAGGGGATGTTCGGCAAAATAACCTTCCTCATGTTATCGTTCATTCCGCACCGCCTCCCGTGTTCTTTCTTGCTGTCGCGGTTTGGTGCGCTCCTTATCGGCAAAGGTTTGTAGCTGTTTCAAAATAGAAGGACGCTTGCTCTTGCTTTGGTTCAGCACCCGCTTGGTGTATTCGCCAAAACAGGCAGTGATGGCGTCTGCCTGTCCGGCCTTGAAGAATAGCAGGTATTTATCCGGCCCAGTTTTGTGGAAGGCATAGTCCACATTGTATTTTCGGGCCACACGGTCAAACAGGCGGGTATTGCCGGACAAATCAAGACTGTTTGTGGCAACGCCGTGATTCATCAGCTTTTTTACGCTCTGTCTGCCCTGTGGGGTCTGCCGCTTTTGATGTCCCCTTTGAATTTGCCGAAGGGCTGCCGACAGCACATTTGCCAATGTTCGCCCTGTCAGCTTTGTGGCATTAACGGATAGGGCAATCGTCCGCTGTTCGATATCCTCCTGCATGAAAAACCTCCTTTCCTGCCACTGTCGGCACGTACACAGGCGGGAGGACCTCGGGCCAAGTTGGCCCGAAGTGGCTTATCGCTCCACATCGGCAGAGCGGGGCCGCTCAACAGCAGGAGTGTCTTTTTTTTTCAGTTTGGTTTTTTCATGATGGGCTTCAATCGCTTCCCGGATAGACGTTTTTTTCTCTGTTGCCCGTTCTTCCAGCCGGACAACAGCACCGATAGCCTGTTCCACATGCTTTTTCAGATGGGCAAAATGGGAACGCTCGGCACGAAACGGAGCAGATATGGCTTTTGCCAGCTTACCGGGTGGTTTCGCTTCCTGAATAGCTTCCCTACCAAGCATGGCCCGGCCTATGTTTTTCAAATGCCGCTCGGCCTGATGGTATTCGGTGCTGATGGCTTCAATCTTGGTGATAGCCTTGTCGTCAGCCTGGATATTCTTCGTGAGCGTATCCCGCATCACTTCGAGCATGGGCCTGATGTTGAAAAAACGGGCCGCATGATCCAGAGCGGAAATACCCTTTTCCTTAAAAGCGACAACAGCATGTTTGCAGCCGTCTATGACCGTCTGCTTTAGCTCGGAAAGTCGTTCCCGCAAGTCCAATACCTGCCGCTGCATGGCGGTATCGGCTTTTTGCAAGGCCGTTTTAAGCGGGTGGTTTTGTTCTTGCGCCGCTTTCAGCTCCTGCCGCATAGAAGCAAGCTCTTTTACCGCCGCGTCAAGCTGGCGTTCCATTGCGCTGATCTGATTCAGAACCGCAAGAAAATCCGGTGTCGATGGAGCGTTGTTTTCTCGTAATAGGGCCAAAAGCTCTTTTACCTGTTCGTTTTCCAGAATAGGGGCCGTCGGCGTTTTGCTTTTCTCCATTGATGTTTCCTCCCTTCCAGACTTCGGGCCAAGTTGGCCCGAAGTGATTTACCGTTCCTCAAAGGACGGCGCGGGGCGGCTTTTTGAGGAACGGTCCATAGGGTCAATTTTCTGCTGATACTGCTTGAGAGTGTCACGAATAGAAGCCTTTTCAAGCTTTGGATAAGCAAAAACCCGGTGTTCCTCTGGCAAGTCGTCCCTGCCGCTGTAATGCTCATCGAAGCTTTCGCCTGTCCGTACCACATAGCCGCCATCGACAAAGCGCCCGTCCTCGTTGATGCTCATATCCCGCCCGTAGGCTTCATAGTCGATGTAGCTCTGTACATGCTCCGGCACTTCCAGCGCGCACATTTCCTCGATATAGTAGCGGCCCAAATCCTTCTCGTCCGCAATGCCCGAATACAGCTCGAAGCCATCCAGATTTTGAGCCAGGTTGATCAAGTCCTTGGCGCTATGGTACTCCCCAAATTCCAGAGCGGCGGCAAACTTTTCCGCTTCCCATTCCGGCATATCGTCCAGCAGGGAAGCCAGATAGTTCAGCTCGTCAATACTTTCGTATTCGCCCAAACAGTCGTGAAGGCCAGAAATATCGGTTTCATAGTTTGTAATGAAAACTTCCTCGTAGCGTACTCCGTCAACGCCAATACGTTTCAAAAGAGCCTGTACTTCCTCGGTGGTAGCGGGAAGTTTCAGATACTCACCGATGACGTAGCCTTCATTGTATTTGCCAAGATTGGTCACATAGGCTTCAAGCATGTTCTTTCGCCCGGCCCTGTGTATTCACAGTCAGAATCCCGTCCAGCGTAGTGGCTGTGATCTTCAGCCGCCCGGCAACGGCAATGTCGTTTTTGACATCCTCGTCAATATCGCTCCCGCACACGACAAGCACATGGGCGCGGCGCAGCAGATCCCGGCTCATGTCAATGCCGCTTTTGTGTTCCTCCGGGATGGCGTCATTAAGGAACAGCGGGAGATACAGGATCGGGCAAATGGGAGAAAATCCAGCTTCATAGACTGCCCGGCAATACGCCGCCGCCTGTTTGGTGTCGGCGTTGTGATCGCCGCTCCATGCCGCAGTAATATAAGCTAAAGGTCGTTTCATGATAAAAGCACCTCCGTTTATGTTGCGTGAAGCCATCAACCTATCCCCCCGCCCTTTCCATTCTTGGAAAGGGAGCGGCTCAAAGGAATATATATCCCCGTCGCTTGACAGCCTTAAAGCATAACCGGGAGAAATCCGTCAAGAGCTAGCCGCCGTAGGCGGTGCTTCGCACTCTTGACTGATTTTCCCGGTTATGCTGCCATGTATATGGCGACGGGGAATATATCATATCCTTAGAGCTTTGGGGTGTGGGGCAAAGCCCCACAAAAGAAAACTTCGGGCCAAGTTGACCCGAAGCGTTTATTTTTCCTTTTCTGTTTTCTTTCCCGGCTTGGCAAGCTCCGGTTGCTTATCCTTCCATTCATCAAGCAGCTTGATAATGGTATCCTTCATTTCGCGCGGGGTTTTGTCCTTGCCAAAATACTGGCTCAATTCCTGACTGGAAATAATCACTTTGTCTACCTCCTTTTTTTCTTCTAGCATGATGCCGTCAATCACATCGGGATTTAACAGCTTCTTTTGGTCAAGGTCGCGCATCCGTTGTGCTTGTGAAAGAGAAGGGGACGACTGTTGCCCCTCAATGGCTATCGCGATATAGCTTTGATTTTTCGGCGTTATGAAGGCAAGTTCTACCGCCGGAGTAAAGGCAATTTTCTTTTCGTCTACCATTTTCATCAGGTCGGGAACAAGCGCATTCAGTTTGATATATCGCTGAACTTGCTTCACCGTCATTTTGTTGCGCTCGGCTACAACCTCATTGGAGCGTTGCCCGTTGCCGGTACGCGCTCCTTGTCGCTTAATGGCTTCCAACTGCATGTGCAGCGCTTTGGCCCGTTCACTGGGCAGGATATTTTCACGCTGGTTGGTGTTGTCCTCTACCATTTGCGTGATTGCCTGCTCGTCCGTCAAGTTGCGGATAATACAGGGCATATCCGCAAATCCGGCTAATTCACTGGCTTTCTGGCGGCGGTGGCCGGATACGATTTCATATCCTCCATCTTCGCGGGGACGTACAATGGCGGGCTGTGTAACCCCTTTGTCCTTGACGCTTTCCACCATAGCCGCCATTTCTGCGTCATTGCGGACTTGGAAAGGATGATCTTTGAACGGATGAAGCTCGGAAAGGTTCAGATAGACGATCTGCTCCTGTTTGCCTGACCGGGGAGCCTCCCTCGGTTCGGGCGGCAGTTCCAGAGACGGTGCTGCCTGCTGCGCCTGTTCCGTAGATTTTGCGGAAACAGAACGTCCTTTGCCAAGTCCTGCTGCCTGTTTCTGCTTGTCAGGCTTATCGTTCTTTGCAGCCCTCGATGCTTTTTCCTGTTTGGCAGAGCCGGTAGGCTTCTTGACTGCTGTTTCGGTAGTCTTGCTCCGGCTGGTTTCCGGCTTATTTTTCTGCTCGACTGCTTGAAGCGGTTTTTCCCTTTTCTGCCGGGTGTTCTCGGTTTTCGACCTGGTTTTGTCGAACTGTACCGTTTCAGCGGCAGGGTCGCTTTTTTCTGTTTCCTTTCTCGTCGGCTGTTTCTCGGAAACAATCTCTTTGATTTTGTCAAAGGAAACTACGATATCTCCGGGAGTGGAGATACGCTCACCGCTAACAGGAGAGGGCGGCCCCGCTTTAGCTTCGCCTATTTCCTTTGCAGCCGCTTCATTTTTTTGGGCTAATGTCGCTGCTTTCCCCATGCTTGTTTCCGGGGCGGGGGCATTGTCGGCAATCTCTGCCGCTTCAGTGGGAACGGTCTGCTCTTTCGCAGGAGCTTCTTTTTTCGGCACGATTTTTATTTCGTCCGGCTTAGTTGGCTCATTTTTTGCCATACGCTTTACCTCCTTGTCCGTTTTATGGCATGAAAAAAGAGCCTGGTTTTAATCAAGCCCAGTTGGCATGCAGCCATCCCTCCTTTGACTTCGGGTCAAGTTGTCCCGAAGTAGCGCTATCCAGATACAGAAATACCGCCCTGCTTGTCCAATGGGGCGGTATCCTGTGTAATGTGATAGCTCATATTTTATTTTTTGCCCTTTTACCGGGCTATTTGCAGTTTTCCTATTATGTACGCCCCCACCGGACCGACCGGGGCGACAGGCGCAGTCGGAGCGCAAGGAGCAGTGGGGCCTGCCGGCGCGACGGGAGCCACCGGCTTGGTCGGACTGCAAGGCGGCATGGGACCGACCGGACCAACCGGGGCGACAGGCGCCGTCGGGGCGCAAGGTGCGGTAGGGCCTGCCGGCGCGACGGGAGCCACCGGTGCCACAGGAACAACGGGCGCAACCGGAGAGGCTGGAGCCACCGGAGCCACCGGAGCGACTGGAGCCACCGGAGCGACTGGAGCCACTGGGGCGACTGGGGACACCGGGGCGACTGGAGCCACTGGGGCGACTGGGGACACCGGGGCGACTGGAGCCACTGGGGCGACTGGAGCCACCGGAGCGACTGGAGCTACCGGAGCGACTGGAGCTACCGGAGCGACTGGAGCTACCGGAGCGACTGGAGCCACCGGAGCGACTGGAGCTACCGGCGGCACCGGAACAACCGGGAGCACCGGTCCGGAGGGAAGAGTGCTGGCCTATGTCGCCAGCAACCGCAACGATAGTCCCGACAGCGTATACGTGATCGATACAGAGGCCGTTCCAAATGTGGTGATCGCCACCATTCCCGATGTCGGTATTTCTTCCGATCACATCGCCCTCACTCCAGATGGGACGCGAGCCTACGCGGGAGTCTCAAGCAATTCAAGAGTGGCGGTGATTGATACGCAAACCAATACCGTTTCAGTGTCTATCCCGATCATATTTTCTTCTTCCTACCTGCAAATATCTCCGGACGGCACCAGGGTTTACGCTTCAAACATCACACCCATCGGCCAGCAAACTCCCAACCCGGTGTCGGTGATCGATACGGCTTCCAATATGGTGGTGGGGACCATTGAGGCAGGCAGAGAGCAGCGAGGGATTGTGTTTACGCCTGACGGCGCCCGGGCCTATTTGTCCAACTGGAACGAGGCCAATGTGTCGGTGGTCAACACCGCCAATCTGCAGGTGATCCAGACGATTCCGGTAGGCAGTTCCCCGATGGGGATGGCGATTACGCCGGACGGAACGAGGGTTTATGTGGCCAACGACAATTCTCATAATCTATCCGTCATCAATACGGCCTCCAACTTGGTCATCGAAACCGTCCCGGTCGGTTCTTATCCATTAGACCTGGTTATAACCCCGGATGGAGCCAGAGCCTATGTCCTAAATTTGGACCAGATCTCCGTGATGAACACTTCGAATCATCAGATTGTGGCCACGGTGGACAGTCCATCAAACCAGCATGCCGCGGTTACGCCTGACGGGGCCCGTGTTTATGTCACCCATAGTACCGGACTAGTAACCGTGATTAATACGTCAAGCAATACAGTGTCGGAAACGATCACAGTCGGCCCGGCGCCACTGGGCATAGCCATTGGAACAATCCCGATTCAAGCCTGATGCAAAGCAACAATCCATTGAAGGTGGCAGGCATCCGCCTCGCTGCCTTCCTACAATAGCAGGCACATAAAAAGGCTGGGCGGAAAACTTTACGTTTTCTCACCCGGCCTTTTTATTTTTAGGGACTTATTGGGCAGCCCCGTCGGATCAACTCGGATCTGTTTTCTCGGGCAAGCCGTCGTCCAATAAGTTCAATCTCCCGCCTTCTCCTCGGCCGCTGCTCCGGTTCTTTCCTTGCCGTCCTTCAACAACTGCTCCAAAACCAGCAAATTGTTCAGAATGGCCGGGTCGTCCGGGCTGTAGGTCAAGGCTTGCTTATTATGATAGTAGGATTCGGCATACTGGCCCAACCGGTAGTAGCAGAGGGCAAGCTGAATATGGGGCAGCAGCGTCCGGCTCGTCTGATTCACAATGACCCAGCTGCCAGGCTCCACGGGAAAGGCGAGGGCCTGCTTATACCAATAGACGGCTTGACGGTACGCATCTTTCTGCAGAAAATGGTAGCCAAGCCGACAGCAGCTTTCCGGTCTTGGAATATCATATTGGAACGATTCAAAGGTGGCGGAAAATTCCTTGTCCGTCTGGCCAAGTCTGTGATAGCAGTCGGCAAGCTGCTGCAGGGCGCAGATGCGGTTTTCCGGAGAAGGCCCGGAGCGGTCCAGGAAGGCCGTATAGTGTTCCACTGCTTCTTCCAGACGGCCGAATTGGTGCAGCTCTCTGGCGAAATGGAACAAATCCTGGGGACTGAACGGTTTGCCTTCGCGCAATCGCTTTTCATAGATTTGCAAATTCCGGTCGGTCATGCGGCGCTCCTTTTTGTGAGTGACCGCGATGTCGCTGTTCCAGATCCTTCCGCTCACCAGCAGCATCTCATGAACGGCGCCCTGCCAGCGGTACTTCCTGGAACGCTTGACCAGACGAAACCGTCTGATGCTTGTTACCGGGTTGCCGTGCTTGTCGCGGGCGATATGGTAATCCATGGATACCGCATCCACAGCAGGATCCAGGGTCCGCTTCAGCGCAATCAGCTTTTCCTTGTCGGGAGGAAGGAGCACATCGTCGGCGTCCAGCCAGAAGATATAGTCTTTCGTGGCTTGGCTGAACGCATAATTGCGCGCCGCGGCGAAATCGTCCTGCCACTCAAAGTCCAGCACATGAGGCGTATAGGCCTTCGCGACGGTTTTCGTCCTGTCGGCTGAGCCGGTGTCCACGATAATGATTTCGTCGGCCACGCCCGCCGCCGATTCCAGGCATCGCTTCAGCGTCTCCTCCTCGTCCTTGACGATCATGCACAAGCTTATACTTATCATGGCTGCCAGCTATTCCTCCTCGTGTTGCACGGCCTCAGCCCATGGAACAAGATGAGGGCGTTCGTCCAGAATGGATAAATACTGCTCCCGCCAACCATACTTGCCTAACGGATCGTGCTGCATATAGCCGGCAGCTCCTGGATGCTTCCGGGCCGCCTGTCATTTCGACTCCTCCGCAGCCCCGAGCGGCGTCTCTTGCATAAGCTCATGCTCCTGGATAAAGCGCCGGGCTCCTTCCAGATCGGAATCCCGATAAATATGATAGGCCGGATAATGGGTATCCACATAAAGCTCCAAGCCGAGAGCGGCTGCCCGGATGCAGAAATGGCGGTCTTCGCCCCAGAATGAAACATTCGGAATCGGGCTGAAGCTGACTCCGGCCAGCAGCGCTTTGCGGCTGATCAAGGTGCACGCGCCCAAGCCGCCGACCGGATAAAGCCCAGGGGTTTTCAACATGTCGACGAACTGCTGGTAGCGGCCGACCATCTCCTCTTCGCTCAGCACCTCGCCTCTTTCGTGTTCCCATTGCGTGTACTGGTCGCTGAGCCAGACTTGGGGCTGGGGAGAAGCATCCGGCTGCCACCGGGTCCAGAATATTTCCGACACGATGTCTTTGCCCGCGGCCATCAGGCGCGGCACCGTTCCGGGCCGGAGCACAATATCGGAATCGATTAAAAACAAATAATCATAGCCTTCGTCAATCGCCTTCCGAATCATCCGGTTTTTGTACTCCGCCACTTTCCATACAAGCCGTTCATTCCAATAATGCGTGACATCGTCGCGGATGTACGGCTCTTTATGAGCGGAAGGCAGCACCTCGGCTTTCCCGGAAGCTTCGGCAAATTCATGGAGCAGCCGGCTGGCCGCCTCGTCCGGGTTGTCATCGACAAATATATAGCCGGCCTGCAGTTGCCCGGTCTTCTCCTGCAGCTGCAAGGTTTGAAGAAAAAGCTGCAAAATGTCGGCCTTCTGGTTGACCGGACTGCCGATCAGCACTCGCTTCCGGCCTTCGGCCGCCCCGCCGGTCCGGTCCTGTTGTCCGCCTCCCAGAACGGATTGCAAATAGGTGCGGTTGTGCAAAATGCGGGAATCGTCGGGCCGATAGCCGGCCGCCTGTTCATTATGGTACCGGGCCAGCTCGAATTTTCCCGACCGGCTGTAGCAGACGCATAGCTGCAGATGGGGAAGCCAGGTGGAACAGACCGGATTGTAAAATCCCATGGTTCTCTCCGATTTTCCCACTTCCAAAGCGAGGTTGTACCAGAAAGCGGCCGTCTCGATGTCGTCCTCTTGCAGGAAATGAAAGCCGAGCCTGCAGCAAAATTCCGCCCGCGGCCGGCCGAATTGAAAGGATCGCAAGGCAGAAGCCAGCTCCTGCTTCTTGTCCCCCAGTTCATGATAGCAGTCGGCCAGCTTGCCGCAGGAGGCGATATTGTCCTCCACCCATCCTTTGCCGGTGCACAGAAACTGCTCGTAATAGGAAATCGCCCGCTCGTATTTGCCGTGGTCGACCAGCTCATTGGCGTAGTAGTAAAGGTCTCTGGGTGAGAACTTCTCGCCCCGGGCCAGCCGGCTTTCGTAAATTTGCAGATTGCGGTCGCGGGCATGGCGAACGCTGCGGTGGGTAACGGCAATATCGCTGTGCATCTGCTTGCCCCGAACCTCAAGATATTCATGTACGGCGCCGATCCATTGGAACTGGTTGCTCCGCTTGACCAGACGGTTGCGTTTAACGCTGAACGTCACATTGCCGTACTCGTCGAAAGCAAGGTGGTAATCCATCGTTACCGCATCCACCGTCGGATCCAGTTTGCTTTTTAGCGCGGCGAACTTGCTTCGGTCAACCTCCAGCAGCACGTCGTCGGCGTCGAGCCAGAAGATATAGTCTTGAGAAGCCTGCTGAAAAGCATAATTGCGGGCCGCCGCAAAATCGTCCGTCCAGGAAAAATCGAAAATCCGGTCCGTATACCGGGCCGCAATCGATGGGGTTTGATCCGTGGAGCCGGTGTCTACGATCACGATTTCCTCAACCAGGTCCTTGACCGAATCCAGACAGCGTCCCAGCACTTCTTCCTCGTTTTTGACTATCATGCAGAGGCTGATCACGAAGAAACCCTCCCTGTTGCCATAATCTCGACAGTATATGCGGGGAGCGGAAAGAATGGCTCTGTCCGGCTCGTTTTTTACCGCATAGCTGCCGGATCTCCGGTCCATTCCCCGGAGCCCTCACGGCACAAGGGATTGGGAGGTTTAAGAGGACTGCATGCGCGGGGATATTACTGGCGACTGCAAACCAGGCAGCTTGCCAGGGAGGCAAGCCCGCCGGATCACGGGGCAGACCTTCGCGTCAACGGCGGATTGATGGGAGGTCGCGGACGGAGAGGCTCAATCTCTCGGGTCTCTCCCCCGTCCCGCCAATCCGTAAAAGAACAGCTCCGTCCATTGCTCCATGTCCGGATCGGACCGTTCCTCGCCCTTGCCCTCTGCGCCCCAATAGCGGATCAGCTCGTTTTTGAACATCGCGAAGTAGCGCATCGCCGTCTCCTCCGACAACTCCCGATGAATGAAGCCCTCCCGTTTGCCAAGCGCGACATATCTCCGGAAGAAGCTGCCGACTTTCCGATCGCCGTAGCTGTCCATCCGCCGCATCCACCCGTTCCGCTCGGCAGAAGGCAGCTGCGGCCATTCCGCCGTCAGAAGCTTCAAGCTTTCGGCCTCCAGACGAATCAGCTCCCGAGTCTTCCCGGGAAAAGACATTTCCGATTCCAGCAGCCTCTCGTACCGCTCCAGCCGCTCGTCCATCCAGCTCGTCAGCGTATCGGCATACAGCTGCTCCTTCGTGCCGTAATAATTGTAGATCGTGGCGGGCGAGACGTTCGCGCGCTCCGCAATTTCATTTACGCTGACTTTCTGAAAGCCGTATTTGACGAACAGCTCGAAAGCCGCCTCGTGAACCTGCTTCCGCTTTTGCCGTTTCCGCCGTTCGTAACCGTCCATATTCTTCACCTCGTCCTCTACAGTGTAGCCCAATTTTTATAGTACATCAATAATTCGAGTTTAAAACTACAAAACTAAAGCTTATAATGGTTTTGGAGTGATTGTTTAATTGTAGTACATAACTCTATAAAAGGGGTTGCGGAGGATGAAGCCTGTTCGAATTCCTTCTTACTTGCACGACGTCTTTGGCGAGACGCCCGCAAAAGGGGCGATGGCGGGAATTCTGTTGTTCGGCGGTTTGCTGACGGCGGCGCTGTATTGGAGATTTCCAGACATGTCGGACCGCTTGCCGGCTTGGCGCATCGGCTTGGCCCTACTTCTGATCTTCGATATTTTTGCCGGCTGCATCGCGAACTTCACGGAATCGACGAGCAATTATTATGCGGAGAGAAAAAGGCATCGGATCGTGTTCCTCGCCGTTCATATCCACCTCGTCCTTGTCGCGCTGCTGCTCGGCACCGATATCGGGCATGCGACGGGGGTGTGGGTCTATACGATCGCCGGCGCGTTCGTCGTGAACGCCCTGATTGGCAGGTCTTCGCAGCGGTACGCCGCGGCTCTGCTGTTGTCCGCAGGGCTGGCCGCCCTGCCCATGCTGCCGGGAATGCCGCCCTATATGCTGATTGTCTGCTCCCTGTTTATGGTGAAGGTACTGTTCGGCTTCGCTGTCGATCATGAGGCCTGGGCCAAGCCAAAACGCCTTTAGCGGCCTCCAGACGCAGAATCGCGTTTTTGTCGGAGGTGATTCAGAAAAGGATAACGTATTTAATACTTGCTGAATCACGCAAAAAACGGGCGCCGATCGCGGCCTTGACCGCATCGGCGCCCGTTCTGAGCTTAATGGCAGAATAACCCGAAATGACGCAGCGCCAAAGGGGCGCGATCGCTCGGGCCCTCGTGATGGTCGTGAAGCTGATACGCTTCCGTTGATCGGCGTCTGAGACGGTCTCGGGAACGTCCCGAACCCGACTAACGATAAACCCCGTCCATCAGGCCTTTGATATAGCCCACGGCGAACAGCCGTCCCAACGTCTCGTAGCCGGGATTGCCGTTGTCCTCGCCCGCCATGGTCGGCACATGATCCGGACGGAGAGGCCCGTCGAAGCCCACTTCGGCGTACGTTCGGATGCATTCGTACATATCGGTCATCCCGTCGTCGTGGAACGTCTCCTCGAAGCGGTCGGCCGTTCCGCGCGTATCGCGGAAGTGGACGAAGATCAGCTTATCCTGCTTCGCGAACCTGCGAATCGTCGCCGGGATGTCCTCTCCGGCAGCCGACAGCACGCCCTGGCACAGGCAGATGCCGCTGTATTCGCTCGGCACCAGGTCGATCGCCTGCTGCAGCGCGTCCGCACTCGTCAGAATCCGCGACATGCCGCGTACCGGGGAGATCGGCGGATCGTCCGGATGAAGGGCCAGCTTGACCTTCGCTTTCTCCGCCACCGGAACGATCGCCTCCAGGTAGTGCTTCAGGTTCGACCACAGCTCGTCTTCGCTGACGGGCGCGTTCTCGGAGTAGGGCGCTTCGGAGACAAGCGAGTGGTCGTAGCTGGAGACGAGAGCGCCGCCGCGCGTCCGGGTCGTCGTCGAGGTGCGCAGCCAATTGAAGTCGGCCATAAAGTCGTAGCACCAGATCGGGATGCCCAGCTTGCCCATGTTGACGATCAGTTCCTTCACGGCCGCAATCTCTTCGTCGCGTCCCGGCTTGCCCAGCTTGATGAGATTTGCGGGCGGCCGGGATTCGATCACTTCGATCCGGAAGCCGGCATTCTCATACCGCGTCTTCATCTGCAGCAAGTTCATGTAATCCCAAGGCTTCATGCCGTTATGCTCCGGCGGCAGCGCCGCGACGCCGTAGTCGACGCCCATCTGCCTGCACAGCGTCCACAGCGGCGATTCGTGCGTGCCCAGTCTTTCCGCTAGCTTCAGCATTCGCATCCCCTCTTCGTCTAATATTGCCGGTCCGGATCCACCCGGTTGAGCGGCGGGGTGCGGCCCTCTACGTAAGCGGTCAGGTTCTCGAGGAAGATGTCGGTCGCCCGCTCCCGATACCGGTCGGTCACTCCGCCGTTATGAGGCGTCACGATGACGTTGTCCATCGCCCACAGCGGATGATCGGCCGGCAGCGGCTCCTGCTCGAAGACGTCCAGCCCCGCTCCGGCGATCTCGCCCTCCCTCAGCGCGGCCACCAGCGCTTCCGTATCCGTCGTCCCGCCCCGGCTGACGTTGATGAAGTAAGCGGAGCGCTTCATTGCCGCGAACTGGTCGCGGCCGAACATATGCTTCGTCTCGCGGGTTAGCGGCATTACAGCCATGACGTAGTCGCTTTCCCGCAGCAGGTCGTTCAGACCGCTCCGGTCGCTCATCCGGTCGACGAACTCCGCCGGCTCGCCCGAGCGCCTCATGCCGAGAACCCGCATGCCGAACGCCTTGGCCAGACGCGCCGCCTCCAGTCCGATCGTGCCGACGCCGACGATGCCGATCGTCTTCCCGTGAATCTCGCTTAAGCTCCCCGCATCGAGCCAGGCTCCGCTCATCTGGTTGCGAACGGCCGTGTGCAAGCCCCGGCTGAAGGCGAGCATCATCGCGAACGCCGTCTCCGACACCGGGTACGGATGGACGCCGCTGGCGGTCGTGACGGTTACGCCCGCCTGATCGAGCCGGTCCAGCGGCAGTTTGTCCACGCCCGCGCCCCAGACCTGCAGCCACTGCAGCCGAGCGCCTTCGCCCAGACACCGCTCCGCCGCTTCCGGCTTCCAGCCGCAGACGATCTCCGCCTCCCGCAGGCGCGGCAGCCAGTTCGCCCGCTCCTCTCCGGAGATCACTTCCCATCCGGGGGCGGTCAGGCGAATGCGCTCGAGCGTCTCTTCCGGCAGCTCCTGAAGGATAACCATCGTTCGCTTGCTCATGACGAAACCGCTCCTTTAAGCTGCTTGCAGGCGTCGACGAACGCGGAGAAGATCAGCCACGCCGAGGCCGCCCCGGGATCGATATGCCCTTTGGACCGTTCTCCCAGCCGGCCTGAACGGCCGATTCGCGAGACGAGGTCCCGGGTCGATTCCATCCCGAGCCTTCCGGCCTCGGCCGCCTTGTCCAGCGCCGGCTCCCAGGCCTCTCCCGCTTCCAGCGACGCGCCGAGAGCTTCGGCGATCGGAAGCCAGGTATCCAGCATCGTCTTGTCCCCGATCTGCGCCTTTCCCATCTGCTGAATGCCGTTCACCGCCGCGATCCAGAATCCCATGACGTCCTCGATGCTCGCTTCCTTCTTGTCGATCAGAACGGCGCTGCCCCGCAGAAAAGCGGTGCCGTACAGCGGGCCTACGGACGCGCCTACCGCATTCAGAAACGTGCGGGACGCCGATCTCAGCAGTACGCCGAAATCTTCCTCCCGCTCCATCCGTGCGAGCTCCTCCCGGATCGCCTGCCAGCCGATGGCCATGGAGACGCCGTGGTCGCCGTCTCCGATGACGCGGTCCAGATCGCACAATTCCTCCTTCTTGGCTTCGATCTTCTCGCCGATCGCCGTCAAGATCCGTTTCCATTCCTGTCCGGTCAAGATCATGCCGCCACTCCCTTCCTCTCTACTGGATTTGCGTAAAAGCGGGACAATCCGCCGGGTGGTCGATCATCCTCGCCAGCTCGTCATCCAGCTTCATGACCGTGATCGAGCAGCCGCCCATCTCCATAGAGGTGACGAATTCGCCGACATAGGAACGATGGATGCTCACGCCCAGCTCCGTCAGCGTCGCTGCCGCCTTGCGGAAGACGACGAACAGCTCCATCATCGTCGTCGATCCGAGCCCGTTCACCAGGACGGCCACCCGATCGCCCCGGCTCAGCTCCAGCTCGCCCAGAATGCCGGTCAGAAGCCGTTCCGCCACCTCATCGGCCGTCGCCAGCTTGCCTCGCTCCATTCCCGGCTCGCCATGGATGCCAAGGCCGATCTCCATCTCGTCGCCGGCCAGCTCGAACGCGGGCTTGCCCGTCTGGGGCAGCGTGCAGGGACTGAGCGCGACGCCCATCGTCCGCGTTCTGTCGTTCGCCTTGGCGCATACCTGCGCCAGCTCCTCCAGATTGTAGCCCAAGTCGGAAGCGGCGCCCGCCACCTTGAACAGCAGCACGAAGCCGGCGATCCCCCGCCGCTTCTCCGCCTGATCGGCCGGCGCGGAGGCGACGTCGTCCGTAATGCGAACGGTAGCCGTACGAATGCCCGACATCGCCGCAAGCTCCGCGCTCATATCGAAGTTCATCCCGTCTCCCGCATAATTGCCGTAGATGTACAGCACCCCGGCGCCCTGGTGCACCGCCTCGGTGACGGCCACGATCGGCTCGGGCGACGGCGAGGCGAAAATGTTGCCGACGGCCACGCCGTCCGCGAAGCCCTGCCCGACGTAGCCCATGAAGCCCGGCTCGTGGCCGGAGCCGCCGCCGATGACGACGCCGACCTTGCCCGGCGGCAGCTTCTGCCGCACCAGCGCCCTCGGGCTCGAGTCGAGCCGGCGGATGTATTGCGGATACGCGCCTACGTAGCCTTCAACCATTTCATCTACGACTCGCGCGGGATCGTTCAACAACTTTTTCATGGAATTTCCTGCCCCCTGCTCGTCTGATACAACCCGTACCATTCCTCTCTCGTCATCGTCTCCGACTGCCGAACGGCGTCCGCGCAGGCGGCGATCCGCCCGGGATTCAGCGTCCCGATCACCGGCTGGATCGCAGCCGGATGCTTCATCAGCCAGCCGAGCACGATCGCCTCCGGCGTCGTCTCCTTCTCCTGAGCCATCTGCCGCACCCGCTCCGAAGTTTTCCGCTCCGCCTCCGTCCCGCCCGCTTCCTCCAGTCGGCCCGTGAAGCGGCCCTGAGCCAGCGAGCCCCAGGCCTGCAGCTGAATATCGTGCATCCGGCAATGCTCCAGCGTGCCTTCCGGGAATCGCACCGTATGGTCGATCCTCCGGTTCATCAGCACGCCGCTGTCCAGCCAATCGAGCTTGCCGAGGCTGAGATCGAGCTGATTGACGACGAGCGGCATGTCCAGCGCCTGCTGGATGTAACGAATCTGGTCGGCCCCCAGATTCGAGACGCCGAAGTGGCTCGCCTTGCCGGCCGTCCGCAGCCGGTCGAACGCCTCCGCGATCTCGTCCGGCTCCATCAGCGGATCCGGCCGATGCAGCAGCAGAATGTCCAGACGATCCGTGCCCAGCCTGGCCAGACTCCGATCGACGGCTCTCAGAATATGATCGCGGGAAAAATCGTACATCTTCGGAGAGCCGCTCTCCACCCGATACCCGCATTTGGACTGGATCACAATCCGGTCCCGCAGCTGCGGCCTTCTCCGCAGAACCTCGCCGAATACCGCTTCCGCTTGACCGCGCGCATAGACGTCCGCGTGGTCGAACATCGTGATGCCGGCTTCGAGCGCGGCGTCGACCGCCCGCTCGGCCAGCAGAATTTCATCCTCGGTAATCGGATTCGCCTTGATGCCGCCGCACAGCTTCATGCAGCCCAGGACGAGCCGGCTGGCGGCAATGCCGCGCCGCTCCAAGGGCATGATGCGCTTCTGCATCGTACGGACCTCCTCCGTTGGTTATTTTTCGCCAAGGTTACCCGATCCTCATCGCTACGCACGCGGCGCGCCGTCGGACGGCCCGTCTCCTCTTTCCCGCCGCTTCGCCTCTTCCCATTCCTCTTCCCAGGAAAGCGACCGGTATTCCGCCGCCTTCTCCGACGAGCGGAACCAGCCGAGGAAGTCCTCCCACAGCGCCGTCGTCCAGTCGCCGTCGATATCGGCCGTCGTATAGGCGCCCTGCTCGAGCCGCTCGAAGCCGAAGAGGTCGCGAACCTGCGACTTCTCCGCCAGCACGACGACCAGCTCCGCCAGGTGCGGCGGGATGAAGAGCACGCCGACGGGCGTCGCCATCACGACGTCGCCGGGCAGGCAGATCGCATTGCCGATTCGGCACGGAACGTTCATGCCCGTCATCGTGACCTGGCGAATCGGCGTCGGGTCGACGCCGCGATGGTACACGTTCACGTTCGCGATCTGCTCCACCTGCTGCACGTCTCGCATGCCGCCCCATACGACGGCCCCCCCGCGCTTGGTCCGGGTGGAGATCGCCGTCATCAGATTGCCGCCGACGAACGTGCCTTTATAGATCTTGTCGAACATGTCGGCCACGACGACGTCGTCCTCGACGAGACTGTCGATGACCCACTGGTTAAAGAAGCCTTGCCTTCCCTCTTCCCGATTGCCGTATTGAAGCAGCGCGTCGTTCAAGTCGGGACGCTCGGGCACGAACACCGCCGTGACCGCCCTTCCGACGATCGTCAGCTTCGGGTGCACCGTTTGAAAGTCCCCTTGAAACTGAAAGTCGTACCCTCGCCGCCATAGCGGACTCCAGGCTTCCTCCAGCGTAATTCGCCGCATTCTGCGCAGAATGTCGTCCGGCACCTTAGGACGTCCGTTGGCGAACCGTTCCCCTTTCCATAGGGGGGTGATCTGGATGATGTCTTCCGGATTGTCGTATTTCATCCGTAGCTTCCCTCTCTTCTTGTCTGCGTTGAATCGGCGCGTCGCTTCAGCTCCACAGCCGATCGTTCGACCACGATACGTTCCACTGCTCCGTCGGCTCCCACAGCCCCGGAATCTCCGGATGAAGATGCTGCGCGATCACCTCGTCGTTCAAATCCTCGATGCCCAGGCCCGGCGCCTCAGGCACCTGGATATAACCGTTCTGCACGAGCGGCTTGGGCAGCTTGCTGATGATCAGATCGTCCCACCAAGGGACATCGCTCGAGTGGAACTCCAGCGCCAGAAAATGCTCCGTCGCCGCGGCCGCATGCACGCCGGCCAGGCAGGCGATCGGGCTTTCCGCCATATGGATGGCCATGGCGACGCCGTAGGACTGAGCCAGATCTCCGATCTTCTTCGTCTCCAGAATGCCGCCGGCGGTCAGCACGTCCGGGTGGACGACCGAGATGCCGCCGGCCGCCATCAGCGGCTCGAAGTTTTCCTTCAGATAGATATCCTCGCCGGTGCAGATCGGCGTCGTGACGGATCGAGCCAGTCTGGCGTACTGATCCGTGTACTGCCAAGGAATCATGTCTTCCATCCAGGCCAGATTAAATTTCTCGATCCGCCGGCCGAGCCGGATGCAGTCTTCCACTCCGATATGGCCGAAGTGATCGATGGCCAGCGGAATTTCGCAGCCGATCTCCTCGCGAACTTCGGCGACGTACTGCTCCAGCATATCCAGCCCCTTCTCCGTCACGTGAATGCCGGTGAACGGATGCGCGATATTCGTCAGCTCGTAATGTCTGCGCTTTTCCTCCGGAGTCAGCGGCTGCTCAAACCGGTTGCGCCACTTGTCGGCCAGCGTCCGCATTTCCTCCACGAACCCGAGCGGACCGTTCAGAGTGCCCGGTTCGCCGGCAAGCTGGTTAATTCCGAGGTCCATTTTCAGAAAAGTAAAGCCCTTCTCCATCCGCTGCTTCAGCGCCTTGCCCATCGCGCGTCCGGTGTCCTTGCCGTCCACGTCGGTGTCGCAGTATATGCGGATCCGGTCGCGATACTTGCCGCCCAGCATCTGATAGACCGGAACGCCGTAGGCTTTGCCGGCCAAGTCCCACAGCGCGACCTCCAGCCCGCTGACGCCGCCGCCCTGCCGGCCGTGACTTCCGAACTGCTTGATGCGCCGGAACAGCTTGTCGACATTGCAAGGGTTCTCGCCCAGCAGCCTGCTCTTCAGCATCAGGGCGTACAGCTTCTCGGCGTTGTCGCGCACTTCTCCGAAGCCGACGAGACCCTGATTCGTATAGACCTTGATCAGGCTGCAATGAGTCGGTATGCCGTGAATGTCCGCGAAGCGAATATCGGTGATGCGGAGCTCCGAAGGCTTCGAGCAGGTATTGACATGCGCCAGCGCGCTCTCGTGTACGTCTTTCATTTCCATCGCTCTCCCTTGTTGCTTATCCCTTGACGGCGCCGCTGGTCAGGCCTTTGATGAACTGCTTCTGCATCAGGACGAACAGAATGATCATCGGAATCATCAGCATGACCATCGCGGCGAAGAACATCGGCCAATCCACGGAAAACTCGCCCTTCAACCGCTGCAGCCCGAGCGTGATCGGGAACAGCTTCTTGTCTTGCAGCAGAATCAGCGGCAGGAAGAAGCTGTTCCATACGTACAAGCCGGTCAAGATGACCACCGTGGCGATAATCGGACGGGAGATCGGCAGAATGATGCGCCAGAACGTCCCGACGTCCGAGCAGCCGTCCAGCTGCGCCGCGTCCTTCAGCTCCACCGGAATCGTCTTGAAAAATCCGAGAAAAATAAAGACGGCCATCGGCAGATTAAATGCGATAAAGACGAGGATCAGTCCAAAATGCGTATTGATGATCCCGAGCTGCTTCAGCAAAATGAACAGCGTAATGATCTTCGCCTGGATCGGAATCATGATTCCCAGCAGGAAATAGCTGAACAGCGGCTTGCTGCCTTTGAAATTCCAGCTCAGCCCGTAGGCGGTCATCGATCCGAACAGGACGATGAACGCGATGCTGAGCACGGTAATGATCGCGCTGTTGCCGAAGTACGTGGAGAAATTCGCGCTGTGCCACGCGGCTTCATAGCTGGCGAACGTCCAGTTCTTCGGCCAGCCGAACGGGTCGGACATGAATTCCGGACTCGTCTTCATCGAGGAGATGAAGATCAGAGCGATCGGGTACAGAATAAGCAGGCTGGTCGCCGACAGGAGGAGATAGACGGATGTCCGCTCGAGTGTCTGAACGATTCTCATCTCAATACTCCACCTCCCGCTTCTTCAAGTACCTCAGCTGCCCGAGCGAGATGACGGCGATGATGAAGAACAGAATCAGGGACATGGCGATGCCGTATCCGAATCGGTTCATCTCGAACGCGATCTTGTAGATCGCTGTGCCGATCACCTGCGAAGAGTCGAACGGTCCGCCGCCGGTCAGAATATAGACGAGGTCGAATTCCTTCAGCGCGTTCACCGTCGACAGGATCAGATTGATCGTCAGCGCCGGGGCGATCAGCGGGAACGTCACGTGCAGGAACTGCTTCCAGCGTCCGGCTCCGTCCATCCCGGCGGATTCGTACAGATCGGCGGGAATCGTCTGCAGTCCGGCCAGGTAGATGACCATCGCATAGCCCATGTTCTGCCAGATGGAGACGAACACGACCGTATACAGCGCGGTCGAGCGGCTTCCCAGCAGATCGAGCTTCGCGATGCCGTCCAGCCCCAGCGCCTGGAACAGCGTCTGCCACGAGCCGAACACCGGATTGAAGATCGTCACCCACGTGTACGCGACGATGATCGAGCTCAGTATGGCCGGCATAAAAAACACGCTGCGAAAAAATCCCGTCATTCTCAGCTTCTTGTCCAGCAGAATCGCGAACCCCAGCGCAATCGCGTTCTTGATGACGACGACCAGAATCGCGAAGGTGAAGGAGTTCTTCACCGACTGATAGAACAGCGGGTCCTGGAAGATCTCCCGAAAGTTGCTCAGCCCGATCAGCTTATAGGTGGGAGAAATGCCGTCCCAGTTCGTCAGGGAGTAATATAAGCCGCTGAGGCTCGGGTACATCGCGAACAACGTATAGATAATCGTGGAAGGTAAAATAAATAGGAGCAGGCTTAGCGCCCTTCTTCGTTTCATAACTGCTGCTCACCTTCGTTCTGACGGGAAGCTTCGGCCCGCGTCGCGCGGCTCGAAGCCTCCCCCTAATCGCGAGCCGCGGCTCGTCATTCCTTACTGGCTTGCAAGCTCCTTGTCCGTCATGGCCTGCACTTCCTTGGCCAGCTCTTCGAGCGCCGCCGTATCCTTGGAGATGATGCGTTGGAAGGCGGTCGCCAGCACGTTCTTCGTCTGCGGAAGCACGACCGCATGCATCAGGTCCGCCGTCGGCATCGACAGGAGCGGCATGAGCACTTGAGCAATCGGATGGAAATCATACTGGACGCCCTTCACGGAGCTCGGCAGGTTGATCTCCGTCGACATCAGCTGAGCGTTCTCGGTTTGCGAGATGAATTCCAGGAACACCTGGGAAGCTTCCTTGTTCTTGCTGCCGTTGTACAAAGCCATCGTATGTCCGCCGGAGAACGGCAGGCGGAGCGTCTGACCCGGAGCGTTCCCCGGGGGCGCGAAGGCGCCGACCTCGAAGTCCGGCGTATTCGCCGCGAGGAACTCGATGACGCCGACCTGCTGGGAGATCATCCCCGCCTTGCCCTGATAGAAGATCTGGTAAGCCTGATCCCTCCCGATGCCGAGCGCTCCTTCGATGAAGTACCCGTTGTCCGCCAGCTGCTTGTACTTTTCCATCGCCGCAAGCGACTCCGGATCCGTCCACTTGGCTTCGCCTCTGCCGACCTTCTGCACCCACGTCGGATCGTCGCTCAGCAGCGAGCCGTAAGGAATCGTGCTGAAGTGGTTGTTCTCGCCGTAGTCCTTGGACCCGATCACGATCGGCACTTCGCCCGCTTGCTTCAGCGCTTCGCAGACCGCCAGAAACTCTTCCCAGTTCGTCGGCTCCTTCAGGTTGTACTTATCGAACATCGTCTTGTTGTACCAGGTGACGTAGAAGTTCATCGACAAGGACAGCGCGTACAGCTTGCCGTCCACCATGCCTCCTTCGATCACCGCGGGGTTGTAGTTGTCCAGATAAGGCAAGTCGCTCAGATCGACCAATTGGCCGGTCTTGGCCAGCTGCAGATAGTCCGGCCGCAGCGGCGTGATCAGGTCGACATTCTCGCCTCCGGCGGCCAGCCGGGTTTTAATGACTTCGGATATTTTGCCGCCTCCGATCGTCTCCCAGTTGACCTTGATATTCGGATGCTCGGCGGCGAACTTCTCCAGCATCTTCGTCGGCTCCAGCGCTTGCGTCAGCACGTTGACCGTGCCGGACACGTCTCCGCCCTCTCCGCCCGCAGCCGCCTGCTGCGACGGGCTTGCGGCGGACGGCGCGGGAGTCTGCCCCTCCGAGTTCCCTCCGTTGCCGCCGCATGCCGACAATAGCAGAACTGCTGCTCCCAGGACGATCGACAGGAACTTTTTGCTCATCTTGACCATATCCCTTCCGAAGTGTTGTAAACGCTTGCAACTACATCTCAAATTGTAGGGTAAGCGCTTCAAAGACAAAAGGAGACCGTCATGACCAACAAGTCTCCTCTCTTGACCCGATTTGTCCCGGGAAGAGCGTCATTCGCTCTCCGTTCGCGAATCAAGTCCATATTTTTGTCGTTTAGGTCATCTTTCTTGACCCGGCCGTTCCCGATACTCGGTGGGCGTGTGCCCGACCGTCTCCTTAAATAGCTTCATGAAGTAACGGGTGTTGCGGTAGCCCGACCGCTCGGCGATCTCATAGACCGGAAGCTCCGTATGCTGCAGCAGCCGCTTCGCTTCCTGCAGACGAAGCCTCGTCAAATACGCCGTGAACGTCACGCCCGTCTCCCTCTGGAAAAGCCGGCTGAAGTAAGCCCCGCTCATGTGCACTCTCTCGCATACCGTCTCCAGCGTCAGCTCGTCCATATAGTGGGCCTGCAAGTAATCGACGGCTTGACGGATCGACCCGTGGAGAGATCGGGAATGCCGCACCTCCTCCATCCGTTCCTCCAATTGCCGCCTCAGCGACGCATAGGCGGCGGGCCACTCCGAGAAGGCGACCGGATGCTCGCAGCAGACGAAGGCCTCCGACGGGCGGCTTGCGGCCGCCGCCTTCCCGTCCTCGAAGCCCGCCACAATACGGCAGTCCTCGTAGCCGAACGACAGCACGCCCTCTTCCTCGAACGCCTCGGCGATCGTGTCGGCCGGCACGTAAGCCAGTGCCGCCCGGAACGGCTCGTTCCAGTGCGACAGCCCTTCGCTTAACAGCTTCAGATAGCGCTCGTCCGCTTCGTCGTCCAGCGCCATCTTCAGCAGGCTGGCGGCGACGACCGCTCGGCGGCTTAACGATTGGCCTCCGGCAGTACGACCGGACATCGCGATCGCCTGCTCCTGCCGCTTCAGCCAGTCGGACTTCGCCTTGTTCAGACAGCCGAGCAACTCCTCGTCGGAGATCGTGGCCTTATGCACATAGTCGCTGACGTTCAGCTTAAGCGCCGTACGGACATACTCGAAATCGTCGTAGCTGCTCAGGATAACGACCTCGCAGCCCAGCCCGCCGGCCGATATCCGTTCGATCAGCTCGAACCCGCTTAACACCGGCATGCGGATATCGGTCAGCACGATGTCGATCGGCTCGGACGAGAGGAGCTTCCACGCCTCTTCGCCGTTGGCGGCTTCCCCCGCTATCGTAAAGCCGTGCGCCTCCCAATCGATTAACGACTTGATGAATCTGCGGACGATCGTCTCGTCTTCAACCAGCAGCACATTCATTCGATTCATCCCCTTCCTTCAGAATCGGCCACCGGACCGATACCTTCGTGCCGATCTGAGGCGCGCTCTCGACTTCCACATCCGCAGCCTCTCCGAATTGCCGCTTCAGTCTTTCGTACACGTTGCGAACGCCGATCTTATGATACCGATCTTCGCCGTCCGCTTCCCCTCCCGCGTCCAGCAGCCTGCGGCTGGCCGTCCGGTCCATGCCGACGCCGTCGTCCTCCACGATCGCGACGATCTGTCCGGCGCTCTTGCGCAGCGTCACGCGGATGCTTCCCCGGCGCTGCAGAGGGCCGATGCCGTGGAACACGGCGTTCTCGACGATCGGCTGCAGCAAAAACGGGAATACGAGGTGCTCCGACAAGTCCGGCTCCGCCTCCAGCCGGAAATCGAAGTTCTCGTTGCGGAGCTGCATCAGCTTGACGTACTGCCCGATCAGCTCCAGCTCGTCCCTCAGCTTGATCATTTTCCTCTTGTTTTTGGCGCTGAACTTCAACAGGTGGACGAGCGACGCGATCAGCTCGCCCAGCTTGCGGTTCCCGTCCGTGACCGCCTGAATACGAAGCGCCATCAATGTATTGTACAGAAAATGCGGGTTAATCCGCGCCTGCAGCGCATCCATCTCCAGCTGCGCCTTCTGCTGCTCCCTTATCCGGTTCTCCTCCAGGAGAGCCTTCATCCGCCCCATCATCCGGTTGAATCGCTGGGTCAGCTCGCCGACCTCGTCCCGGTGCACGAGGGTGATCTCTCCCTGGAACTGGCCTTTCTCGATTTGCTGCATTTTGTTCTTCAGCGTCTGCAGCGGCTTCACGATGCTGGCGGACAGCAGCCGCGCCATCACGACCGCGCTGGCCGACAGCAGAATCGTCAGCATGATGATGAAGCTGCGGATGTTCTTCGATTCCTTGAACAGCTCCTCCTTCGAGGTCAGGTGAATGCTGGTCCATCCGGTCACCGGGGAATACGAGCTGGACTGAAGCCAGTCCTCGTCCTGCAGCCTGGACTCCGCCTCGTTCGTGGACAGGATCGTCCGGCCGTCCTCGTCCAGAATGACGACATGACGGCCTTTGTCGGCGATGCCCAGTATCGCCTCGAACTCGCTGATCCTCATATTGATCGCCAGCACCCCCATCGGCTGCAGCGAATTCAAGTTTTTGATCAGCCGCGCGAACGTAACGACCTCCACCTCTCCGCGACTCTGGTAGGAGGCGAATTCGCTTTCGACTCTCCGCCCGCTGAGCACCCAGCTTCCGTTGCGCAGCGCCGCCTTTTTGTACCAGTCTTCCTGGGCATAGTCGAACCCGGATTCGAAATTGCGATCGGGATGGGTAAAATCGACGATGCCGTTGTAGCCGAACACGGCAATGCCGGACAGGCCCGGAGTCAGCTTGTGAATGCCGGCCAGAAACTTCTTCACTTCGGATTCCTGCTCGATCTGCTTCGTCGTCCAGGCGACAGGCGGGACGAAAGCCTGCGTCAGCCTCGTCTGGATGACCGGCGCTTCGACGATATTCATCGACAGCGTGTCGAGGTTTTTCACATATTGGGTAAACTGCTGGTTCGTCGCTTCGGATAAATATTGGAACTGTTCTCTCGCCTTTTCTTCCAGTATCGAAGCGCTTTTCAAGTAATTGAACACGGCGATGAGCGACATCGGAATCATCAGCAGCACAATGAACGACACGAGAATTTTGCTCTTGATCGACTGCCATTTGCGCCAATTCACGCCCAGCCCTCCCTATCGATTAGAAGCGCTTTCATTTTCCTTCAGATTGCGCTTGCGGTCAAGTCCCCGCGAATGTCAGGCGCATACGCCAAAGGCCGCAGAGCGTCCTGCTCGCGCGACAAAGCCGGCAACGCAAAAGGCGGGCTCTGCGCAGCCGCGCATCCCCGCCGTTGATCCTCGCTTGCAAAAAGTTAGGCCGACAACTTCTCAGACCTGGGCCGTCCCGGGCGAGCTGCACTCGCGGGTTCGGCCCGTTCGCCTCCCTCCGATTCGCGACTAATCTTGTTTATACTTTTTCTTAAGCGTGTCGGAGCCGATCCCTGCGCCGATCATCAGAATCAGAGGGCCGAAGTTCCACAGAAACGAGCCGCCAGGAAGCTCGATATCCGTCGAAGCGAGCTTGTTCAGAAGAAGGACGACCAGCTTGAACACCAGCATGGCGGCGCCTGCCAAAAACAGAACGTCAAACGTTTGCTTCAGTCTCGGATAGGCCAGCCTCTTGCTTTCCTGGATCACTTTGTTCGTCAACGCCTCATCGCTCCTCAATAATTCGTCGATCGTGATTTCGAGCAGATCGCTCAGCTTGATCAGAATCTCGATACTGGGGTAATTTTGGCCATTCTCCCACTTCGATACCGACTGACGGCTTACAAACAGCTTCGCAGCCAGCTCTTCCTGCGACCAGCCCTTCTTGCTTCTTTCCGTTCTAAGTTTCTCTGCAAAGATCATCGCATGAACTGCCTCTCTATCGTTGATAGGCCTATACTGATTGAACCGCATGCAAAAGTAAAGACCGTATGAGTTGCGCGGCCCCGCAACCTCCGGTTGACGGCCGTCTAGGGCAGGGCGCTGTCGTTCAGAGCGGCCGAATTCGGAGCGACCGGCCTGACCGCTTCCGCCAAGTGATCCGCCAGCGCTTGCTGCAGCGTCCCCTTCGTCACGGCTCTGCGCTCGAAGGACAGGCCCGACCGGATCATCATCTTCACGACCTCCGGCCTCAGACCGGTCACGATCGTGCGGCCGCCCATCATATGGATCCCTTCGAAGACGTTAATCAGCTTTTTCACGACGCAGGCATCCATCTCCATTACGCCTGACAGGTCGATAATTAACGTCTCGATCCGTTCGTTGCCGATCTGCGAGATGACCTTGTCCTCGATCGTATGGGCTCGTACCTCGTCGATTGTGCCGATCAGAGGCAGGATGGACGTCGTCCGCGTCAACGGAATAATCGGAACGGACAGTCCCTCCACCAGCTCGCGCTGCGCCCGGATCAGATCGTCCTTGAACTGCGCGTAGCTGATGAAGAGCTGATTCAGAAATTGGTCCATCAGTTGATTGACGCTTTTCTCCAGATTGTAATAATGCTCTTTGCCGTCGTTCTGGTTGTTCAACCGGTCGAAGTTGTACAGGAAATCCCACATGACGCGCCGAACGGTCTGAATCCATTCCAGCTTAAAGGCGAGGGTCAGGGATTGCTTCGCCCATGTGACCCCTTCCTGCCGGGCGAAGGCGACGACTTCGTACTCTTTGCGGTCTACGACGAGAAGCACCAGCTTGTGCGCGTTGTCCAGCAAGTTAATGTTGCCGATCGCCAAAATCTCGTTGATCTTATCCCGAACGTTAACCGCTTCCGCCAACAGCCGCTGTTCGAACTCCTCCCGGTTTACGATGAAGAAGTCCCTTAAATTCGCCGTCGCCTGCAGATCCAGATCAACCACCTCTTTCCATTGCGCGCTCTTCTTTTCCTTGGGGAACGTAATCGTAAACCGGGTTCCGGCGTTCTCCGCGCTCTGTACGTCGATGGCTCCGTTATGCTGGTAGATGACGGAGAACACCAGGGTCAGCCCCATCCCGGTGCCGTTGGCCTTCGTCGTAAAGAACGGCGTGCCGAGCATGCCGAGCTTCTCCTTCGGAATGCCGACGCCGCTGTCCTGGATACGAACGATCACTTCGTCCTCGGTCGACATGTATTCGATATGGATGGAGCCCTTCTCGGGGATGGCCTCGAAGGCGTTCTTCAGCAGATTAAAAAACACCTTCTTCAGCTGATTCCTCTTGCCCGTTATGTAAGAGCCCGTATCCTCCAATTTTTTGTGAATCGACACCCGGTAAAATTGATCCTGAAACAGCTGCGTCAGCGACTCCAGCTCAACTCTCAGATCCACCGACACGTACGGCTCGTCCTCCAAATCGGGCTTGGACACTTGGAGCAGGTTTTGCAGAATATCAATCGCGTTCTCCAGCTCCGATTCGGCGATCTCTATGTATTTCCTGTCGTTGCGTTCTTTCAGCAATTGAAGAAATCCTTTGACGGCCGTCAACGGATTTTTGACCTCGTGGGCGATGCCTGCGGCGATCTGTCCAACGGAGGCCAGATGGCTCAGATGAGAATCGTTCCTTTTTTTGTCTGCGGCGTTTTCCTGCACCCTGAACAGCCTCCAATCTGCAACAACTATGCTATGCCGAAGCGAGGAATCAAGAGGGGTATTCCATACACACCTATAGTATACCTACTGGCCGGGACTTTTTACCATCCCCCATTGTTTAGGAATGTCCCGAACCTTGGTCGCCCTGGCGTTGTTAGATCGCGAGCTGTTCCGGTTTGCTTCATAAAAAAGGAATCGGCGTACATAATAATCGCGACATCTTTGTCATGTCGGAGGGAGGGGGATCGTTCGTCCATACGCTATTCAATCGAAAGAAGGAGCGGTGACCTGGAGATGGGGATGGATATGTTAAAAGATTTGCTGCTTGTAACCGGGAGAATCGTCACGATCTTCCCCCTTATGCTGCTGATCGGATTGTTCATGGGCAAGCGGTCCGTCGGAGAGCTGCCCATATTCGATTTTCTCGTCATTATCGCTCTGGGCGCTGTCGTCGGCGCCGATATCGCCGACCCGAACATTGAGCATATCCATACGGCTGCGGCCATCGTGCTGATCGGCCTTCTGCAGCGCGGCGTCTCCACGCTGACGATCAAATCCAGGAAATTCGGAAAGCTCATTACGTTTGAACCGACGGTCGTCGTGTATAAGGGCAGTCTGCTGGCGAACAACCTCAAGAAGGCCCGCTACTCGATCGACAACATCTCGCAGATGCTGCGCGAGAAGGATATTTTCCATCTCCATGACGTCGAACTCGCCGTGCTGGAGGCCAACGGCCGGCTGACCGCGTATAAGAAGGAGCCGAAGGCGGCCCCGACTCGAGAGGACCTGGGGCTGGCCATGAGGCGGAAGGATCTGTCCTACCCTCTGATCGTGGAAGGGACCGTCTACGGCGAGACGCTGTCCTACATCCGGAAGGATACGAAATGGCTGGACTCGCAGCTGCAGGCGCAAGGACTTCGCAGCGACGATATCTTCTACGCCGCCGTTGACGACGACGGGAAGATCTATCTTTCCAATCCCGCAGTCGGAAGCCCCCCGCCTATTCGGCACTAATCTTCACGGCTTAGGCCGGCTCCTCCCTCTTCCTTCTTCCCCGGCCGGGCGGGCTTTCTCAAGTTTTCTCGAGCCTGCTCGCGCGCGCCCTTCCCCTCTCTCCCGAATTCAGGGCAACTATCGTCATGCCGATCAAGGATTGAATATTTACATTGAAAGCGTTCTCCCCGTATATTGGGGCATGACGACACGACAGTCATGCCAGGGGGGGAGTGCATCAATGTTGTCAGGTTAAGCCGTTGTCGTATGCAATCGACGGCATACGGTCGATGGTATGCGACCGATAGTATGCGACCGATAGTATGCGACCGATAGTATGCGATCGAAGGCGCGCAACCTGCCGGCAACGTCTAACGGTTGCAGTGGCGCTTAATCGATCGTTTTCCCGAAAAAGAAAAAGCTAACGGTTGCCACCGCGCTTATTTTGGGGTTATCGAGCGAAACGGCGCATTTTCGGCTGAAATAGCCGCTGCCGCAACCGTTACAACCTCCGTACTGCGAAAATGGCACAATTAGCGGCGCTGACAACCGTTACGTTAGTGGGCTGGCGGGGGCTCGCCGGGTTGGTGTGTGTTGGCCTGGACTGGCGGGGGTTAGCGGAGTGCGTAGGTTGGTCTGGACTAGCGGGGGTTAGCGGAGTGCGTAGGTTGGTCTGGACTGGCGGGGTTAGCGGAGTGCGTAAGTTGGCCTGGACTGGCGGGGGCTCGCGGGGTTGGCGTGTGTTGGCCTGGACTGGCGGGGGCTCGCGGGGTTGGTGTGTGTTGGCCTGGACTGGCGGGGGTTGGCGTGGATTGGCACGAGTTGGCCTTGTTCGCGATGACCGTCGGGGCTCCGCCGACAACTGGGACGATTCCTGCAAGGCCGCTTGTTGACCGTTTGCTTAACCTGACAACATGGGGGAGTGCATTGGAAGTCAAGAACAGCGCCGCATTGGCGACTCGAGAGAGCAGACGCCCGCCGGTCGCCAGACGAATACAGCCTCGCTGCCATCCGGGAAATGCTGGACGAAGCGGTGGAGCTTGTCGCCGCGCGCAGGCCGAGCCGCAATCGGGCTTGATCCAGAAGGTCCGGCGCTATATCGAGAGCCAGTACGAGGACAGCTCGCTGTCTCTGATCGGCCTGGCCGAGAACTTCGGCGTATCCGAGGCCTATATGTCCCGGGCGTTCAAGCTTCAGACCGGGGAAAACTTCAACGAATTCGTCGAGAAGCTGCGGCTGGGCAAGGCAAGGACACTGTTGGAGGAAACCGAGCTGCCGGTGAACCGGATCGGGGCGAAGGTCGGCTACAATTCGGCGAACACGTTCGCCCGGGCGTTCAAGCGCCGATTCGGCGTCAGCGCGTCCGAATACCGGGAGAAGCACCGCCGAGAGACTTGAAGGAACCGCTGCGCTCTGGTGAAAAAAAGAGGGAACGCCTGCCGCGCCCAAAAAGGCGTTAAAGGTTCGTCTCGACGGCAGCGGTTCCGCATCGCGCAGGAACGGATCGCTCGGCTAACGCATTCTATCCATCTCCAGCACGTCGACGCGCTGGGCGGCCCGCCAGGCGTCCAGCTGCTTCTGCACTTCGATCCGCACCTCGTCGATGCCCGCCTGCCGAAGCTCCTGGTTAAATTTCGGCAGCACGGTGTCCACATTCACGCTGCCCGTCATCAGGCCGGGATAGTACTTCTCCCAAACCATCTGAATGTTCTGCACCTGGATCGGCATCCGGGACAAGTCGGGGGTGAAGCCCAGCGTGCTCGAATTCACCGCCTCGCGGTTGCTGGCTAGAAACTGGTCCCACTTGTCCAAGGGATCCGGGAATTGTCCGCCCATCGTCTTCAAGATGAACCAGTTGCCTTGGGTGTACTGTACCCCTACATAGCTTGGCTGAGCGTCCGGGAGCGGATGGCCGTTATGATCCTTGAGCGGACTGGGCACCACCTGGCCGTTGTCGTCCAACGTATAGTGCACGCCTTCGATTCCGAAGTTAAACAGATTGCGCACTTCCGGATCCGTATTCAGCAGATTGAGGAACTTGACGGCTTCGACGGGGTGCTTCGTATCCGCGCTTACGGCCATAACCCCTCCCCGAGTCGATTCGGTCGTAATTAGCGCGGGGGTTACCGGGTGCGCCACCAGCTTGTAGCCGCGATCCTTGCTCCAGCTGTTCTCCGACAGCGGTCCGCCTCCCGCGGCTTTCCAGAATACCAGCGCGCCCCGCTTCAGTCCCGGGTTTTCCCGCAAGGCCGCGTCCTCGTTAATAAAGCCCTCCGCATAGTAGCGCCGCAGAAGATCCAGCACGTTGCGGGCTTCCTCGGTTTCGAAGATATTCACGACCGGAGCATCGGGTTCCTGATCTCGCACCATAAGCGGAAGCGTTTTCTCCGACACGTATTGATAGCCGTCCAGCGCGAAGAAATTTTGCGAGCCCTTGTCGAGCTCCATCGGAAGATAATCGGGCTCCTTCTCCTTGATCATTCGCAGCAGCGGCTCGAGGGAAGCGAGCGTCGTATACTTGGAGATGTCGATGCCGTGCTTCTTGACCAGCGCCTCCGGGTACATCCAATGATCGCGCACGGCCAGCTCCTTATTGGTGGGCACGCCGTAGATGCCTCCGTCGTCCATCCGCACGCCCTGCCAGAAAACCGGGTCGATCGCGTCGTACATTTCCTTCCCTACGGTGGACAGATGGTCGTTAAGCCTTAGCCACGCGCCGCGCTGAGCGTAAGTCGCATACTCCATAGCAAAAGCGATGTCGAAAGGCGTGCCTGCAGACACTAACGTGTTCAGGCGGTCCTCGTATTCCTGCCACCCCACTTTTATATAAGTGATCGTAACGCCGATCTTCCTCGCCAGCACCTCGTTAATCTTGTCGTTGACCATCTGAAGGTCCTTGTCGGGATCTCCGATCGTATAATAGATCAGGTTCACCGTATCTCTGCTTATTGAGGCATGCCCGCCATCGCCGGACGCCGAGAAGCATCCGGATATCGGCAGCGCCAGCGCCAGCGCGAAGAACACGGCAAGACGGCTTAAGGTTCGCTCTTGTCGCATGTCGGCGTTATTCCTTTCTGCGCATATCCGACGGCGATTTGCCGAAATAAGCATGGAAATGAGAATAGAAGTAGTTCAAGTTCGGATATCCGACAGACAGCGCGACGGATCTGATCTTCTCGTCCGTGGACTGAATGCGTTCCCGGGCGCGCAGCATTCGGTAGGCCATGAGATATTCGGAGAACTTCTTGTGCGTCTCCTTCAGGAAAAGCTGCCCCAGGTACGTTCCGTTCATGCGAAAGCGCTCCGCAACCGATTTCAGGCTCAAGTTCTGGGCGTATTCCGCCTTGACGATCAGCAGAATGCGATTGGTCAGCCTGGACAGGCTGTCGTAGCGCACGCCAAGCACCGGGTCGATATCCAGGTCGTCGCGATCGGCGCCCTCCACCGTGCCGTTCAAATCCTCTACGATAATTCTCTCGACCAGATGCTTCAGCTTCAGACGATCGACGGGCTTAAGCAGATAGTCCTTGGCCCCGCAGCGGATCGCCTCCAGCGCATACTGGAATTCGCCATACCCGCTCATCATGATATATTTCGAGGGAAGGTGCAGCTCGTTAAGCCTGTGGATGGCATCGTAGCCGCGCTGCTTGCCGATGCACACGTCGAAGATCGCCAAATCCGGCAACAGCTCCACCGCCTTGGAAATCGCGCCCTCATACGTTTCGCTCGTCTCGATGCGGCCGAAGCCGTATTTCTCCCAGTCCAGCGTACGCTTCATGCCCTCCAGAATCTGCGGTTCGTCATCTACGATCAGCAGCTTGTACATCCCTAATCGCCTCCTTGGATAGGATTACGGATATCTGAACGCCGGCTTCCTTGTTGTTGTCGATCTTCATGGAGAAACCTGACCCGTAAAAGAAGTGCAGACGGGTGTACACGTTGCGCAAGCCAATGTTCTCCACCGGGGCGTCGTCCCCTCTGGCCAGCCTTCTCCTAACTTCGGCCAGGCGCTCCTCGGAGATCCGGCGGCCGTTGTCCACGACCTCCAGCACGAAGTGCGAATCCTCCTCCCAACCGTTCACGACGAGCAGGTTGTACTCGCTCTCCGGGCGAAAGCCGTGCACGAAAAAATTCTCCGCCAGCGGCTGCAGCCAAAATTTCACGGTGGGCAAAGCGTGCAGCGCCGTCTCCACATTAAACTGATAAAAAAAACGATTCGGATATTTGAACTCCATAATTTTCAAATACTTTTGGAGCAGGCTCAGCTCGTTGCCGAGCGTGATGATATTGTCGTTCTTCACGATGTCGCGGTACAGCGCACCCAAGGTGGCGATCGCGTCGGAGGTATAGTCTGCGCTGTTCACCAGGGCAGAGGAACGAATCACCTCCAGCGTATTGTATAGGAAATGAGGATTGATCTGATTCTGAAGCGCTTTCATTTCTGTCTCCTGCTGCTTGAGCTTCAGGAGATAGTTGGTGCGGATATGCCGATCGAGCTGGTGAATCATATCGTCCAGCTCCCGGGCGATCATGCCGTACTCGTTCCTCCGGTAGCGGGCCGGGCTCAGCCGCGTAAAATCCGCCGTTTTGGCGCGTCCGATGGAAGCGATAATCCGGCGCAGGAAGTTCGCGTCCTCGCGCAGGTTGTAGACGATCAGCATCAGGACGCAGACCATCGCGGCCAACACGATCAGAAATACGCCGATCAGCACGCTCGCGTTACGACGGATGAGGGAGGCCAGATCCACAACGCTGACGAACCGGTAATCGAACCCGTTGGAGTTAAACGCCACAAAGTAGGCGCGATTCGCCCAGCCTGTCTTGAGAAAGCCATGCGCGCGCCCATCCGCGGCGATCCGCCGAACGAGCTCTTCCGTGTCGGGTCCGCCGCCGGAGATCAGGTACACGTCTCCGGATGCGCTCACGGCTGCCGCTTCGTCCGACTGGTCCATTTTCACCGTGCCGAATATCCGCTCGCTGCTGGCCAGAAATCGAAATTCGCCCAGCTGTCGAGAAATCTGGTTCGGATCCGATAGCTTCTTGTGGTAGACGAAGCCCTTGCGAATCGAATCGCGGAACATCTCGTCCGTATTGGGCAGACGAAACAGGAAGCTCGTATTGCCGCTGCTGTCGAAACGGATCACGTTGCCCTCTTGCCCGGTATGCAGGCTGATCTGGGTGATGTCTCCCTTGCCGCCGTTGCTCAGGAAGGCTTTCATGTCGTCGGGGAAGGAGACGAGCGGACGATGGTATTCGCTGTCCTGCAGCCTGGCCGTCAAATAGCCTTCCGCGTTGTTGCCCAGGAAGCTGCGAATGTCGGCCACCAGCTCGCTGTTGGAGTACACCCGCTGCATGAACGCTTCGATACGGTCGGCATCGTACTGAAGCGCGCTTTCCGCCCGGGAGAACGCTCCGGCAGCTTCGTTCCGGGAATTGCCTATCCACTGATCCAGCAGCACCGCGCAAGTGAGCGCGCCCAAGGCGAGGCCGATGAACACCACAAATACCGCATAAGCAACGAACTTGCCGCGATAGATTCTGATTCGCATAAATGAGAGCATGCGGCGTCTCCTTTGCCGTGGGGTTTGTCGCCTCTCGCTTTCAACCATATAACGTCTTTATCGCTGAAAGCAATCCCCAAGTTGAAAGCGGATCCATACCGGTCGACGAACAAGGCGCTTGAAACCCCGAACGGCCTTCCCGTTCGGGGCTTCAACGATCGATGGCTAGCGGCGCTTATTGGAAATACGTATCGATCTGCTCTTGGGCGGCGTTCATAATCGTATCCATGCCGGCAGCCTTCAGCTCGGCCACGATCTTCGGCACCATCTGCTCCGGATCGGAAGCGCCTGTAAGCAGCTCGTACCGGTATTTGTCCCAGACCGCCTTCGTGTTGGCCACTTCAGTGCTCAGCTCGCTGATGTCCAGGGCAAAGCCCAGGTTCGTGGAGGAGGTCGCCTGATCGTTCAGCTTGCGAACCTGCTCCCACTGATCGACCGGAGCGCCCTTGGTGACCGCCATATTGAAGAACGTTCCTTGCGTGTAGGCGGCCAGCGGCCATGTGTCCGTCTTGCGCTCGATGACTTTCTCGCCGTCCACAGGGTCATAGTCGACGCCCAGTTCCCCGAAGGCCAGCATATTGCGCAGCTTGGAATCCGTATTGACCAATTGCAAATATTTCAAAGCTTCGTTCTTGTATTTCGAGTTGGCCGAGATGGCGTTCAGGGAGCCTTGAATCGTGCTCGTCGTATAGATCGGACCGAAGATCGGGAACATGTCGTACTTCTCGACGCCCTCGGTAATCTGCCAGTTCGCCTCCGCGCCGGGGAACGCCTGCGCCGCGAAGAACGGCCGGCCCTTGTCCGCCTCGGTCTTGGTCGGAGCGTCCGGATTGATGATGCCGTCCTTGTACCACTGGTGCAGCAGCTTCAGGCCATCCATGATGTCCGGCTGCTCCAGCACGGAGACGGCTTGGCGGGAGGCGTCGTCGACCTTGACGCCGATCGGCGGCAGACCGAGCGTCATATCGTCATAACCGTTAAAGAATCCGTTAAACCCGTCGCCCTGGGTGAGCGGCAGCGGATAGAAGCTTCGGCCTTCGCCGGCCTTCATATCGCGGAAAGGCTTGTCGAGATCCTGCAGCGTTTTGATGCTTGCCGTATCGATGCCGTACTTCTCCACGTACTTATGGTCGAACACCCAGTATTGGGTCAGAGACGAATCCTTGTACGTCGGCACGGAATAGATTTTCCCGCCGATCTTCGTTCCGTCCCAGACTTTCTGAGGGATGAAGTTATAGAGCTCGGGCGTCTCGCTTTGCACCAGGTCGGTCAGGTCAGCGAACGCGCCCATGGCCACTTGCTGGCTGTATTTGCTGTTGTTCGTAAACATGATGTCGAACGGCTCGCCGGTGTTCACGATCGTATTGATCTTCGTATCCCAGTCGCCCCAGCTGGCGACCTTGATGTCGATTTTCACGCCGATCTTCTCGGCCGTATACTCGTTCATTGCGGCGACGGCTTTGTCGAAGTTGGCCGGCACTTGGCCGCCGATCGTCCACCAGACAAGCGTAGGCGCCTGACTGGAGTCGGCCGGCTTGCTCGACTCCGTAGGCGCGCTGGAGCCCGAGGGCGCGCTCGCGCTTGGCTCGGAGCCGGAATTTGAGGACCCGCAGCCCGCCAGAGCGGTAGTTAGAAGAGCCGCGGCGCCGATGGCAAGAAGCTTTCTCTTCGTTTCTTTCATTTTCATTTCCTCCCTTTGGTATCGTTCTTCTTATTCCCGCCGGCGCCAACCCGGGCGCGGCGGATATCATAAACCGGAGATGGCCGGTTTATTGCGGGGTTATCCCTTCACGGCGCCTACCGTCAATCCGGAAATAAAATATCGTTGGAAGAACGGATAGACGATGGCGACGGGGACGACGATGACGATGGCCACCGCCATGCGCGCCGATTCCTTGGGCATCGTCGCGACAAGCTCCGCATAGCTGATGCCCATGCTGGAGGCGTTCTTGGCCAAGGCGTCCACGTTGCTCATCAAGCTGTTCAGCAGCGCCTGCAGCGAGTACAGATTCTGGTTGTCAATGTACAGCATGGATTGGAACCAGTCGTTCCAATAAGCGAAGCACAGGAACAGGCCGATTGTCGCCAGCACCGGCAGGGAGATCGGCAGCACGAGCGAGCAGTAGATGCGCAGCTGGCCCGCGCCGTCGATCTCGGCGGATTCGATCAGCGCGTCCGGTATCGTGCTCCTGAAAAAGGTTTTGCAAATAATGACGTTAAAGGAGGAGACGGCCAGCGGCAGAATCAACGCCCAAACCGAGTCCTTCAATCCCAGCAGATTCGAGTTGATATAGTAGCTGGACACCAGACCTCCGTTAAACACCATCGGGATGAATACGACCCAGGTCAGCAGCCCCTTGAGCTTGTAATTCGGCCTCGAGAGGACATACCCCATCGAAGTCGTAAGCACGACGCCGAGCACGGTGCCGACGGCGGTCACAAGCACGGAGACGCCGAGCGCCCGGGTAATCATCTGCCCTTGCCGGGCGATATACTGATAAGCCTCTCCGGAGAAGACCGCCGGAATGAGGCGATAGCCGTCATGGCGGATCGAATCCTCGCTGGTCAGCGAGATGGACAGAACGACCAGGACAGGCACGAGACACGCCAAAGCCAGTAGAATAAAGATCAGATGGAAGGTCCAGTTCGTGACGGTCCCGATTCGGTTGAATCTGTCGAGACCAGACTCGTAGGCCGCTCTCGATTTCATGCCTCGCATCCCCCTTTACATCATGGCGCTGTCCGGATCTACGCGGCGAACGATCCAGTTGGCCAACAGAATGGTCAAGCAGCCCATGACGGATTGCACGAAGGCGGAGGCGGAAGCCATGCCTACCGTTGCGGTCTTCAGCTGCTTGTAGACGAGAACGTCGATGGTCGTCACGACGTCGAACAACGAGTTGGAGTCCCGCGGCACTTGGAAGAACAAGCCGAAATCCGTGTAGAAGATGCGGCCTACGGCCAGAATGAACATCATGACGATGACCAGCTTCATGAGGGGCAGCGTAACGTATCGCGCCTGCTGCCACTTGGAGGCGCCGTCGATGACGGCCGCCTCGTAATACGTGCTGTCGATGCCGGTGATGGTCGCCAGATAGACCACCATTCCGTACCCCAGCCCCTTCCATACGTTCATGAAAATAAGAAAGTACGGCCAATACTTGGGCTCCATATACCAGTTCACAGGATCCACGCCCAGGCCGGTCAGGAGCTGGTTGGCGATCCCTTTGTCGAAGCTCAGGAAGGACCAGACAATGGCGGAAACGACGACCCAGGACAGGAAATACGGCAAAAACATAAGCGTTTGATAGAGCTTGCCGGCCTTGCTGCTGTGAAGTTGACCGATCATCAGCGCGAGGACGACGGGGATCGCAATGCCCAGTACGATGAAGATCATATTGTAGCCCAGCGTGTTGCGGATCACGATCCAGGCGTCGTTGGACTTGAACAGAAATTCGAAGTTCTTAAGGCCGGTCCACTCGCTGCGGATCACATTGCTTAGAAATCCCCCATGGATCTTGAAGTCCTTAAAGGCAATCACCAGGCCGAACATCGGCAAGAAACAAAACAAGACATACCAAATGGTCGTCGGCAGGGCCAGAAGCGTCAGCTCGGTATCCTGGGTGCGCCAGCGCGTTCGCTGACGCACTCGCCCGCTCTTCTTGTCCATCTTAACCCCCCCTTGTTGGCCATTCCTTCCACCGGTTAAACCCCGCCTTGCATACGCTTTCATTCCCGTATAAGCGCATTCGCCGTAACCTTAAGTCTCATCCGATTGATGTTCATTGTATAGAAAATCCCCGGAGCGATTCCAGACCAAAAACATGAGAATGCAGTCAACAAACGTTAGATCGCTTTAAAAAAGAGCGGTTAGGACGGCCAAGCATAATCGAGTTGCGAAGTCCTAGAGGATCGGCCAAGCAAAAACGGCTTCGGCGTCCTCTGGACGCCGAATCGCGTTTTTGTCGGAAGGGGCTCAGAAAAGGATAGCGAATTTTTTACTTTCACGAAAAAAACAACGGCCCGCGAGCCGCGCAGTTCCCTAGCGGAACATGCGGCTTCACGGGCCTTGCACATTTTCTCAGGATAAGGCCCGCCGGACAAGTCCGACGGGCCTCACGCAATTCGGATCGTTTTACAGGCCGAGCTCGTCGGCGCTTGGGCCATAGACGCCCGGCACCGGCTGGTCGAGCAGACGCAAATACACGCCGAGCTGCGCCCGGTGATGAACCATGTGGCTCATGCCCACTGTGCGGAACGCCATCGCCTTCGGCTGAACGGCCATGATCGTATCGCCCCGGCGAAGCGTCCAGTCCGAAGCCAGCGCCGCTTCGTCGACGGCGTCCAGCGCGCGCTCCAGCTCCCGGATGTTCGTATCGAACTCGTCTAGAAGCGCCTGACGGCTCGTTAACGCCGTCCGCCGGGCCGGAATGGCCGCCAGATCAATCTCCGGATCGCGAAGAATGCTCAACTGCCAGTTCAACAGGTTCACGACGTGCGTCGCCAGTTCGCCGAGCGTATACGACTTCTCATGCGGCCTCCAATCGAAATTCCCGTCCGGCAAGCCGGCCAGCAGCCGGCGCGTCCCCGACCATTCGTGCATGACATCCCCGATCAGCAAATCTTTGTTCAACATCGCCTGTTCCTCCTCGCACGAGCAAGTCGTCCTGCTTCGTGCCGCCAGTAGATTCCCCGATACAAGCGTAATGGAACAACCGACGTCTTGTAAAGCGCGCCCGTCACGACAAGCAGCGGGACGGTCAGAAAACTTCAGGTGCGCTCCGCGCGGAGATCGAACCCCTTCGCCATGATCCAGACGGGAAACGCGATCTCGAATACGGCTCCCGGAATATACAGGACGGATCCGACGTCGTAGCCCAAGAGCGCGAGACAGCCGCTTGCCAACAAAGCCGCATACCCGACGAACCCGATGACCGACAAGATTCGCGGAATCAGTCTCGCCCGGTAGAGGACACGGCACAGCAGCAAGCTGCCCAGACTCAGCACGATCATGGCCATCTGGAAAAGCGCGGACCGGACCTCCAGCCCTATCTTTCCGATCGTCTCCAGGTATGAGCCTTGGGCCGCGTCTGCCGCGAGGTAAATCTCGCTCAACGCGACCAGCGCCAGCGGACAGACGGCACTTGCCAGAAGCAGTGCGGACTCCAGCAGCCGGGATCCGAAGTATCCAAGGGCGTACGCTTCGTTATGCTTCTGCAAGACCGGGTACAGAAGAACGGCGATCCCCACCACCGCCATGGCATTCAATAACTCCAGGAAAACGCCCGCAGCCGCGGTCGCTCGATCCGGATACAGACTGGCGAGAAAATCCGGGCGATGCAGAACCCCGTCCAGTAGACCGCTTCCGATCAGGTAGGCCCCCGTCGCCACCAGAAACAATGCTCCTGCCGTTCTTGCCGCTTTTTTCATCCTTTATCTCCTCTTCGCTTCACTCTTTTGTATGCAGTATAGCTCGAGGAGAATGAGGGGCTGTAGACACTTTAGTGTGATTTGCGGGTGGGGGGGAGCAGGTTCAATTCGGCGGCGCGGACGACCGCTTCCGTACGCCTCTGGACCTGAAGCTTCTCGAAAATTCGGCGGTTGTGCCCTTTGACCGTGTCCAGGGCGAGGAAGAGCCGCTCGCCGATTTCCTTGTTCGACAATCCCTTGGCGATGAGCTCGAGCACTTCGGTTTCTCGCTGGCTGAGCGGCTCGATCAGGCGGCTCTTCTCCATCCCGCTCCTGCGTACGCGCTCCAGACCCCGCTGCGCTTCGCGGAGAGCCGGCAGCGGCAGATCGCCGCCCAGGCGCTGAGCTTCCTGGTAGTATTCTTCCGCCGAACGGGGCCGGTTCTCCGCTTCCTCGAGCTGGCCCAGCCCTATGACGGCCATTACCGCCATCAGCTGGTGACCCATCGCCTGGCAGTTTGCGACGACCTCGCGATAGGCCTCGCGAGCGTCGGCATGAAGTCCCCGTCGCTGACAGGCTACGCCCAGCATCCAAGCGGCTGCCGCCCGAACGGGAAGATTGTCCGGGCGCAAATAAGCCAACGCTCGCCGCGATTGGCAGATCACTCTCTCCACTCCTTCGTTCTCCCCGATCCCTGCGTCGCTTGCAGGCGCAATCAGGCCGACCAGCTCGTCGGTCCTGTCGTCCGGTTCCGCATTTCCCATGGCGGCTTCGGCTGCCTGCAGGCTCCGATTCGAATGCTCGCCGGTCAGCGCCAAGGAGGCCAGTGTGGCCCGGGTCGCGGCAATCCATCCGATCAGATCTCTGGCTCCGACGTCCGGTTCCGCATCCGTCAGGGCCGCCTCCGCCGCCTGCAGCTTAGACTCGACGCCCGTTGGCTTGCCCGTAAACAGCAGAGCCGAACCATACATGACCCACAGCGAAGGCCGAGCGTCCAGCTCAGCGGCTGGCAGCGACTGCAGCCAGCTCAGCGACAGGCCCGCAGCTCCGCGAAGATGCAGAGGCATGCCCCCGCCTTCGAGCAGGCGCGCCGCACGCCCGATGTCCCGGGATTCCGCAGCATGGCGGAACGCTTCGATCTCGAAGCCGTCGTTCTCGTACCATTCGCTCGCCCGTCTATGCAGCTCCGCGATCGCGTCTCTGTCGAGACTTTCCTGCAGTCTTCTGCGGAGAAGATCGGCAAATAGATGATGGTAGCGATACCACCGCCGTTCCTTGTCCAGGGGGACAACGAATAAATTTCTTCGCTCCAGATCCATTAAAGCCTGTTGGGCGGAGCCCGCGGAATCGAGCGTCACGGCATCGCAGAGAGAGCCGCTCAGACGGTCGAGGATCGATGTCCGCAGCACGAAGGCCTGTAAAGCTTCGGATTGCCGCTGCAGCACCTCTTCTATCAGATAATCCAGCACGAAATAATGACTGCCGGTGAAGGACGGAATAAGCCGCTCCGCGTCGCGGTCTCCCTGAATGGAGACCGCAGCCAGTTGGAGACCCGCAGCCCAGCCCTCGGTGCGCGCTTCCAGCGAAGCGACCTGCTCCGCAGACAGGTTAAGGCCCATCGTCCGGTTCAGGAAATCCTCGGATTCGGAGAGAGTAAACCTCATGTCGGCTGCGCGGAGCTCGGTCAGCTGGTCCCTAGCTCGCAAACGGGCCAACGGGACGCCCGGATCCTCGCGGGTCGTTATGACCAGATGCATTCGAGCGGGCAGATGATCCAGCAGGAAGCCTACAGCATCGTCCACCTCTTCCGAACGAGCCGCGTGATAGTCGTCGAGAACGAGAAGGAAGGGAGTCGGGAGAGCCTCGATCTCGTTAAGAAGGGCGGCCAGAATCGACTCGGTCGGCGGCCGCTGAGGAGATTGAAGCACGGCAAGCACCCCCGTTCCCACCTTCTCCTCGAGGGTCTGCAATGAGGCAATCATACACGTCAAGAAGCGCGCAAGCTCGCTGTCGCCTTCCTCAAGCGACAGCCACGCGGCCGGCCTTCCGCAGTCGGCGAGCCATTCGCTGACCAAAGCCGTTTTGCCGTAGCCCGCAGGGGCGGAGATCAGGGTAAGCTTGCGGTATAAGCCCTGGTTGAGCCTTGCCGTCAGACGCGGACGGAGAACCGCCATCGGCCGAGGCGCTGGAATATACCGTTTCGTGGCCAAGATGGGGAATGACATCGAGTTTACCCTCCTGCCCGCATAAAACCGGGTCCGGCCTATTGTGCCTGTTGTTCTCCCAAGCCGTACCTGCTTTTAGGAGTTATTCGCTACCTTATTATAACACTTCGGTAAGCGGGCTCTGCAGCTGCTTTTTCGCCCTGCCCCAGAAGGTCCTCATGAAATGGGAATGAGCTGCGCCCCATGGGCTATATCAACATCTTGGCTGCAAGCCGAGGCTGAACGGGATGTCCCGTATAGAAGCCCTGTACCTGCGAACATCCGTGGCTGCTCAGAAAAAGCAGCTGTTCCTCCTCCTCGACTCCCTCCGCGATCACCTGAACGTTTAAGTTGTTGCCGAGATCAATTAACATTTTGACGATACTTCGGGTTTTTGTATCGTTTAACAAGTTTACGATGAAGGATCGATCAATTTTCAACCGGTCAAAGGGGAGCGCAATGAGATAGGAAAGCGAGCTGTACCCTGTGCCAAAATCGTCAATCGCAATTTTCACGCCGACCTGTTTCAGATCCTGCAAAATTTTGATGACCTTATCCGGATTCATCATCATATTTTCCGTGACCTCAATTTCAAGGCATGCAGGCTCCATCTCATAGGTGGACAGGATCTCCTGCACCTTATTCGCAAAACCGGGCTCAAACAGCTGCTGCGGGGATAAGTTGATCGAGATCAACACTTCCTTCTGGTACAGGTCTCGCCATTCTTTCCACTGCCGGCATGCCTCTTGGAGAACCCAGTCGCCGATTTTTTGAATGAGTCCTCTATCCTCAGCAAGCGTAATAAACGTCCCCGGTTCGATTCGCCCTTTCTCCTTATGGTTCCAGCGAATAAGCGCTTCAAACCCAATGAGCTCGCGGTTGACTACATCGAATTGAGGCTGGTAGTCCAGTGTAAAGTCGCTGCTATTCACCGCTTTGCGAAGATCGGTGAGCAGCGCCAACCGTTCCGACGCCGGGTAGTCGAAATCCGAGGAATAAAGCTGGAATCGATTTCCGCCCTTGCGTTTAGCTTCATACATAGCCGCATCGGCGTGCATGATCAGCGCTCCTGCCTCTTGTCCGTCGTACGGAGATAAGCAGATGCCTATACTTGCCGTTACAAAACAATCTTGACCATTGACGCAGAAAGGTACAGCAAAGCCGTCGAGAATTTTTCTGGCTTCTTCGCAAGCTTCTTCAACGGACGCATCGCTTAGGAGAATGGCAAATTCATCGCCGTCCACCCTAGCAACGAATCCTTCTCGGGAAAGCGAATGGGCGATTCGATTTCCGATTTCCCGGATTAGCACATCGCCCAATTCATTTCCGATGGAATCGTTGACCATTTTGAAATCGTCCAAGTCCAGAACCATCACCGCCAACGTATGATCTTGCGACTCGGAGGCCTTGATTTTGAGCTCCAGCTCTTCATTCAGAAATTTCCGGTTGGGTAAGTCGGTTATCAGATCATAGTAAGCCATATGTTTGATCTGCTGCTCCGCTAGCTCTTGCTGTATGGCCAACTTGGAGAGATGGGTAGCGATTTTAATGACCTCTTGCTCCATATAGCTGGGGGCGTGAACGTGTTTATAATACAACGCGAAGGTACCCAGCACCTCCTGTTCCTTCCCCAGAATAGGCGTGGACCAGCAGGCTTTAAATCCATGGGGGGCTGCTATATGGCGATAATCGTCCCACAACGGATCGGTTGTAATATCAATCGAGACGATCTGCGCCTTTGAATAGGCAGCCGTTCCGCAGGAGCCGTTCGTAGGCCCGATAGACATTCCGTTGATCGCATCGATGTAAGCCTCCGGCAGGTTTGGCGCTTCGCAATGCACAAGCGTGTTTCCTTCCTTGCATAGAACCGATACCACCGCATCGGTCTGTCCTTCGACATCTAATATAATCGACCTCAATATTTGGTTCAGCGGCTCCCGGTTCGCTATCATTTCAAGTACATCGTTTTGTTGAAGCAAGCTTTTTTGCAGCCGAACAGACTCTGTCACGTCGTGGCAGGATATCAGCAGGCCCCGTCTGGAACCGTCCTCATCAAAGATCGGAATTTGCAAAATATGGAAACTGATGGATTCGCCGTTCAACATCAGCTCTTCGAAGGTGGAAATCGGCTCCCGCTTCACCCAAAGGTTCGGATTATTTTGTCCAAAGTCAAGTAAGGATAAGAGCCTGCCGCTCCTCTGCGCAAGATCAAACAGCTTCTTCGCCACTTGATTCTGTACGATCACACCATCTCTTAGGTCCTTAACAAATACGGGATACGGAATGGCCTCCATTAAAACGCGAAACCCGTTGATCGATTGAAACAGTGTACGGTTCCCGTCTCCTGACTGGATATCTGGCTTATTCATGTTTGAGCCCTCCGACCAAATGATTAGTCCGCTTTATGAATCGATTCGATGACAAGCCGATTGTCGGAAACATACAAAGCCACATCATATAACGGTTCCGATAGCTGATGGATATATCGGTTATCGATGACCACTTTCCCGCCGTACATTCGGTGAACCAAAAGTCTTCTTCCCGCTTTCACCGTCACTTCCCCGCCTGTTTCTCCGCCGACCACCGCTGCCGAGACGGAAAGTCCCGCCTCCAGCGTCGATCCTCTGCAGATGGCATCCGGATCTTTAAACACAATATTTTGCTTCGAGTACAGCGTGCTTTGCAGCACACCCTCTCTATAAACGACGATGTCTCCGTTAGACAGTATTTTACTTTTGTGGCACTGATCGAATTCGCACAATACCGTTGTCTCCTCAGAACGCTTAATATGCTCAAAAGTTTCGACAAGCAGGTACTGCAAGGATGAAATATAGGTATAAAAGGAAGAATCCCATACGGTCATCGGGTCTTGAAGCCCAAGCAGCTTCTCCTTAAGTTCAGACATCATGCCCGATTGTATGTTTTGAATGTTCGCAATACAAACCAGAATTTCCTTGACCAGGGATGGAATCTCTTTAAACTTCGACTCCAGCAGCATTCGCAGCGCCTGTTGAAACGTAAATGGGAGCCCCCTTTCTTCCAGCTTGCCCACTAGCTGCTTCAGCGCATTTCGCAGTTGCTGCAACTGTTCGTGAAGCGACAACGAGAAATTGTACAGGCGATTGAAAAGGACACCGTACTGGCCGGAATATAAATTCGCTCCGATGACATTTCCTTTAACGGATATACTGCCTGTCGCCGTTACCGTTGCCCGAAAAACGCTGCCCGCCACATATACATTGCCCAGAGACTCAACCAGCATACCGTCTGTAACGTCGCCATATACGACAACATCGCCGGTAAAAAATATATTCCCGGTTTCAAGATTTACATCTCCGGATACTACGTAGCAATCGTTAACTTCAATAAATTTAATCCGGTCTCCCGTCACCTTGGGTCTGCCCTTTTTCGTAGCGACAATTTCATTGTTTCCGGATAGTGCTGCATTCGATTTCGCGATCATAATGTAATCGATCGGCCTGTTCGGCTCAACGGTGTTTCCGTATACGTCAAAACCATTCTTGCCGTATACAGGGAGAACCTTTCTCGCGACCACATCTCCTTTGCTTGCTGTTGGTATCTTCAAATGGTTGCGGAAATCAATTGCTCCGTTAATTTCCTCAAAGCTGCTTTCGATGTTCTCCTTAAAAAACAAATCTATCCTTGCGTCCACGCTTGGAATAGGGGGCACTCCTTGCGATACGATGACCGGACAAAAGGTGGGGTCCAGCAGCTCGCGCTCGATGGCTGAGACGTTAATGTTCTTGATCCCCATCTCCTGCAGCGATTCCAGAATGTTCACCAACTGCAAGGAGGAGATGACCTTGCCGGTATCCTCCGCCGCTGTTATCCTAGCGATACTGGCTTTTTCTTTGTCTTGCAGCCGCCACTCATATTGATTCAGAGTACTCAACTGCAAGGACGCGGTCATGGCGTCGTCAGAAATGAGCACCTTGTATTCCGGCTCCCGAACAATCTCCCATTCAATCTGGTCATCTTGCTTGACTGTATAGTCGCCTTCAATTTTGATGCCATTCACGATTAGTCTCACCGGTGCTTCGGCATGAATAATGGGCCCTGGAGCGAATTTTCCTACAAATGTATGTATGAGATTATCCTTCACCATAACCCAGTTGTCAGAAGCATGGTCGTTATGCCCGTCTGCTTCCTCCTCGCTGCTTGGCTTGTTCAGCCCTTGGATCAGCTGAAGAATTTCCTTTTCCAGATTTGAACCGCGCATTCCGACTCCTCCATTTATAAAAATAAAGAACCCTTTACAGGGATAGAGAAGTACCCCTGCTTTCGGCATTCCCAGCCGCCATAGGGATAACCCCCTTAGGCCTGTGGTTTTGCGTCCGCATCTTTCGACGAGTTTGCCATTTTTCGAGCAGATTCGACATTATTCGACTTAGTTCTTTATGCCTATTATAGAAGCTGCAGAAATAGGTGTCAATTACCGTCTGAACCGATGGCTGCGGCCTCCAAGCGGCCTCGATAAGCCAAGCCCTAGCGCTCGGAATGGAGGCGGGCTGCAACGGCAATCGCTCAATAAGGGGCTCCTTCCAAAATGACGGGTTATAGTATAAAATACCCACGGTAAGACGCAACCAAAGAACCGAATCCGATCATCAGCTGCCCTCGCGCCCCGTTACTCCTTTCCCGCCGCTAAAAAACGGTATACAGCTTCACCCCAAAAAGGGGTTGCCGTATACCGCTTGCTTCAAACTAATTCCCAAGCAACTATCCTTATTTAATACTCTCCCTTAATGACGAAAAACGAGCCCCGAATCGTTCCGGCCAGCTTGGACTTCTGCCTGGCGAACTTAAACTTCTTCTCCTCCAGCTCCCGGGGAACCTCCATCCCCTCGGAAAGCTTAAACCCGACGGCCCGCTTCTTGGGATCATCCACCGTGTACAAGACGTTAACCCCCAGACCGTCTTCATAGAAGACGAAGGTCCACTTGATATTGTCCACCTGAAACTGCGACGTCTCCAGTGGCTTGGCCGCGAATTCAATGCCGCGTTCCTCCTTCAGGATCCGGTTCACATAATCCAGGGTCTCCTGGCTCTCGCTGGCGGGCACCACGGTAAATTCATGCTTGTACTTATTCATGAAGTACCGGGCTTCATTGGCGCGCAATCCGGCAAGCGCCTCCGCGACAGGCGAAGAATCCAGACCCGCCGTGGACACCGTCTTAAAATCAACGACAGTATGCATGACCGCCGCTCCTCCTTTCGATCGGTTTATTTCCTGATGACGGGAATCCACATTTCGCCATAGATTACCCCGTCTCGCTCTCCCATCAACACCGATGTATTCGGCCCTCCTACATAGGCCAAATGGGTCTCGCCCGGCAGCACCTGGCCGAAGGCCATGCCGGCCAGCGCTTGATTCAACTCGTCGGTCGTCTTCCCTTCCCCTTTTACGACCAGGTATTCCCCTTTAGGGAACTGGATAACCCTGGACCCTTCCGACGAAGGAACCGCAGCCTCTGTCATCACTCCGGCATAAAACATCATCTTGTGATTCACAGCCTCGTTCACGGCGAAGACGTAGTCGTTAACGGCCATCGCTTTTAAGCTGTCCAGCCTTCCATCCTCGCTGACCACCTGCCAGAAGTCCGACTTCTCCTTGTTGATGCCCGCATAGTCCGTGTAGTCGCTCTTCAGCTCCGTTCCCAGACCGTAAACGATAAAGCTCTCTTTTTCTTCCAGTCGATAATCCGCCATTGTTCGCAGCCTTCTTTCTTTGATCTTGAATTTGCCTTCTTGATCGGCTAGGTATATGATAACTTCTAATCATGTCAAAAAATGATACTGTTTAGGAGCTTCCATGAAAAAAGTTGAGCGGATCAACACCATCATGCGGTATATCAATAATCGGTCGCATTTTACGATAACTGAAATTATGCGGGAGTTCCGCATCTCCCGTTCGACTGCGATTCGGGATATTAGGGAAATCGAAGCTTTGGGGATGCCGCTTGTCGCGGAGGTCGGCAGGGATGGGGGGTATTCTGTCATGCATAACTCTCTCCTGCCGGGGGTGCGCTTTACCGACAACGAGGTCAAAGCTCTGTTCATTGCGTTCATGGCCACCCGGAACGCGCAGCTCCCCTATCTGAAGAGCCGTCAGTCTTTAGCGGAAAAGCTGCTGGGTCTCATCTCCGCGAACCAGCAGGACGACCTCGTTCTGCTGAACCAGATCTTGCTTTTTGCAGGAACCAATCCGCATAATCCCGATCTGCTCGAGCTATCGGACCTCCCCCACCCGATGTTGGAGAAGCTGATCCGAAGCCTGCTTGTCGACCGCCATCTGTGGATTACTACGGAGGAAGAGAAGGGCGGCAAGTCCTACGCCGTCTACCTGCTGCATCTGTACCATGAGAAAAACCTATGGTTGATGGAAGCCTTCGACCTGCAGGAAGAGAAGAAGTTGATGGTTCCCGTCGACGGACTTGTAGACGTCAAGCCCGACCCGGCGAAAAAAAGCATCAGCCGGAAAAAAATCTCCGAAAAGCTAAGTAAACGGGAAGAAGAAATCAACGTTGATCTTGAACTGGGCCCCGGAGCCATCGCCCAGTACAAAAAGTATCATCCCTTACGGACTTCCATCTCCTTTACGAACCCCTACCAAACGACAGCCATTCTAAAGACGTTCGTCCATGTCAATAAGCCCGAAGAGGTCACGCAAATGGCCGACTGGCTTCTTTTTCTGGGCGGGGATCTCCGGGTCAGGGAAGCGCCGGATGAAATCCGGGAAGAGATGCAGAAGCGATTGCAGCGTCTTCAAGAGCAGTTAAACCGATAAAAATGCAGAGAGCTTCTCAACCCGCCCATAGTTTGATACAATGGCCATGTTGTTGAGGGGGTGCGTCCCGTGCGTCTGTTCCAGCAGACTCACATGAATAGGAGGCATCCTTTTGCTTTTTTGTGATCTTGTCAAGATATGTGCAGCAACTTCCGGACGCACAAGACCATTGGCAGCAGGACATGATGTTCTAGCGGCAACATTACTTGGCCAAAGGAGAGGTCTCTTGTTACGAAGAGGATTGATACTTCTGTTCTCGATGCTATTGCTTCTGTCCAGCAGTGCGACAGTATCGGCTGCGGAGAACGTTAGCGGGGGAGATGACGGAGCGGTCCCTTCCGGGATTCCGCTGGCCGGGTTGGAAGACTATGTCGACCGTTATGTAGAAGAGTACATCGGACGACAAGTCGTAGGCGCGTCTATTGTGGTGGTCAAGGATGGCCGGGTGATTCTCTCCAAGGGCTACGGCTATGCCGATGCGGAGCAGCAGATCCCTGTCTCACAGAAGACGGTCATGGAGTGGGGCTCGATCAGCAAGCTTGCCGTATGGACGGCCGTGATGCAGCTGGCGGAGCAAGGGAAAGTCGATCTGAATGAAGATATCCGCAGCTATCTGCCGGCGAATTTCTTAACCCGGCTAAAATATAGCGAGCCCATTACGATGCTGAATCTGATGAACCACAATGCCGGATTCGAAGAGTATATGTTTGACATGGCCTATCAGTCCCCTGAGGAAGTAAGGCCGCTGGAAGAGGGACTGCTGCTGGCCCAGCCCGCACAGATCTACAAGCCCGGCGAAATTGTGGCCTATTCGAACTATGGCAGCACTCTGGCGGCGTATATTGTGGAAAGAATAAGCGGCCAGCCCTTTCATGAATACGTTCAGCAGCATATATTCGACCCGTTAGGCATGAAGGATTCCATCGCCTATTCCGTCGTAGAGGATCGCCCGGAGCTGCTCGAGCGTAAAGCTAAAGGTTATTTCCTTGAAGGGGAAGGGGCCTTCGCGCAGGGAGCGTGGAATTACATGTCCATGTACCCTAACGGCGGCAATAACGGCACGGCGGAGGATCTGGCCAAGTTCGCGATGGCCCTCCTGCCGGCTGCCGGGGAACCCTCGCCTCTGTTCGACAAGCCGGAGACGCTGGGCGCAATGCTGGCCCAAAGCTATGCCCCGGCTGAGGAAATGCCGGGCATTGCCCATGGGTTCTGGGAATACCCCGGACAACGCCGAACGTTGGGGCATGGCGGGAATACGATCGCTTTTTCCACGAATCTGCAGATCGTGCCCGAAGACCGGTTCGCCATCATCGTCATGGCCAATCAGGCCGGCGAGTCCCATATCGTATACGGCCTGGCCAACGCGATCGTCGGCATGCGCGAGCAGGCGGGTGCTGTCGATCTGCCGGACGCATCGGAGGTTCAAGGCGAGTTCGTCGCCGCTCGCCGCCCTGAACATGGCTTCATGAAGCTGTTCCCCTATCTGACGATGATGAAGCTGAAGCCGCAGGGAGCGGATAAGCTCCAGATGTCGCTTGCAGGCGCGACCGCAAGCTATAAGCAGGTTCAGCCCTATCTCTATCAGAAAGTAAGCGGAGACCCGGCGCTCAACATCTGGCCCATGCTGTATGCCAAGGTCAGTCACGGCAAGGTAGAGAAGATCTCCGTATACACCTCTGATTACTTGCCGCCGCCTGCCGGCAGATCTATGCCGGTGCTGCTTTCGAATGCCGCGTTGGCCGTGCTGGCCATTGCTTATTTCGTCGTCGCCCCGATCGTATTGCTGGTGCAGACGTTCTTGCGAAGAGCCCGAGTACGCCCTGCGCCTCGTGCCGCCAGCCGCAAGCTGCGGGTGGGTCTCACCTTGACCGGCACCGGCCTGGTCGCGAACAATCTGCTTCTGGCCTTGCGGATGCTCAGCAACAACGAGCGCGCCTATGCCGAAGTGTATCCGCAGCTTCTCGCGAACTACGTTCTGACGGGACTGGCTGCACTAGGCATGGCGGCGCTGCTGCTATCCTGGAGGAAGAAACGGACGGCTTCGACTGCTCGCGACAAGTGGGCGACCGTTCTGCCTGCGGCGATGATCGTGGTTCTGGTGGGGCTGCTTGTATTCTGGGAATTCTACGGTTGAACGGCCGAAGAGTCCGGCGACCGGTTCGAGTCCGTCAACCGTTTCAGCAACATGGCTCAAGCAAGATACCCGCTGAGCCGAATAAAACAGGAAACTTAGGGAACTATAACGCAAACCCACGAAAGAGGAGTAAGCCTAATGAATAAGTTGATGGACAATAAGGTTGACGCTTATCGAATTGGCGTCGGACATATGAAGGAAACACTCCCGAACGTAGTTGAGACATACCATAGCTTTACCGCCCAATGTTTTGAAGATCATGCAGTAAGCGCGAAAAATAAACAGCTGATCGCCCTTGGGATCGCTTTGTTCGCCAACAACGAAATATGTACATATTTTCATGTGAAAGAAGCGCTGTCCCAAGGCGCGAGCCCGAGCGAGATCATGGATGCCGTTGCGGTTGCCGCCGCAGTGGGCGGGGGGCACGCCTTGAGCCAGGGAGTGACTCGCGTGCAGCAAGCTTTAGCGGCACAGCTGCAATAAAATTTGCAGGCTGCCGTAAAGTTTGCATATTTTCCATTCGGTTGCAGCACAATTTAATCGTACGACCGCATACAAACCAATTGTGGAGGAATGGAAATCAAATGAATTCTCTCGGGGCACACGAGGTACTGGAGCTTCACGAAGTGTTGAACGATGCTATTCACGGGTTAAATACGCTCAATCTATTCCGCCCGCACGCACAGGACCCTATGCTTCAGGCGATTATGGACCGGCACATTCAGGCTCTTACGATGGAGTACAATAATATGGTTCAATTAGCCAATCAACAAGGCGCCGGCCAGGCTGTGCCTGCTCGGCGGATGAGTGCCGGTATGCCGGCAAATCCCATCAATCAAACGTTTCAACCCTCGTACGGGCTGCGAAATCCGCAAACTCAAACTCCGGCCAGAAGCGCACAGGAGTTGGATGACGTTGATGTAGTCCTGTGCATCGTCAACTGCCACAAGCAGACCGCCGCCCTAAAAATGAAGGCTGCGCTTGAAATGGCTAACCCGACGCTGCGTCGGGTCATGCAGCAGGGGGCTAACGCTTCCGCGGACTTGGCTTATGAGGGATTCCAATATGCCAACCAAAGAGGATATTATCAAGTTCCAACGCTGAAGGATACGACACAAAACACTTACCTTCAATCTTTTGGAATGGCTCAGGCCCCTCAAACGGGTATTCCGATGGTTTAACCTTCCCCAGCAAAAACGCCTTCGGCGGCCTCTAGACGCAGAATCGCGTTTTTGTCGGAGGTGAGGGACCGGCACCTAAGAAAGCCGCCTGCTTCCAGGCGGCTTTCGAACCGTCAGCCCGGTGAAGCTGCCGAATCCTCGATTTCCAAAAAAACTTTTCAGCTCCCGGTTCCTAGCATTTGCCGGATGCTCCCCAAGTGGTAGGCAACATGGGCGGCGCTGGCGATCGCTCCTGTCATCGAATCCGCATCCCAATCCCGCCTCAGATGAACCTGTTGTATCCACTTGTCGGCCTCGTGCCTTAAACCTTCAATGAGTTGACTCCACTCTTCCTCCGTAACGGATTCCACTTGCCAGCTCTGCTCCCAATCAGCATCTTGATAGGCATTCTCGCCTTGCGCCCAACGATTCAACAGCTGCAAGCTGTACCGAATATGATGGACATGAGCGGCGATACACGCCCGATCCAAGCGAGGCTTTACCGAAGCTTCCGCAGAGCTCAAGCGTTGCAGCGAAGGAATAAGCCCGGATTCCGGATTCGGATTCAGCACCCATGTAAATTGATCAGGCCGAGGACCATTGATCAGTTCCCGAAGAAGAGAACTTAAACTACGGCTGACAGCTGCAATGTCGTTCATATGCGCATTCTCCCTTCATTGCGACAATAAGCTCGCCTCAGATCATGCTAGCGGCGGCTCTGGATTTCCGTGAGGGTCAGATCCCACAGCAGGACGTTCGTATTCGGATTCTCGTCTTCATTTCTGACCGTTAGGGTAAGCTCTCTCGCCCCCCGAGCATCCATTTCAAAATATTGGGGTTCGCTGCTCTCCGTTCTGCTTAAGGTTGTCGTAGCCGTGCCGCCTTCGCCGCCGTCCAGGGTGATGACAATCGTACTCACCCCCTCACTGATGTCGTCCGGAACAGCCATGTAACCGGAGAAGGTCACATATTTTCCATCCAACGCGTACGTAACGGTCATCGATCCGGGATTTTCTCTGCTAAACAAATTCACTTGCGGCTTTACTCGGTGACCGCCGACTTCAAAAACGGCGAGGCTAGGGTCCCAGACAACCGAACGAGCCTTCACCGGGAGACTGTCAATCCCGACCTCTCTGCCGGCCTCAACGCTTGTTGCCTTTTCAATCAAATGATTCATCCCCTGGACGGCAACGATCGTTCCGAACGAGAGCAGAGCCGCTGCGGCTAAAATTTTCGCAAATCCCTTCCATGTTCCCTTCGGACGAGGCACCCAACGCTGCGCCATATACCCGACGACTACCCCTAGCATATTCGTCAGTATGTCGTCAATATCGAAGCTGCCCAGCCCGGTTCCCCACTGCAGCGTTTCAAGAATCGAGATCGTAACGAGAAAAAGCCCTGCAAGCCGGAGAAGTCCGACCCGTGCCACCAGCGGGACGAACATCCCATAAGGCAAGAATGCTGCAAAGTTCGCAAAGTTATAAAACCAAAGCCAGCTCCATCCGCCTATCGGCAAAGATAGCGGAATGCCGTTGGGGACAAGGTTGTAACCTTGCGTCCCGTCGTGAATATTGTTCATTCGGTCAAAGCCGAAGTACAAGATATATAACATAATGGCGGTATAAACCGTCAGGGCGATAAGGGTGGCGGTTCGAGCCTTTCCCGCGATCATTTGAAGACCTCTCTTCCTTGGACAGCATGCGCTTATTCCCCATTTTCTTACCTGATATCATTGAAGCGCACAGCAGCCCCAAAATCAAGGACTCATTACGTGAAATATTCAATTTTTGCTTGAGGAAAATAAGTGTGGATATACCCGCTTAGCGTATCTTTAATCTCCTCCTGCTCCCGATCGGTGTACACATATTTCCCAATCCCGTACCGTCCCCATTTCCACTTCCTCTTAGTTTCATCAAGCTCCAGCTTCGTCATCGGATAATTTTTCTCAATCACATTCTTCGCCGGTTTAGTAAAGCGATGCTGAATCAATTCGAAGGTCAAATCTTTAATGGCAGAATGGGCAAGTCCGGACTCCAATTTTTCGAACATGTCCTTATAGCCCTGTTTCCATCCGTCATGCAAATATATGGGGGCAATAATGAAGCCTAATGGATAGCCCGCTTCCCCAACTTTTCTGGCTGCTTCTATTCTCTCTGCCTGTCTGGAGGTGCCCGGTTCAAAATTTTGAATCATATACTCGTCATTCATACTAAAGCGAAAGCGGGTCCGGCCATTATGCTTCGCATCAAGGAGATGATCGATATGAGCAAACTTCGTAACAAAGCGTAGTTGCCCCAAGTCTGACTTCCCAAAATATTCGATCGCCTTCTTGAGCGTATGGGTTAAGTGATCAATACCTACGATGTCCGATGTGCATGAAGCTTCAAACCTTGTCATCTCGGGTGCTCTTTCCTTCATATAATGGTCCGCAGCTTCAAAAATGTCGTCAATGTTGACATAAGTGCGGATATACGGCTTACTTCCCATCGTCGTTTGTAAGTAGCAATAATGACAATGACCCATGCAACCTGTTGCAAACGGAATCGCATACTCTGCGGAAGGCTTTGAGGTATCAAATTTTAAGGCCCATATTTTCAAATTTGGCCACTAATTCTTTCCCGAGCGGATAATCCAATGCCCTTGGCTCTACGTATACTAGCTGAGGCACAAATGGCTTAACCATAATACGACTCCGCATCAGATAAACCGAAAGCTTCTCTATAGGCGTTTTCGGCTTCGCTTGCCGTTGGGTACACCGCGACATCATCGTTTAATGGATAGTACGTTTCATATAAAAATAACGCAACTTTTCCTGGCGAATTCGGATCGTTCACTACAGCGGCTTCCTGAACATTGGCGACTCCCTGAACATGCGGATTTCGAATAATGACATACACGACTTGCCCCGGTTGATATTCATTCATCGCTTCATGACCCCTAACCTTCAAGTTTCAATTAGTGTCACACGAAGCCATGTAGAATATACCGGCATGTAAGGGAATCCTGTACTGTCTGGGGGGAAGTGGCTGCAGGCGGCGCGCACTGGGGCAAGCCCTTTCTCCCAACTGGGGCGGGGGACTTCCTAGACTAGCGCCTGTTTAACAAAGTCAATGAGCCGGGACTTTAAGGTTTCCCCCTGTTCTCCCCTATGGTACATATCCGTTCCGTGATAACCGCTCTCATCCACAATTAACTCTTTATCCGCTGCTCCAGAGGCTTGATACAATTGACGCACTTCTTTTTCAATGGAGCCTCCGTAATCGCCAGGCGAAAAAACGAACAAGGATGGCGCTTTAATCTTCTTGACACTTGGAATTGCGTCAAGGGGCCCGCATTGCGCAGGAGAAGAAAGAATCATTAGCCCCTCTATGGGAAGCTCTTGACGAACGCCAGCAATGATGGCTGTGCTGCCGCCGCATGACGCGCCCGCCAAAAATACTTTTTTTGCACCCAATCGGTTGAGTTCGCTTAGGGCTGCATCCGCATCGCGATCTATATTTTGATTATCCTCCGGGTAATTCTGCGAGGCGCCGTGATTACGGTACTCGGGAATAACAACCAGATATCCGCTGTCAGCCAGTTCCGTTCCCATGTCAACAAAAGAGCAAATGTTATAGCCCTGCTCGTGTGCAAGCAAGACGCCTTTATCTCCGCTGCCGAGCACAAGTGCCGACAGATGCACCCCGTCACTGGTTGTCAATGTCGTTGCTTTATCTTGTAGTTCATCAGGAACACAACTATTGACAAGATGCCCGTTAGAAGACTTCACCGTGCGATCCGGCCAGGCAGGCTCATACTCAACCGGCGGATTTGTTGGCATGTTCGTCTCTTCGGCAAGCGGCGTTTCCTTTACCGTCTCGGTTATGGAGTCAGTATTTTGCGGTTGATTAGATAAAGCTTGACCAGGATTGGGAGTTGCGGCGGTGCATCCTGTAATTGTTATTAACAAACCGAGTATTGCAAAAACGACTTTTGTTCCTCTAAATGTGATGTTCATTGGTTTTCTATACCTCTTCCTATTCGTTTAAATAGGTTGTCACTCTGTTCTGGATCAGCTTTGCGACTTCTTCAGCGGTTTTTTGCTCGCTAAAGAACGCCATCGATTCTTCTCCTACAATAGAAATCACTTTGCCAGCCGCTGCCGAACTGTTATTCGCCGCATGAATGAACGCTTTGAACTGGGCAAATTCATCCTTCGACACTTGCGGCGTTTTCCCTTCCGGCGTCTTGTATGTTCCGTTTTCCACTTGTTCCTGAATGTCGTCCAACTGCTTCTCATTCACAGATTTCAGCAGCGAAAATCCTTGTCTCTCTTGCAGCGATTGCCCTTCTTCGGATAGCATGAAGGCAATAAACTTCCAAGCCTCCTCTTTCACCGAGGATCTGGCTTGAATGGCGAACTGGGATGCGAGAACCATTCTGGCTCCGCCTTTTTGTTCCGGTTTTTGCAGCAGCTTCGGATTGGAGAAGTACAGGTGCAGATCATTGATGAAGTCTGCCGGCGATCTCAACACGGTTGAATAGAACATTTGCATTCCTGCATCCGCCTGTTCTGAAGTCATGACTTTATTATCGTACATAGCTTTAATTTGCTGCATCGCATCCACGAATAAGGGCGAGTCGAACATCGCCTTTTTCGCTTCAGAGTCCACAAACTCCGCGTACCTGTCCACAACCATTTCCTGCATGCGGAACTCAGGCGCTTCGCCCGCCATCGCATACCGACGTTCCGCACCGGTCGCTCCCAGTTCCTTCGATATTTCCTCGAGCTGCTTCCAAGTCCAATTCCGGTCGTCGATCCTCGCATTTCCAAGAATATCTCCATCGCCTACAAACGCCCGCAGGTAAAATCCGAAAGGCATGGCATACAGTCCGTCATTTGACTTTATTGCATTCAAAATGTTCATTTGCAAATCGCTTTTATTGAGCGTTTTGTCTTGCTCCATGAGATCTTCCATGTTCAGGAGAAGGTTTTTATTCACATAATCTTTGAGAGGCAAACTGCTTATTTCAAAGATATCCGGGCCTTTGCCCGATAGTATTGCTGTATTCGTCGTTTTTTGATATTGTTCATAATCTTCTGTCACTTGAATTTGCAGCTCGATATCCGGATGCTTTTCCTCAAACTTTCTCTTTGCTGTCTCATAAAATGAGCTCGCTTGTTGGACAGACCATGTAACGACGGTTTTCCCCGCTGGGTTGACCGAATCTTTCGCGCTTTCCGACGGTTCGCCGCCCCCGGAACTGCATGCGGTCGCTAATGCGATTAGAAAGCCCATAAATATCATCCATAGCTTATTTTTCATCGAACTGAACTCCTCCTGTATTTCTTTCTCATTCTCGCTATCTTATTGCAGTCGAACACGGTTTCCGTCTTGCAAAGGCTCGCTGCTTTCCAGAATCATCAGATCGCCCTCATAGAGGCTGTCCGCCAGAAGCAATGTTTCCGCGTCATTGCTTTCGCTGGACTGAATACGCACTTTGCGGGCGACGAAAACATTGCCCAACGCTCCTCTCTGCTCGTCAATCTTGTAGACGAACATGCCGCCCTGATCGCGATGAATCGCCTCGCTTGAAACGACCAGCCCTTCCAGACGGGAACGTCCTTGGATGTTGATCCATGCTTGCTCACCCCCTTTCAGCTCAGAATCGACGACCTTGATGCGAAGCAGCTTCCGAGGAACCGTCCGAGTCTGGCCCGCCGCTTCTCCGGATTCGGAAGAGCGATCGGTTCTCGGCTCGGCATCCATCATTTCGGCAACCGTTCCTTCGAGGGTACGAGTCTGTTGTTCCTGAACAGTGTGCGCCTCGACCTCTATCTTGGCTCCGACCGCAATGCCCAATCGAGTCAACAGCGCGGAATCGGCAGGAATATCCACTCTGTAACCGAGGCTGTCATTTGTGATCAAGACATCCGCTTCTCCCGATGACGCCAACCCCTCGACGGCATTCAACCTTGTGACGATGCCGTCGAATGGGGCGTTAAGTTCCTGTCCGCGTGCCAAACGGTCTCTCAGCTCATCAATCATTCGTTCCTGCATGTCCAGGTCAAGCTTTCGCGTTTCGATCGCGCGGCGTGCGCTCCGAATGCCGAGTTCGTCCTCTTCCCTTGTTGTTTGGATGAACTGGTCCTGAAGATTTTGCAGCTCAATATGCAGCTTCTTCAAGTTAGCGACCTCATTTTCCAATTCCCGTTCGGCAGTTTTGCTGTCATATTCGATCAGCTTTTGCCCCTTCTTCACGCGGTCTCCTTCCTTTATGAAAATCTTTTGGACCTCCCAGCCGGCCGGATTCGTTAATTTCGCTGCCGCGAACGGCTGCAGCATGCCGCTGCCCTCGAGCGTAAATACAAGACTTCCGGAAGTCAGCGGCTCCGTTCTTACTTTCGGCAAGGTTAATGATTGGAGCGTATTGCCGAAAAACGTAAGCAGCAGCAACAATCCCATAAAAACAAGGAAGACGATTTGAATGGTTCGTTTGCGTCCGCGGTCAACTTGTTCGTTTGCTAACTCCATATCCCGTCATTCTCCTCCTACAAAAGCTTGCCTCCGCTACCCCTTGATGCCGGATAATTGAATGCCTTTAATGAAATAGGTTTCCGCATACAGAAATAACAGCACCATAGGGGTCATATAGAGCACGGATGCCGCGAAAGCGATCCCCGGCTCATCGTTGATCCTGGACAAGTACACGGATAGCGGCTGCCTGAACGGATCGTCCAGAAAAATAAGCGGCTGCTCCACCATGTTCCAATAATCGACAAATAAAAGAACGACAAGCGCGGCAAGACCCGGCTTCACCATGGGAACAATAATCGTGAAGAAAATCCGCAAATGGCCGGCCCCGTCCATCTTCGCCGCTTCTATGTAGGCATACGGAATATGCAGCATGAACTGTCGAAGCATAAATACGCCGAAAGCTGCGAAAATGCCGGGCCATATTACGGCATTCGGACTATTCAGCAGCCCCAATGTATCCGCCATAATATAATTCGGTACAAGAGTCACCTGGAACGGCATGAGCATCGTCATAACATAAACGAGAAACCAACGATCCCGGCCGCGAAATTGCAGCTTGGAGAAGGCGTACGCGGCAAATGCCGATACACAGGTCTGTCCGGCGATGATCGGCACCACCAAAAAGACCGAATTCCAAAACATCGACAAATATCTAGGACTGTCCACCAGCACTTTGCCGTACTGTTCCATAGATACTTGATCCGGCAGCCATTTTAAGTTCCCAAAAAGGCTCTTTCCTCTTTCAGTCGCTTCATTCATCTGCCCGATGGGCCCATAATTGATATCGATTTCCTGTGCGGTCATGAACGAATTCGTGAACGTAATCAAAATCGGAAATAAGAACAGAAACGCGACCGCGCCCATGGCGAGCGTAAGTGCTGTTTTTCGCAATACGTCGGAAATTCGCATGATCTAACCGCCTTTATTCCATGAACTGCCGATACCGGCGCTCAATCGCAAACAATCCCATGACGATCAGAAGAATACAACCGACCATCAACGTCGCCGCGGATGTCAGTTTCTGAATGTCCAACGACGTGAACATGTTGTTCATATAATGCTGCATCATGTATATACTGTCATGCGGATAATCGCCCGCGATCAAATACGTTTCCCGGAATACTTTAAATGAGTGCATGATCGACAAAATGACGACAAAGAACATCGTGGGCGTGAGATAGACAAGGGTGATACCGCCGAACTGCCGCAAGCGCCCCGCTCCTTCCACATGGGCCGTTTCATAATAATCCTTCGGAATTTGCTGCAGTCCCGCCAGGAATAAAATGACGTTATAGCCGATGTTCTTCCATAAATAAACGACAATGATGACAGATCGGGACGCTTCCGTCTTCATCCAATCCACGCGATCGACTCCGAAGCCGCTCAGCCAGGCGTTTACGGACCCGTTCCAATCGAACAGCATTTGCCAGACGAACACAATCGAGGCAACGGGAACGACAAGCGGCAGCACGTAGGCGGTCCGCAGCCATTGTCGCAAATACAGCTTTGAATTCAGCAGCAACGCCAGCCCTAACGACAGCGCGAGAATAAGCGGAACGCTCACCGCGCTAAAAGAAAACGTATTAAACGCCGCCTTGCGGAAGGAGCCGCTCGCAAGCAATTCGCGGTAATTGTCCAAGCCCGCAAAATGACGATTTATCGGGCTGTCCACAAATGAATAGAACAGTCCCATCACAAACGGAATCAGGTAGAACAGCGCAAATCCGACTGCGCTCGGTCCGAGAAATATCCAGACCGCCGCCGCATCCCTGCGCATCCACATCTTTACCTTCCTGGCAACGTCATACCTAATGATCCATTTCTTCATTCAAAACCCCACTTCTTCATTCTCAGTTCCCTTCCATCTATCCCTATCTATAGAATAGGAAGGACTGTTTAAAGAATAAGTGGGGTAAAAATAAAGTTTTTTTAAAAGCTCGCTTCTTGTGAACCAGCTGCTACGGATGCTGTGACCGCGGGAGACGGACTTCAAAAAGCGTACGAATGGAGTCGCTTTGGGCCGAGATCGCGCCTTGGTGCTGCTCGACAATATTTTTGGCAATGAACAGGCCAATGCCGGAGCTTCCTTCCCGCCCCGTGCGCGCCTTGTCGCCCGTATAATACATATCGAATAGATACGGCAGCTCTTCCGAGGGAATGCTATGACCGTAATTGATGACCTTGACCACTGCATGTTCCGTATCCGGACGGCATTGAATGTCAATATACCGGCCGTCTTTGCCATAGCGAATGGCATTCGTCAGGAGATTTTCAAATACGCGCGCCAAAAGCTCCCCGTCACCCCAAATCGTCACATGCGGAGTCACCTGCAATCGGGTTGTCAGGCCGTTTTTTTCTAAAGCAGGGTATAGTTCCTCGTTTAATTGAACGAGAAGCTCGCTAAGATCGATCGGTTGTTTGTCCAACTTCAGCTTGCCGTAGTTCATGCGGGCGATTTCAAACAATTCGTCAATCAGCTTCTCCAGCCGTTGCGACTTGGAGAAAGCAATGCTCGTGTAGTGCCTGATTTGTTCCGCCGTCAGCTTCTCGCCCTGAAGAATGAAGTCCAGGTAGCCCAACACGGAAGTGAGCGGCGTACGCAAATCATGGGCCAAATTCAAAACCAATTGCTCTTTGCTGTTCTCCGCAAAGTCTCCCCTCTCCAGCGCTTGCTTCAGTTTTTCACTTGCCAGATTGATATCCCGCGCAACATCTTCGAACTCGTCATTGGATCGAATGTTGATTTTGCTGTTGAAGTCGCCGTTTGCCAATTGATTGATTCCACGCGATATTTCGTTAAAATAATGCGAATACCGTTTTGTGAGGAGGAAGAAAAAATAAAAGGAGAGCGGAATAAAAAGGATCAAGAAGAAGTTGAGGTCCCCGATTTCTCTCATGAAGTAACGAATTTTGGTCGTCGGGTCTTCAAACTTCGTCGTATGATAATAGAACTGGAAAGCTTTAAAGATCAGAAAGGTGACGATACCGGAGCAGAGTGTGCTTAGCACAAATAGCTGAATCATTTTAAACCGAAAACTTCGGATCTTAGTAGCCATTGAACGTATAGCCCACTCCCCAGACCGTCTTGATCCATTTGTTTTTATGCGTGTCTTCTTCGAGCTTTTTCCGCAACGTGCGGATATGCACCATGACCGTATTGCTGCCTTCATAGTAGGCCTCCCCCCACACCCGTTCGAATATATTTTCAGTGCTGAAGACCTTCTTCGGGTGGCTGGCCAGCAGGTACAAGATGTCAAACTCTTTTGGCGTTAGTTCGACTGGGCTGCCATACAGAAGAACCGTTCGATGTTCAGGATGGATGACCAGGCCGCCCGCTTCCAACACGGGTGTGCTCGAAGAGGCCGGTAGATTGAACTGCTTCGCACGCCGCATCTGCGCATTGACGCGAGCGACCAATTCCATCGGGTTGAACGGTTTGGTTACATAATCATCTGCGCCTCTTACCAGCCCTGTAATTTTATCGAGATCCGTCGCTTTGGCGCTTAAAAAGATGATGGGCAAATGGTAACTTTTCCGAATGAGCTGCGTCGCTTCGTAGCCGTCCAGATTCGGCATCATGACATCGAGAATCGCCAAATCGACGGACTGTGTCCGAATGGCTTGAACGGCTGCCAGCCCATCGGACACTTTGATGCAGCGGTAGCCTTCTTTGGCCAAATGAAGCTCCAGCAAATCAGCGATTTCCGCTTCGTCGTCTGCTATTAAAATCGTGATCGGTTTCATTATTCGCGCTCCAAGTCATTATTTTGCAGCCGAACAACCCAAGTTCGCACCGGTTTCAGCTCACATCCGTTCCCCTACTCCGGAAGCGCACCCGTCGGCTGCTTAACTTCCGGCTTCGTCGAAGCCTTATCGGTCGAAGACTCGTTCATCCTTCGTTCCCTCCTTAAACCTGCAATCTACTCTAGGCTAAGGGAAACAGTTTAAAAAGAAATGGGCCAAAAATTAAATTTTTTCTTAAAATCGGCAGCACGGGCCAGTTTCTTTATGCATTATCCTTAACTTGCTGGGGCCGTCCTATTGGCGGGTCAAATAGGCGGTCGCAGTAGGAGCCTTAATAAACCAAAACTCTCTTATCCAAAACGGATTTATTTTTCACTTGGTTCCCCAAAACATACAGCTTTTGCAATTGATCCAAATTCACTAATGGCTCCACATCATAGCATTGATGGTTTTTACATGGTGCAGCCTGTGCTCCAGGCTTGCAAGGCCAAAGAGTCCAGCTCCAGAGACTGCAGGTTCGGCTTCCACACTCTCAAAATGACTATCCTCGAAATTGTAATGCAGCGTGGCGCTGAAAGTGAAGCTGACTGCTGACGATCTAGCAGATGAACGCATATCCCCTAAAAAGGAAGGGGTCCGGATCCTCATGGTTAACTTAGGTGATTTCCCCGAATGCTGTGGAGGTACAATGAGCACCCTAATCGACCACACTTTGCTCAAAACAAAAATAACCGCTCCGGTTATCCGAGACGGCTTGGTGAAGAGAACCCAAGGCTTTGCCGAACGTATCGGTCCACTCCTTCCTTGACGAGCTGATGAACGAACTCTTCGTTTTCGGAGGACCGGTTGTCCTGATCCTCGACGATTATCACTCGATTGCCGACGGGCAGATCCATGCTAGTCTGACGTATTTTATCGAGTATCTGCCGGACAACGTCCATGTCGCCATCGCGAGCCGAACCGACCTCCCCTTCCCCACCAGCAAATGGTTGGCACGGGAAGGTCGAACGCCGATTACCTCGGATCAACTGCAATTTACAATGGATGAAATGATTGTCTTCTGCGCAAATACGGCGGAACGGCCCCTTTCCCATCGCCATATGGCGAAATTGCTGGAACGGACGGAAGGCTGGGTGACCGGGCTGCTTCATTCTCTTGCAGAAACTCCTGGTATTTTTCTAACTTATCCAGCTCTAATTCAAATGCTTCCAACTCTGCTTCGGATAACTCCCCCTTCTCATAGGCTTCCAGTTTCCTTTTAAATTCATTACTCTTTCTCTCCCGCCTGTCTACCTCTAAATAACAATACCTTGAAATGACTTCGCCGAACGTCCATCACCTCTGCCGCTTCCGCTTGAGATAATCCATGAAAACCATGGAGGAGCACCGCCGATTTATGCTTCTCAGGCAGGTTGTCTAGCAGCGTAACGATCTCCTCCAATTCTTCTTTTGCAACAAGAGCATCCAATGGGGCTTTCTTCTGGTCGGAGAGGTCTGAGAAGAAACCTTGCTCCTTGACCACCACTCGATTATACTTGCGGTAGTAGTCGATATATGCCCGGTACGCTACGGAAAACAACCCCGATTTGGCGGTCCTCCCATCATAATGCAATAAGTAAGGCAATAAGAAAGGCACCTCTCTCGAGAGTGCCTATTGAGGGAATCCGCTTGCTCCAGCACATATGCCAAATTGGCAAGGCTTCCGTAAATTACGATTCGGCCAACCTTGCAAGAGATCTGATAAAAAACTGTCCTCCGCACACGCTAGGCATGGCAGAGGACAGTTTTGACGAGCATGGTATATATCACTATCGCCACCCGCTTGCGGACTGCCCCGCAAGTAAAGAACCATTTCTTAATCGATAAACCGCACGTGCTGCAAGAATCGCTTCAGCATGACTGCGGCCTGTGCCCGGGTGGCGTTTTCCGCCGGCGCGAACGTGGCTGCGGGCATGCCTGCGATGATGCCCGCAGCCACCGCTCGGGCAACCGAATCGCGTGCCCATGAGGAGATCGCCGCCCGGTCCGTGAATCTGGCAAGCTGTCCGCTCTCATCGTCTGACGTGTCCGACGGCTTGTTTACGATCGACAACGCGTTGGCGATCATAACCGCCATCTGCTCGCGGGTGATCCGATCGTCCGGTGCGAAGCGTTGAGGCGTCATCCCCTGCACCAGCCCCGCCTTCACCGCAGACTCCACAGCAGAAGCGTACCAGGCATCTGCAGCCACATCAGTGAATCTCGTATTAACGGCATTCGGGTTCATCGACAGCCCCAGCGCACGAACGAGCAGCGCGATGAATTCCGCTCGCGTGATGTCGGCGTCCGGCGAGAAGCGGCTCTCTGCGACCCCCTTCACAATCAGTTTGGCGGCCAGCAGTTCCACGTCTGCCTCCGCCCAGTGTCCGTCCATGTCGGTGAACGATTTGCCGCCGGTTTCCACGATGGCATAGATACTGTTATGCGGCACGCTCATCACAACCTCCCGTTTGCCGTCCGGGCGGGTGGCCAGAACGGACGGGACGAATGAGAGTGTTCGAGCGACAGGATCGTATCGCACAGCCGTCAAGCTCTTGTTTGCCATTTCCGTGTCCACCGCAATCGCTCGGGCCATATACGTTCCGCCGAAATCACGGATCTCTGCCGTTTGACCGTCCGCCGCCGCGGCTGTCACCTTATAGTCGACAGCGCTGCCGATCACCTTGACCCCCTGGGAAGCGGCGATTTCATCTATTTCTTCCCTGACCTTCCCTTCGACAGTTTCTATGATAACGTTCACCTTCAAATCCTTGAGCTCAACACCGAGTTGTGACGCCAAGCCTTCCAGATCGAGCACGTTGATGACGAGTTGGAAGCTGGAGCCGTTCAGCCTGACTTCGATGACGGCGTTCGGAACGGACTGGAGGACCGTCGCGATCCAGGTCGCCGGCAGCGGCACCTGGACAGCCCGTGCCGTATTCACCTCGATGGTCAAGACCGGGATCTCCGCGTCATTCAACAATTTCAGCGCTTGATTCAGCGTTTTATCATCAAGGTTGACGACTTCGATGTCGGTGCCGTGAGAGCAGGCTTTCTCGATCATGGTCGGATCAATGATCAGTTTAACGCCGCCTCCCGAATCTGTAACAATTTCAGCTTTCGGCGCTTTACACGGTTCATACGTTATATTGCTGGTCGGCCCTTTGCCCGGTTCATCCGTTGAATCGCTGACCGGCGCCGCCCGGGTTACCGTGACGCTGTACGTTGTCTGCAACCCGTTTAGAGCGGTGACCGCCACCGTAATCGTATTCGCCCCAGTATCCAGCATCAACTGCCCGCTCGCCGTACCGCTAGCCACCAGCTGCGGAGTGCCGCCGTTAAGGCTTACCGTTACCGTGTCCGATGTATTTCCGGTGACGGGCGTGACGGTTATGCTGTCAACGCTGTTTGCCACCCTGGCCGTATACATGATCCAGTCTGCCGCGAATGCCGGGCTCAGCGTACCGGCCGATAACGACAAATCCGCTAACGATGGCGGGGTGCTGTCCACCATAAAAACAAGGGGTGAAATCGGTGCGGCCACCGGATCATTATAGGTATCCTCAGCCGTAATATGTAATGTATAGGTCCCGTCACTCCATCCAGCCAATGAGATCGTGCGGGCGAACGATTGCGCGCCGCCGTCGGCATATACGCTGTACGTGGCGCTTGCAACGGTGACATCAAGGCTATCTTTAGCAATAAAATCAATGGTAATCTGCTCGCCGATGCTATTGTCGCGCACCGTGCCCGTCACCGACAGCGCGTCCTGACCGGGAGACAAATTGTACATTGTCGCTGCAAGCGGATCCGCCGAAATTTCCGGCTTGTACGCAAGCAGATACGGATACGTCTCCCCTTCGCGGATCCCCCAGACATTGTCGAAATCGAGATGGGCGTAAGCGGCCCGCGACTTCATCTCCGCCGTTGTCTTCTCTATGCCCGTTGCGCTGGTCGGTTGGCCGGTGGTTTCCGTGTTCCAATAGGAGTTTTCACTGACGCCGCTGTCGTTATTTACAGCCACCAGCCCGCCGGTATTGGCGACGCCGGTTACGAGGCCGGTTGCATACGAATTCACGATGGCGCTTCCGTTTGCGTAATTCCAGCCCACCAGGCCTGCCACATACCGATTCCCGCTTGCGCTGCCTGTCGCATACGAATCCCGGATGGTGCTTCCGTTATAGTTCCAACCCGCCAAGCCGGCGATATACTGATTGCCGCTTACGCTGCCTGTCGCATATGAGCTTTCGATGAGTCCGCTCGTATTCATGTTGACGCCCGCCAACCCGCCGACCCTTTCGTTCCCGTTTATATCGCCGGTCGCATGCGAGTTTTGGATCGTTCCGCCATTAACGCCCGCTGCCCCTCCAACATAACTATTGCCGCTTACGTTGACCGACGCATACGAGTTCTGGATGATTCCGCTGTTGTTGCCCGACAAGCCCCCGACACCATTAGTCCCTCTGACACTGCCGGTCGCATACGAGTTGCGGATGGCGCTCCCGTTGTAACTCCAGCCCGTCAGGCCGCCAACATTATCTTTGCCTGTCACATCGATATCAAGCAGCCGGATATTTTCCAATTGCGCGTTGTTGTCGATGGCTCCAAACAGCCCTACAGCGTCAAGGGATGGACGGTTGATCGTCATATTTCGGATCACATATCCGTTCCCGTCCAGCTTGCCGGAAAATCCCGTGATTGGCATCCAGCCGCCCGTATCGGGGCCTTCTCCGTCGTAGTCGTAGCCGGCGAGATCGATATCTGTCCCCAGCTTGTAGTGCTTCGACGAATCGTTGCGAATATCGGACAAATGATGTTCCGTCAAAATAATAAAAGGATCGCCCGGCGACCCGTCTCCGCCGCCGAACGCCGCATGCACTTTCCCCATCTCGACGGATAGGGACAGCGGCTGAATAACGAGCACAAGCATCAATATGCAAATGATCATTTTTTTCATCATTTCAATTTCCTTTCCATGGATTCTACCAAATGAAAACAAACCGTTCTCATTCTCAGTTTAGAGGAAAGACAATTTTCGCACTATTCCTCCTTGGGGGTATTTTTTTCAGTTTTGTTATACCCCCATATTTCGAGAGACCTTTCCAAACGGCTCTGGTTTTGCTATAATCTGCTGCCGCTGCTCGAACGATTCACGACGGCGGAGATGCGGCAGCATCCGGAGCTCGGGTACATGTACGCCTACTCGCTTGTCCACGCGCGCAGAATACATGCCGCCGAACAAATCATAAGCATGCTGGATACCGCCGCAGACGGCGGAAGCATCATGCTGACCTCCACGGGGGAGCCTCTGAGCGGTTATGTGGCAGCGCTCCGTTCCATGATTCATTTCTCCAAAAGAGAGACGGAGCTCGGGCTGTTCTATATGAAGCAGGCCGAAAGCGAGCTCTCCGGACCCGGCAAGCTTCATCGCGCTTCCCTTTACTTCCATCCCTACACCTCTTCAATTCTGGGAGGAAAGTACGGGCATTACGGTGTGCTGAAATCGGCTCGTGGTACCTACGAATATTGTTTGCCCCGCTGGGGCAGACAAGATACGGCCTATAGCATACTGCTGGTCGGAATGGGAGAATGTTGCTATGAACCTGTCATGGGCGGCGCTCCAGGAGGCGCGGGTGCAACTGATTGAGCGTCATTTGGGAGCTCGACTCACGCTTGTCGATGCTTGTGAAGCCAAGCTGCAAATATTGGAAAAAGATATAAAAATTTTTTTGAAAATGGATGAAATCCCTTGACATCAAACCGAACTCCACAATCCCCCAGATCCGGACGTTCGAAGCGATTGTGTTGTTGCGCGCCTGTTTGTTTCTGGGTATAACAACGGAAGCGTTGATGCTCGGGGAAAAACTGCTGCAGGCTGCATTATCGGCGAACAACCCGAGAAATTTGATTGTAATCAATCTTCTCCTGGCACAAATCCACCGCAAGCAAGGGGACGTCGTTGAGGCACTCGATAAACTGGACCGCGCTCTCGCGGAAGCCCATGAGCACGGCTACGTCCAGATGGTGGTGGATGAAGGGGCTGCCTTGTCCGTATTGCTGAAACAATACCGCAAACAACGGAGGTTGAAAGATTACCCGGAGCTGAGAGAATTTTCCGGCATGATTGCCAAAGCCATTCCCAAAGATGAGATCTATGACGCGGCAAGCTCCCCGATCACCGCTTCGCTGACGCGCCAGGAGAACCGTGTTTTTCAGCTTCTTGTGAGCGCGGTCCGGTTGATCTGCTGTTCGTCGAGTTCTCGGTGAACGACGTCGGAAACCGGGACGAACCTAATTACCTTAGATTCTCCTGATGTTGTTAGATTAACAGACAAACCGGATCATTCGCCCCGGACGTTCACCCACATCGGATCGATTCATGACAGCAAGATTCGTACCCTTCTCAGCCGTCAAGATTGGGGTGAATTGGAACGATTTATCGAACGAATGCTTTCCGTGTGGGAACAAGAAAACTGCTCTTTATACGCGCTCGAACGGAATATGAAGAAACTAACCGGTATAATTGTCACGAGCAGGAAAGTAGTCGCGCATAAAAACACCCCCGGAATGAATCGTCCATTCCAGGGGTGGCGCCTGCGCCTATGCCTCGTTCACCATCGTATTCGTAATCGAGCCCAGCTTTTCGATCTGGACGGTCACGCGATCTCCTGCCTTCAGGTACGTCTGCTGCTCCGGAGGCCGGCCCAGCACGACGCCCTCCGGCGTTCCCGTCAGAATAATGTCGCCCGGGACGAGCGTCATGTGTTGGGAAATATAGCTCACGAGCTCCTCGCAGCGGAAAATCATGTCCGACGTGTTGGAATGCTGGCGCACCTCGCCGTTCACGATGCACTGGATGCTCAACCGGTTCGGATCGCCGACCTCGTCCGCCGTAACCAGATACGGGCCGAGCGGCGAGAACTTGTCGCAGGATTTGCCCGTCAGCCATTGGTGCGTACGCAATTGCAGGTCCCGGGCCGACAAATCGTTTACGTTGCAGTAGCCGAACACGTGCCGAAGCGCGTCCTCCTTCGCGACATACTTCGCCTTCTTGCCGATGACGATCGCGAGCTCCGCCTCGTAATCGACCTTATCCGACACCTTGGGCAGCGGAATGTCCTCCCCGTGGCCGGCAAGCGTGTTGTTGAACTTGTTGAACAGGATCGGATAAGCGGGCAGCTCGGCGTTCGTCTCCTCCGCGTGCTTGCGATAGTTCAAGCCGACGCAAATGATCTTGTTCGGATGCGTCACGCACGGGCCAAGCGTTAGGCTCGACTCTTGCTTAACGCAGGATTGGCGGTCCGAGGATGGCACGCGCAATACGCCCTCGACGAATGTCCTGAGCGCGGACAACGCGGCATCTCCGCCTTCGATGACCTCCTGGATCGTAACCGGAACGCCGTCCGTTTCCGCCGCCGGGAGCTTGCCGGACATGCCCTCCAACGCCTCGGCGATATCGAGAATGTCCTCTCCTTCGTTCGTATGCGCGCCTAGCTTCATTTTCCCGTTCTCGATAAAGGTTAACAGCTTCATCCCGTCGCTTCTCTCCTCTTGGCTGCCTTAAGCATTCTTCCCGAACACGACGCCCCCGTCGATATAGAGCGGGGAGCCCATCATGAACTTCGATTCGTCCGAGGCCAGGAACAGCGCCGCTTGCGCGACATCCTCGGGACGGCCCAGCTCGCCGCTGAGCTGGCGGTTTTTGATCGATTGGATGGCGGCGTCGGGGTCATCATACGAGTTTTTCAAATAATTTTCTACGAACGGGGTCAATATCGTTCCCGGCAACAGGGCGTTCACCCGTATCCGGTACGGCGCATAGTCCACCTGCATCGATTTGGTCAGCGCAAGAATCGCGCCCTTCGACGCAGCGTAGGACGCGCGCTGCGCAAGTCCCATCTCCGCCGCGCAGGAGGACATGTTGATGATCGTCCCCGACTTGCGCGCCATCATGGAAGGCAGGACGTATTTGCTCGGCAGATAGACGCCCCTAACGTTGACGTTCATCACCTTGTCCCACGTCTCGGGCTCTACCTCATGCAGCGCGCCCACGCCGCTGATGCCCGCGTTGTTGAACAGGACGTCGATGCGCTCGTATGTCGACAGCGCGCGATCGACCATCGCCTGCACCGACGCGGGATTCGTTACGTCGGCTTGCATGAACGCCGCCTTGCCGCCCGCGGCCCGAATCTCCTCCGCCGTCTCCTCGCCCTTCGCGGCGTCGAGATCGTTCACGATCACCGTCGCTCCTTCTTGGGCGAAGAGGCGCGCCGAGCATCGCCCGATGCCGGAGCCGGAGCCGGTAACGAGCGCTACTTTGCCACTTAATCGCATGCCGGTCGTCCCCCTTTCGGTTGGTATTTTTTTCGTAAAAAAAGCATGGTCTTCAGCAACGGCCGCCTTACTCGGTTTCTATCCGGTACTCCGCGAAGAATGGAATCGTCTCGCCTGGAGCGATGCCTCTTGCGCCGGTCCGCTCGCTGCCGAAGGCGACATTAAACGCGTCGGTAACGGACGTATACGGCTCGATCGAGAAGGCCGAGCACCAGTCCGGTCTGAACAGTACCGCATGCGAGAACACGGCGCCGAACCGGAAAGCGATCGCATAGCCGCGATCCGGCAGCCTCAGACGGCAGGTCGAGTCGCCTTCCCGCATCGACAGCAGCGAGCAGCCGAGCGCGGGATAACCGGCGATCGAGACGCCTTCGTTCAAGGCGCGGCTGAACGCCGTTTCCTCGGGCTTGCCGTTCACGAATGCCAGATTCGTGACCGGCCATTCGAGCGCGGCGGGCGCTTGCAGCTCGATCCGCTCTCCTTCGGCATACGGCACACGGAAGTAGGGATGCAAGCCGAAGGCGAAAGGCGCATCGTCGCTGCCTTCGTTCGCGATCGTGCCGCTCATCCGCAGCGCGCCTTCTCGCACGCTGTATGTGATCGTGAACGTTAAAGGATGAGGAAAATACGCCATCATATCCGGATGATCCGCATACCGGAAACGGCTAACCGCGTAGGCTCCAAGGTCTTCCGTCGCTCCCGCATCCGTCACCTCCCACGCGCGGGAGCATAGCTCGCCGTGCAGGTGGTGATCAGGCGGCTCGTTGATCGGCAGCCGGTAGGTTCTCCCCTTGAAAGCGAACGCGCCGTTCTTCACGCGATTCGGCGGAAAAAGAATCGGCACGCCGTACCGGTAGACCGCATCCCCCTCCGCGAGCGACGCGACGCTGTCCGGCGGCATAAGCGCCTCGCGCCCGCCGCTTGCGAACCGAATGACGTTGCTGCCGATCGAAGGAATGAGCTCCGCGCAGGTATCGGCTGCCTCGTCCCGCAGCGCGATGCGCATTGCGCCGTCGATCGTCGACCTGTGTACGCGATAACGGCTCACCCGGCCCCCTCCTTTTTGTCGCATGCCCGATAATATTCGTACGGCTTCCAGCGGGAAGTCTCGGATACGGCCTGTTGCGCTGGCCAAGGCCGGCCTGTGATCCAGGCGCCGGAATCCCGGAGCGCCTCGCTCCAGATGAGCTCGACTTCGTCGTAGCCGATAACCGGCGGTTTTTCAGTCTGCGGCCAGCCTTCCGCCTTCAGCCGTTCGGCCTCCTCGCACAGTCGCCTTAAGCAGGCCTTCATGATCCGTTCTCCGAGCTCGGCCGTCGCCTCGTCCGCATCGGCGCCGAGCGCCAGCCTTCCGCCCGCTTCGGGTACGCGCTCCAGCGTCCGCGCCCCCATATCGATTAGCTCGGGATGCAGGTACATCATCTGCGACAGCTCGTACTTGCCGGCGTGGTCGCCTTCGTACAGTCCCTCGACCAGCTCCGGGTCGCTTCTCGCCCATACGCGAACCTGCGGCACGCGCTTCATGAACAGCTCCGCCACGGCGCGCAGATCGCGCTGGTTCCCGCCGCTATGGCCGGATACGACGACGATCGAGCGGAACCCGGCGTTGGCGAACGCGCGCAGTTGGTAGAGAAAGAAATGCAGCATCACCGCCGGCGGAATTGCCGTCATATGCGGATTTTCCTCCCCGACCTCTTCCTCCAGCCACCTCGCGTGGTAGCCCGCCTCATGGATGTGGTAGCCCATCGTCGGGGCCACGATGCCGCCCGTCCTGCGGGCAGCCTCCTCGCACAACCACTCCGCCTTGAACGTATCGAGGCCGAACGGGCTGACTTGTCCATGCGGCTCGCAGATGCCGAGCGGCAGATAGACGATCGGACACGCCGCCAGCCTTTCCCTGAATTCGCCGGGCAGCAGCTCCGCCCACCGCACCTTATGCCCAGTACTTGGTCTCATAGAAGTTTCTCACCCAGCGGTAATGGCGCCGAATTTCCTCGAATACGTCGTCGGGCAGCGGATCGGCGTTGGCGGCCGCGATGTTCTCTTCGGCGTATTGCGGCACGTGCATCGAGCTGATGGCCGTCGTGATGCCCGGATGGTGCAGGACGAACTTGATCGCCAGCTCCGCGAGGCTTCGCGCGTACTTCGGCACGAACGCCTCCTTCAGCTTGTTTACGCGCTCGATGTAGACGCCGCGAGGCATATAGTCGAAGTACGATTTTCGGAAGTCGCCTTCCTCGAAAGCCGTATCTTCCCGCAAAAATCCGGTCAAGCCCCCTTCGTCCAGAATACAGCGCGCGATGATGGCGACACCGTTGTCTTGGCAGATCGGCACGAGGCAGTCGAGCGCCAGCGGATCGAAAATGTGGAACACCGTCTGCACCGAATCGATCTTGCCGCTCTGCGCGAGGGAGAGGACGATATCGTGGCGTTGATCGGGCACCGATACGCCGATGCCGCGAATTTTGCCTTCTTGCTTAAGCTGCAGCAGCTCGTCCATCCAATAGTCCGCCGCATCCCACTGCGGCCAATACTGATGCAGCTGCATCAGGTCGATCGTCTCAACGCCAAGCTGACGCAAGGAGATTTCGGTGCTCTCCCTCAGCCATCCTCGCGGATAGGCCGTCTCGACCGGGATCGGTTGTCCCCAGCCGAGATTGCCGGGGCCTCGGGACTGAACCTTGGAAGCGATGAACGGCCGCTCGCCCTTCCATTCCTTCAGGGCCAAGCCGACGATCCGCTCCGACTCCCCGTAGTTGCGCGCCGTGTCGATGAAATTGACGCCTAGCTCCAGACTGTGCAGCAGCGAGTAGACGAGCCGCTTGTCATCGAACTGGCCGAACGAGCCCCCGAGGCCCATCGCGCCAAAGCCCAGCCGGGACACCGGCGTCTCTAATTTTCCGAACGGATTGTATTGCATCGTCGTTTCCTTCCTTTCCGGGCATGTGCCGCGCGAAATGCGTGCAAGCCGCACCATCCGTTACGGACGATGGATGAAGCCTCGTTCGTAAGTTGTCTTCACGCTGCGATTGCCGTTCGCGCGTTATCCGCGGAGCAGCGCCTTCAGCTTCGCCGACGGATCGGAGAGCTGCTCCCGGGCCGGCGACGCCCGCTGCTCGACCAGCATCTCCGCGAGCCGCATCTCCCTGGCGATGGCGCCGCCAGCGGGTCCGATGCCGCTCGCGGCTGCGAGACGGCCGTCCTCCGCCAGATGGAAGTAAATCCGGCCCGCCGCCCCCATGTCGCGCAGCACGAGCTCGTTCGACGGATCGGCCAATCCGGCGACCTGCAGCGTCCAATCGTACTGATCCGACCAGAACCACGGCACAGACGCGTATTCGTTCGCCGCGCCCAGAAGGTTCGCCGCGACGTGCGCTCCCTGATCCCGGGCATTGCGCCACGCTTCCAGCCGAATCCTTCGCCCGCCGTACAGCGGATGAGGGAAGGAGCAGCAATCGCCGATCGCATAGATGTCGGGATCGGACGTCTGCAGCTGGCCGTTCACCTTGATTCCGTTCTCGATGTCGAGTCCGCTCGCCGCCGCGAGCGCCGTCTCGGGGATCGCCCCGATGCCGGCCACAATCGCGTCGCACCGGATCGCCGAGCCGTCCGCCAGCCTGATGACGTAGCCGTCGTCTTCGCGGTTCGCGCTGTCGATCCCGACGCCCAGCTTGAACGCCACGCCCGCTTCGCGGTGCCTGGCTTCCGCCTGCGCGGCGATCGGCTCGGGCACCCCGCGCATCAGGATGCGGGGAGCGGCCTCGACGAGCGTCGCCTCGCATCCGAGCGCGATCGCGCTGGCGGCCACTTCAAGACCGATGAAGCCGCCGCCGATGATCGCCAGCCGCTTGCCGGGCAGCAGCCGCTTGCGCAAAGCGAGCGCATCGTCATACTTGCGCAAATACAGCACATCGTCCGATGCGTCGCCCTCCACGGATAACCTGCGCGGCTGCGAGCCGGTGGCGAGCAGCAGCCTGCCGTAGCCGACCTCCGCACCGCTCGCCAGGCGTACGACGCGCTTGTCCCGATCGATCGCCATAGCGGCGTCCCCGGATAAGAAGCGGATGCCGTATCCTTCCATTCGCTCGTCGCTCAACACGGAGACAGGCCTGGTCTGCCCTTCGCCGGTCAGCTGTTCCTTGGACAGCGGGGGCCGCTCGTACGGCAGACGCCCCTCGTTCCCGATCAGCGTCATCTTGCCCGCCCAGCCTTGCTCTCTCAGCGCCTCGGCGGCACGCGCCCCCGCTTCCCCGGCGCCGATGATCACCATTCCGTAATCGTTCATCCGAATGCTCCCTTGCCCTTAAATCCGAATAAATACTTTGCGGTTCTCGATTTTGACCGCGTACGTCTTGAGATCGACGCAGACGGGGGCGCGCTTCGCCTTGCCCGTCGCGATATCGAACCTGCCGTTATGCTTGGGACATTCGATGACGCTCCCCATGACCAGCCCGTTGGACAGGTGGAACTTCTCATGGGTGCAGTACCCGTCCGTCGCATAGTAGCCGCCTTTGTCGTCGCGGTAGATCGCGAAGGTGCGCTCGGCGTGATCGAATCGGATCACGTCCTCCTCTTCGATGTCTTCCGCGCCGCAAGCTTCGATCCATTGTTCTTCGCTCATCCCGATCGCCCTCCTGTATCTCAAAATAAATTTTTTGAATATTCCGAATGTTTAACGCACGCTTACAGGAGACTCCCCCTGAACCCCGGTTCCGTAATAATAAGGTCGGGCGGTAGCAGGCAGCGGCTTCACGACCACGTAGGCCGGATCGTGCTTCTGCTTCCGCAGCGCGTCGATGACTTCCTTGAGCGCCGCCAGCAATCCCGGACGGGCTGCCGGGCAGTCCGCCTTCATCTCCTCATGGAGCTTGGGCAGCGCATGGTACGGCACCATCGGAAACATATGATGCTCCGTATGATAGTTCATGTTCCAATATAAGAAGCGGCACAAGCGGTTCATGTAGATCGTCCGGCTATTCAGGCGATGGTCCAGCACGTCCTCGTACAACCCCAAATGCTGCGTGATGCCGAACGCGATGACGACGAACGCGCCGTAGAAGGACGGCAGGAAGACGAACATCGCCGGCAGAATGCTGCCGCTGTAGACGCAAGCCCCGACGATCGCGAGCAGAATCAGCAAGTAGACGCGGGCTTCCCAGAACGTCTTGGTGCGCTGGGAATCCGGAATGTATTCCTTCTCTTCCTTCTCCAGCCGCCCCATCGCGTGTAACGCGAACCGCTTGATCTCTATCGGACCGCCGTAGAGATGGAAAATCTGCATGAGCAGAATGCGCCAGATCGGCGGGCGCTCGGTGATGATCTCCGGATCGCGTCCGACGATGATCGTGTCGGTATGGTGCCGGGCGTGGCTCCAACGCCACGGCGTAGCGGAGCGGAGCACCATGAACGATGCGATCTGGTATAACGCCTCGTTCATCCATGGCGTCTTGAACGCCGTGCCGTGTCCGCATTCGTGCCATCTCGAGTCCCCCGGCGTGGCGTAGAGAATCCCGTATGCGAGAAAAGCGGGAATCGCCCACCAGGTTCCCCAGGACAGGTAAGCCAGATAGCCGAGAACGGCCAGTCCGCCGAACCAGATCAGCGTATCCCTTATGGCGGGACCGTTCCTGCGCTTCATCAATTCCTTCATCTTCTGTCTCGGGATCGGACTCGTATACCATTCGGCAGCGGTCAAGCCGCGTTCCTGCGCGCGCTTGCCCTCCGGGCCCGTTAAGCTGTAATCCCTTCTCCTAGACCTATCGGCCATCGGAAGTCGCCTCCTTGCCCTATCGATAAATCAATGGACGCCGCAACGGAGCAGAATCTTCATCGCGCTGCCGCCGCTCTCCATCGTCTTGAAGCCTTCCGCCGCGCGTTCGAGCGGCAGTACGTCCGTAATGAGCGCGTCGAGCGGCAATCTGCCGGAGTCCGCCAGCTCGATCGCCTTGACGAAATCCTCCCGTTCGTACACCCTTGCGCCGAACAGCTGCAGCTCCCGCCAGAAAAACCGGTGCAGATCCACCGCCGGAGGCTTGGCGAATATCCCGACGACGACGATCCGTCCCCGCGTTCTCGGCAGCTTCGTCATCAGCTCCGCTCCGGCCTGCGAGGAGGTGACCTCGAACACGACATCGGCGCCGGTCCCTCCCGTCATACGGTTTACGAGCTCGACCGGGTCCGCCTCGATCGGGTTGACCGTCATGAAGCCGAGCTGCCGAAGCAGCTCCAGCCGGTGCGGATTGATCTCCGAGACGAGGACTTGCGCGCCTCTGTCCCGAGCCGCCATGGCGATCAGCGCGCCGATCGGCCCGCCGCCGATGACGACGGCGAATTCGCCTTCCTTCACTTGGCCGATACGGACATCGTGACAGGCGACGGCAAGCGGCTCGAGCATCGCGGCCGTCTCCAGGCCGAGCGATTCGGAGATCGGCAGCACCGCGAAGGCCGGCACGGTCCAGAACGTCTGGAACGCGCCCGGCGTCTCGATGCCCAGGAACTTCAGGTGATGGCAGATGTGTCCGTGCCCGGCTTCGCACGCCGGGCATTCGCCGCACGGATGCAGCGGCATGACCGTGACCCTGTCCCCGACGCGCAGCCCTTCCACGCCCGCTCCGAGCTCCTCGACGATGCCGGACATTTCGTGACCGATCGTCTGCGGCGCCGTCACTCTCTGGTCCATATGCCCTTGATAGATATGGAGGTCGGTGCCGCAGATGCCCGCGTACGCGACACGGATCTTCGCTTCTCCCGGTCCGGGCGGAACCGCTGCCGACTCTCCGATCGTGACGGTCTTGTTCCCTTCGTAATACAGCGCTCTGGCCATCGCTTCCCGCTCCTTCTTCATGCAGAATCAGAATCGCCTATTGCCTTATTCCGCTGAGGGTTAAGCTTTCGCATAGGCTTTGCTCTCGATCTCGTCCCAGTCGAACGAATAGCCGATTCCAGGTCCTTGCGGCGCCGTGATGAAGCCGTCCGATTCCACCTCTGCGTAACCGAAGCCGATCGGATCGGTTCCCCATACGAGCACTTCGAAGAAGCTGTTGTTGTTAATGCCGCACGCCAGCTGCACGTTCGCTTGGTCGCCGCCGTGGATTTCCGCTTTCATGCCGAAGCTGTCCGCCAGGTGGGCGATCCGCAGCGCCCCCGTAATGCCGCCTTTCAGCACCGTGCCCGTACGAATGATGTCGCAGGCGCCATGCACGATAAAATCGGCCGCATTGTAATGGCATCCGTCCGACGTCTCTGCCGCGAGCACGGGGATCGTCAACTCGTCGCACAGCTTCTTGTAGTTCCACATGTTGAACTCTCTCATCGGCTCTTCGTACCAATGATAGCCGGCTTGCTCCAGGGACTTGCCCAGATAGATCGCGTCCTGCAGATGGAAGCCCGCCGAGCCGTCGTACATGAGGCAAATATCGTCGCCGACGTGCTTGCGGAGCGCATGACACAGCTTGGCGTCCTCGCGCGCGTCCCCCCAAGCGTGAAGCTTGATCGCCTTGTAGCCTCTCTCGAGACAGTAGTCGGCGACGCGCAAATATTCGTCCACCGTATCGTAGGTGACCGTCGAGGCGTACGCCTGCACGCGGTCTTGCGAGCCGCCGAGCAGTTGGTAGAGCGGCATGCCGGCCTTCTTCGCCGTAATATCCCACAGCGCGACGTCGGGCAAGCCCATATAGTAAATCTGAAATTCCTCAGCGCGGTCCATCTCCCACATCTCGTGCCACAGCCGTTCCTTCAGCAGCGGATCCCGGCCGATCAGCATGTCCCTCAGCCTGCGCTTCGTATAGTCCACGGTCATCAAGCCGCGCTGGGCGACAGCGATGCCCTCGATGCCTTCGTCCGTTAGGATCCGCAGGATCCCCGCCTCGTTCAGATGCGAGCCTTGCGGAAGCCCCTTGCGCCATTTGAACGGAATCTTCACGTCCTGCTTGATCGCGTATGCCTTCACGTCGATGATTTTCACGGTTCTTCCGCACTCCTTCGCTGTCCCCATTTAGACGTTCCTCCCCGGCGCAAGGCCAAGGAGGAACGCGGCGTAACGGCGGTTTCACATCTCTTGCTTCTCTCTCGTCTTTCGGCTCGCGAACGTTTACTTCACGATTTCGTCCCACTTTTGCTTCAGCTGGTCGAAAGCTTTCTCAGGGTCGATCTGGCCGAAGCCGAGCGCTTGCGAGACTTTCGCGTATTCGTCCGTCCAGACGCCGTAGCCTTGCGGTCTTCCCGGGAACTGGTTGGCGACGGGAGCCGTTCGGTCGATAATATCGATCTGCGCCTTGTCCTGGTCGCTGAGGGTTTCTTGCAGCGTTTCCAGCACGCTCTTGTTCACGACGACCCCGCGAGACAAGCCGAGCGCGGCGCCCGCGTCTTTGTCGTTAATGAACCAGTCGATATAAGCCTTCGCTTCGTCCGGATGCTTCGTATCGGCGCTGACCGCGAAGAACTGCGTCGGCACCAGCCATGCGCCCGAGTGCTCGGCATGCGGAACGACCGTGATCGCGTATTGGCCAGGATTGACGCTATTGTAGCTGGGGAAAGCGGCCGCGTAATCGCGCTTGATCAAGGTTGTGCCGTTCAGGAAGTTATCAAGCTTTGGATCGCCCGCCTTGTGGGCTACCGTCACGTCCGCCGGCGGCACGAGCCCTTCCTTGCGGAGATCCTCGAACAGGTTGTTGAACTCGATGAACGTATCGCGGTCGATGTTGAACTTGCCGTCCGCCGTCGTAAGGAAGCCCTTGCCCTTCGACAGCTGATAAATTTCGTACTTGTCGGATTCCTGGGTGATCGTGGAGATCGAGAAATCCTCGAGCAGATACTTGCCTTTCTCCAGCTTCGGCTGCACTTTGCGCGCCGCTTCGATCCATTCGTCCCAGGAGAGGCCTTCGGCGGGCACGTTCACGCCGAGCTTGTCGAGCGCAGTCTTATTGTACATCAGGGCGATCGCGTTGCTGCCGATCGGGATGCCGTATTGCTTGCCGTCGACCATCCCCGCGCTGACGAGCGTCTTGTCTACCGCGCTCGTGTCGATCGTGCCGCCCAGATCGAGGAATTGGCCGCGCTGCGCGTAATCGACGATATTGGACGTATCGATCTGAATGATGTCAGGCAGGTTCTTGGCCGCGGACAGCGTGGCCAGCTTCGTGAAATACGTGTCGAAGCCCATATAATCCGGTGAGAACGTAATGTTGGGATGCAGCTTGCTGTACAGCTCGGTGGAGTTCAACGTTGCGGTGTGCCTGTTCTGGGAGCCCGCCCACGTAATGCCGAGTTTGATAGGCTCTCCGCCCTTGCCCGAATCGCCCGCATTCGTCGAAGCCGCGCCGTTCTGGTCGTTCGAGGATCCGCAAGCCGTCATGGTCGCGACCAACGCGATCGCCGACAAGGAAATCCCCCACTTTTTCATCCGGTTCATGACCCATTCCCTTCCCTGTGTCAGTGTGATTTGCGTTACACGTTGATTATAGTTTCAGGTGTAAGCGATACCAATAAGATAAACTAACAAAAACTTACGTAAATCAACAATCGCGCGCCGAACCTGTTTATTTCTTGACCAGGTCGGTCGGATTAACGCCGATATATTTCTTGAACTGGCTGCTGAAATACGGGGTATTGTTGTACCCGACCATCTCGGCGATCTCGTAGACGAAGTGATTGCCCTCGAGAATGAGCCGTTTCGCCTTCTCCATCCGGATTCTCGTGACGTATTGATTGAACGATTCGCCCATAACGCCGCGGAAGATCTGACCCAGGTAATTTTTCGAGATCTGCACGGCGTCCGCGAGCGCGCCCAGGGTAATCGGCTCCGCGTAATGCTCGTGCACGTAGTTTTTGATGAAATCGGCGATTTGCTTATGCTTCAGGTTGTCCCCGGTGAACTGGCTGTCGATGATCGTCGAGACGATATACGTCAGCCACGTTTGGATGTCGGCCGGCGTATATCCGTCGCCGATGCCGCTCACGGGCGGGAAAACCGGGAAGATGCTCTCCAGCTCGATGCCTACGTCGTACAGGGAGTAGGCGAATACGATCCACAGCTCGCCCGCCCACGATTTCACGTTCCGTTCGGTCATCGCCGCCGGATCGTCCAGGCGTCCGACGAACGCCTCGATGATCCTGAAAGCCTCGTCCGCGTTGTTGTTGCGAACGGCATCCGCGAGCTGCTGGTAGAACGGAAGGGAGCGCAGCGAGTTGTCGGCCGCGTTGCCAGGAATGAACAGCGCCTTGAACGAATCGGATACCCGGTTCCAGTCCTCGACGATCCTGCCCGTCTGGATGCGTACGTTGATTTTCAGCCATTCGCGCAAATACTTGTCCAGCTTGTCCTTCAGGAGCAGCACCCGCGGCATGAACCGGCCCTCCCGCTCGGCACTCCTGTCTCCGTGCAGCAGAATGACCGAGAAGTGGCTGTGCATCTCGATATAATCGTAATCGGCGAACAGCTCGTCCGCGATCTCCGTCGCAACGTTTTGAATCGCGAAGCGAAGCAGGTTCCGCCGGCGCTCCCACCGCTCCCACATCGGATTGCCGATTTCCAGCTCCAATCCGAGGACCAGATGAATCTGGCCGGACCGCCGCTCGATGAGACGGCGGATCTCGCCGAACCGACCGACGTCTCCTTGAGGCGCTCCGGTCAGCACGGACTTGAGCCATTGCTGCCTAACGAACGGCTCGTACAGGCTCATCCGGTCCTTGAGCGACGCGTATTCGCTCTCCGTCCGCCTGCTCTCCTCCAACTGGCCGATGGCGTCGCCCATGACCTTCAGCAAGCTGTCGACCGCAATCGGCTTCGACAAGTAATCCTCGATCTGCAGCCTGAGCGCCTGACGGGCGTACTCGAAGTCGGAGTAGCCGCTCAGAATGACCATTTTCCCTTTATAGCCTTCCCTTCGTAAAATCTCGATCATTTCGAGCCCGTTCATGACGGGCATATTGATATCGGTGATGACGATGTCCGGCGCAGCAGAGCGAACGAGCCTCAGCCCTTCCTCCCCGTCTATCGCTTCCCCGACCCATTCCGCGTCGAGCGCCTCCCACGGAATCGCCTCTCTCATCCCCTCGAGCAAATTCTCGTCGTCGTCGATAATTGCGATTTTCCACATGGCTATGGATGCACCTCCGTTGGATTCTGTTGCTGCAGCAGCGGCATCGTAATCTCGACTGACGTTCCGCCTTCCTCGCGGCTGACGATGTCCAGCTTGTACGCTTCCCCGAAGAAGGCCTCCATCCGCTCCCGGACGTTGCGAAGCCCGTATCCGCCTCTCGTTCTCGGCGCCTTGAGCCGGGAGCGGTCGCGAAGCCCGATGCCGTCGTCCGCGACGGTTAGGAGCAAGCTGCTTCCCGCGATCCGCCCTTCGATGCGAATCTCGCCGTTCGTCCGCCCGTGGAAGCCGTGCTTGATGCAATTTTCGACGATGGGCTGCAGCGTCATTTTCGGAATATAGCAGGCCGGCAGCGGCTCCGGAAAATCCAGCGTATACCGGATCGCGACGTTCTTGCAGATTTGCTGGATGTTCATATAACACTCGATTTGCTCCAACTCGCTGGCGATCGGGATCAGCGACTCTCCGTTGGACAGGCCGATCCGCAGCATTCTGCCCGTCAGCTCCAGCACCTTGCTCATCTTCGCGTTCTTGTCCTTGATCGCCATCCAGTTCAACTGGTCCAGCGTATTGTACAGAAAGTGCGGATTGATCATCGCTTGCAGCGCCTTGATCTCCGATTCCTTCTGCTTGTCGTATTGGATCCGCAGCGATTCGTACAAGTCCTCGATCCGATCGATCAGCTTCGTGAAGTTCTGGTACAGCTGCCCGAACTCGTTCTGGTAATCGTGAGGCAGTTCGGCCTTCACGGCGGACAGCGAATACTGCTTCATCGCGTTCACGAGCAGATGGATAGGCTTGGTCAGCCGCCTGTTCAAGTACCAGAAAATCAAGATCAAGACGAGAACGGCAAAAATGCCCACCGTTACGAGCACTTGAGCCGTGTTTCTGCTGCCTTGGACGAGCTGGCTCAGCGGCGTCACTTCGATAATCAGCCAGTTCTGGTCGCTCAGATTCGTCCATACGAGCAGCGCCTTGGAATAATATTGGAATTTGCCGCTCTGGGCGGCGAAGTTCGTGCTCCCCAGCTGCTCGTTGATCTGGGCCAGGTAGGGCGCGTTCCGGCTCTCGATCGGCTCGCTGCCCACGTAAGTGATGACGGATCCGCCCTTGTCCAGCAGCATGCGGTTGGAAGCTTCGTTCCGATCCTGAATCCACCGCTGCACTTCGCTCGTCAGGACGTCGATCGCGACGACGCCTTTATAGTCGCCGGCGATCGACGTCAGCTTGCGTACGAAGCTGACGACGGACACCTCTCCCTTGTATGAGGATGTCCGGTGCGCTCCGACCCATGTGAAGTCGGAATTCTCGACGAGCGGATACCACGTCTCGGACTTCAGCTCGTTCATATCCGCGAACTGCACGACGTCCTCCGCGCCGCTCTCGGGCGCGCCGTCCATATAGATCCGGATGTCCAGTATCGAAGGCGTGCTGAACGTAAGCGTATTCAGAGACGCCACCACGTTTCTTGCGGCAACGAAATTCAGGTAGGGTTCCTTGGGAGACGAGAGGAGTTCGAGAAGCTCGTTGTTGCGGGCTACCGACAGCGATACCGATTCGATCTGGTCGAACTGGATTTGCAGCCGATGGTTGAGGTCCGTCAACGTTCTCTCCTGGTAGGTCGAGGTATTGGCGATAATGTCCTTGACGGAGAAATAATAGCTGGTCCAGATGACGATCGCAAAAATAACAGTGATGAAAATCGTCGTCGTCCAAAAATACAGCTGATTGATGCGATATTTCTTGAACAAGCTTTCCATCAGGCAGTCCCCCCGGATCAATCGCGCGCGCCGAAGGGGATTGCCGTCCGGTGAAGTCTTTATTTCAGACCGGTAGTCGCGATCCCCTCGACGATGTAGCGCTGGCTGAAGAAAAAGATAAGCGCGCTGGGAACGACGGATAAGAGCGACATCGCGAACAATTGCCCCCACGGCGTGGCCGATTGCGAATCGACGAACAGCTTCAGGGCGAGACCTACCGTATACTTGTCGATCGACTTGATGAAGATCATATGGCCGAAGAAATCGTCCCAGTTCCACAGGAAGCAGAAGATCGCAACGGTCACGAGCGCGGGGAAGAGAAGCGGCAGAACGATGCGATAGTAGATCTTGAAGTTGCCGCAGCCGTCCATCTTGGCGGCCTCGTCCAATTCCTTCGGAATGCCGCGAATGAACTGCACGAGCAGGAAGACGAAGAACGAGCCTCCGATCCCTCCGGCGAGCGCGTGCGGAACGATAAACGGCAGGTACGTGTCGATCCACCGGAATTTATCAAACATAACATACTGCGGTACGATTGTCACTTGATTCGGCAGCATCAGCGTGAGCAGCACGATGGCGAACCAGAAGTTTTTCAGCGGAAAGCGCAATCTCGCGAAGCCGAAGGCCACCAGGCTGCAAGAGACGAGCGACGTGAACAGCACGCTGAACATCAGCTTGAACGTGTTCAGATAAAACGTGGTGAAAGAATGATTGACGATCGCATTCCATCCTTGCGTGAAATTGTCCCATGTCGGATGTCGGGGGAACAGGCCGGCCGACGACAGTTCCGCGTTCGGCTTAAACACCGCGCCGATCCACCAGAGGACGGGGTAGAACATGACGAGGCAGAGCAGGATCAAGCCGAGATGGGCGATAAGATGATGGCGCCGCACGAATGTCATAGCTTAGTCTCTCCCTTCATTCTCGTAGTGAACCCAGGTTCGCGACGTGGAGAAGATCAGCGCGGTAACGATGCCGATAATGACGAGCAAGATCCACGCGAGCGCCGAAGCGTATCCCATCTCGAAACGGGTGAAAGCCTTGTCGAACAAATAAAGCGCATACATATACGTCGCTTCAACCGGCCCGCCCTTCGTGATAATGAACGCTTGAGTGAACATCTGGAAGGAACCGATCACTTGCAGGACGAGGTTGAACAGGATGATCGGGGACAGAAGCGGCAGCGTAATCTGGAAGAAGCTCCGCACCTTGCCTGCTCCGTCCACGGACGCCGCCTCGTAGCATTCCGTCGGAATCTGCTTGAGCCCGGACAGGAAGATGACCATGGACGAGCCGAACTGCCAGACCGCCAGCACGACCAACGTGCCCAGCGCCGTCTCGGGCAGCCCGATCCAGTTCTTGCCCGCGATGTTCAAGTACTGAAGGAAGTGATTGACGATGCCGTCGATGCCGAAAATGTTGTTCCACAGAATCGCCACCGCGACGCTGGCGCCGATGAGCGACGGGAAGTAGATCACCGTCCGATAGAAGTGCATGCCCTTCAGCTTCATGTTCAGGACAAGCGCCAGCAGCAGCGCGAAAGCGAGCTTGAGCGGCACGGACGTCGCGACGAACAGGAACGTCGCTTTCAAGGAATTCACGAACGTCGAATCCCGGTTGAAAATTTTGTCGTAGTTCTGCCACCCGACCCAATTGGCGGGCTGCAAGAGCGAATAGTCGGTGAAGGAAAAATAGAGCGACTGTCCCATCGGCCAAACCGTAAGGAGCAAAAACCCGATCAGCCATGGCGCGATATATAAGTAGCCCTCGAAGGACTTGTCGCGTATTCGGCGATTGCGTCTTCCGGCCGCGGCCGCTGCGTTCTTCTGCGTGTTCATCGTATCCGTCTCCTCGTGCTAGTATCGGTTGCGCATGGCAGCGGTGTTCACAACCCCATTCTAGGACGGATGGACACTTTAATGAAGTAGACAAGATAATGAATGTTTACAGATTTCAACAATGCGGGCCGTTTTTTTATTGAAGCGCCTACGCCGAGGCGGAAACCGCACTGGAAAATAGGCAGCCTGCACGGTGACGGTAACGATTCGACCTTTTCCGGTTTCGTTCGACTGTGGACAGGCGTCGCCACTATCGAATAAAATTGCAATTGATGGAGTTTGTTGGAAGAAGCAAAATAGGGAGGCAGGGATATTTTTGATCAGCAGAATATCAGGGATTAGTTTGCTTGTGTTCGCGATGATCTTGTCCGGTAACTTGGTTGGGATTACGACAACCTATGCCGCATCCGATTCCAATAGCGTCCAGTGGTATCGGGCATCAAGTCAGATGGTGTCCAACAACCTGAACGATATTGTCGTGAACGACCGCCAAGTCTATGTAGCGGTTGGCGATGAGGGCACGATCTTGTCCTCTTCCGACGCGAAAACATGGAGTGCCGCGAACTTTACAGGCACAGTAAAATTGACGTCGGCGGCTACGAACGGGCAGGCTTTCGTGGCGGCCGGAGAGCAGACGATCGTCACTTCGAAGGATGGCGTCAACTGGACGCAGGGGAATTGGAAAAAATCTCCTACGCTTGGGGAGCTTATCTCTCCCTCATACAAAAAGGCGATAGACCAAAGCTATACGGTCAATTGGAAAACGAAATTGCCGATCTCATCTTTGAACGTCGAAAGCGTGATCTGGGACGGTCAGCGCTTTGTGGCGATCGGGTACTGGAGAGCAGAGGCGGGAAAACCGAAAAAGAAAAACGCGGCGGAACCCCAGACGGCTTCGCTAAGCGGAACGTTTGCCATAACTTCCCCCGATGGCCTCAAGTGGGATATTAAAGGCATTGACGCGTACGGCAATAAGCTCGTTTTTACCGGAAAAAAGTACGTAGCGATCAATTTCAACAGGGTCTATATCTCTGCGGATCTGGTCGAATGGAAAGAGTATGTTCCGGAGGCGTTCAAGTCAAGAACCGCTTTTTCATTCAAAGATTTGATCTATCAGAACGGGACGTTCTTCGCTGTTTACTGGGACCCCGGCATCAGCGCCCAGACCGGAGTGATCTATACGTCAAAGGACGGGATCCATTGGAAAGAAGAGACCTCCGGCTTTAAAAACAGGGTCATGAACACGATTTTATGGGACGGGGTGCAGTATTGGATCGGCGGCGCCCACGGCCTCCTGCTTCGTTCCGAGAACGGAACGGACTGGGAGCATTGGAAAGATGCCGTCAACAATCCGTGGGATAACGTTGACCTCGCCGGCGAGGAAGCAGCCATCAACAAGATGATTTACGACGGCAAGCGTTATGTTCTCGTTGGCAATCGCGGAACGATTATCCTCTCCGACAACTTAATGAGCGCTGAAGTTGTTCGCCAGCGAATCGCCGTCGATTATAAATATATCGATTATGACGGCAACCGTTATGTAGCCGGAGGAGCAATGGGGCCCCTTATGGAATCCCCGGACGGTTACGACTGGCAGCCTGCGGACTTGGGCAATTTTACGGGATCATATTTCCATTGGACGGGAGTGGCTGCAGGGAATGGCATCGTAATCGCTCTCGGGCGTATACAGGATGGTCTGGCCATCGAGAACGAGGAGTATTATTATTCTCCGCGTCCCGGCGCTTGGGAGCGGAAAAAGTTTCCGTTGAAGGTAAGAGCCCCGGACGGCGTCGAATTCAGAGACGGGAAATTTTACGTGTACGATGACGGAGGCTATATGGCTTCGACGGATGGAATCAATTGGAGCAGGCTGGTCAAGTTGAATCCTCCGATGGAAAGGGTCGTCTCGAACGGCAAAGTCAAGGTAGGATTGACGGCGATGACGATTGACAAGACGAGTACTGTTCGCCCCGGTGGCGACGTGTATGCATCGCCTGACGGGTCGAAATGGACGACAGCGAAAATCCGGCAAAACAATAAAAGCGTGCCGTTCGCCGGCAAGGATCTTGTATGGAACGGCAAGAGGTTCATTGCCGTTGGCGTAGCGTGGCCGCATCCGCCGGAGTATGAACCCGCGGTCTTCTCCTCCTCGGACGGCTTATCCTGGAGTTACCGATTGACCGAAGCCCGCCTCGAAAGCATGGCCTGCAGCGTGCAAGCTTGCGTCGCGGCAAGCGATGACGGAGATTTATATGCCTCCAAAAGCGACTTAAAGTTCCAGGCTTCTCCGCGGCCGACCGCGCATCGCATTTCGAAGGTGCTGTGGGACGGAGAGAAATTTATCGCATTGGGCAAAAGCGGCACGATTCTGGTATCCAAAAAGCCGCCCGGGGCAAACAAGTTTGTAGAAGAGCAGATCGTGCCGTTCACGATCAAGTACGACCCGAACGCCGCCGCCATTTTGGAAGCTGCGCTGGAACAGGAAGCCGCCGCATTTCGGGCCGAAGCAGAGAAGCAGGTCGCTGTCGTCAAACGAATCGGAAGCGAGAACAAGTACGAACCCTTCGTCCAAGAGAAATACGATGAATGGCTGTGTCGCCTGAATTCCATCGAATATATGGAATATTATTTTTATAAATCAGGAGAGTACCGAAATAAGCTGTCATTCGCCGTGTTCTTCAACGGCATCGACCGCAGACAGCTCAAAACGGCCGGCGAAATTATCGGAGAGCATATCGGGGCCTCGCAGGACGAAGTGAATGCGGCGTTGAAAACCATCGTGGACGGAGGAAATACGAACGCTAACGGGACCGCTCGGGTCGGCGACATCGTGATGAAATATACGCTGACCATGGTCCAGGGTCAAAACAGTCCATACGGCGAGCTCGAGATTTGGTATTAAAAAAAACCATTCACGGAAGAAAATCCCTCAATTCGTCTTGGGACGGGTTGGGGGATTTTATTCGGATCGCCGACCGGATTTGCCCGTCAGCCATTGGTGGGTCGCAATCCCCTAATCATGAGACCCACTACAAAAATGTGCGTATTTTGTCTAAACACTCATTGACGACTTCATTAGGAGCTTTTCCGACAATATCGATGCGTCTAGCTCGCCAATCAAGATTTTTGATCTGATCCGTTATCGCCCCTTGTTCTTTGATGATGGCGATCGGGGTTAGCAACTTCCTGCCCGACCATCTGATGGACCTCATCGCGCACAATGAAATCGTGCCCGCCGTCAACCAGATCGAAACGCACCCCTTCTACCAGCAGTCGGACCCCATTGCCTCAGGTAAGAATCCGCCTAATAAAAAACCCGATAGAATGGAGTTACTCCACTCTATCGGGTTTTTGATTTCGGATGATGTGGGTTGTTTCCACACCTTCACTTCTGATTCAGCCACGGCATCGTCAATTATTTGGATTCTTCCGTATATCGCTTGAAATTGTCCAAAATCGCTTGCCAGCCCGACTGCTGAAAATCAACGGGGTGACTATTTTCGGCGTCGAAGGTTTCAATGACCTTCGTTGTCTCGCCTTGATCGACGAACGTAATCTCTACCTTACGGCCATCTCCCATAGTGTAAGAAATCGTCTTATGAAGCTTCACTTCATCATATATTCCGCCAAAATCAAAGCCCATGCTGCCATCCTTCGCTTCCATTCTGGTTACGAACTTTCCGCCGACTCGCAAATCATTTTCCGCATGCGGCGCATGCCAGTCCTCGGAAGCCTGATTCCACTTGATAATGTGCTCCGGCTCGGTCCAAGAGCTCCATACTTTGGCTACAGGGGCTTGAACGACGGCCTCTACTGTTACTTTTACCGGTTTGCTTGTTTCCATTGTGAATGACACCTCTCTAAGGGTATTTTTTTGCCTCTCCCTTCTATAGACGAATGCCAAGCTTTAAATTCATCGGTCTAATTGTTCCGGAAGCCCCAATCGAGAAAATAATTTTGTGTTTATGAAGTTTTGAACATGTCGTATGCGATTATCCTTCACTTCTAGGACGTGGACTCCCCAAGGCACCAGAACAGACCCGTCCTTGCTCGGCATATACTGTGCCAAAGCCGGATAACCGCCATTCACGGTGGCCGGCAAAAATTTAGACCCCTCGCAATGCCAGCGCGTAAGCGTGAAGAACTTGAACAAGTCGTCCTGGCCGCTTACCCACATAGGGAATGGAGGCATAGACATACAGCCTTCCTCATGGAACAGCGATACAAGCGCGTTAATATCAAATTGTTCGAAGGCCTCCACATACCGGGAGAGGAGATCCGGTTCGGGCTCCGCATCCATCCTGCTGATCTCGTCGGAACGAAGCTGCGTCCGGCTCATCGTCTCTCTGGCACGCTGCAAAGCACTGTTCACGGCCGCCGGCGACATATTCAAGGTTTCCGCGATTTGTTTGGAGGACCATTCAAAAACATCCTTCAAAATGAGAACCGCCCGTTGACGAGGCGGCAAGGCTTGTAGCAGGGCGATAAAGCAGAGCTTAAGGGTATCCCTGCGAACGAGAATGTCTTCCGGGCTTCCCCCAAAATCAGGCGAAGGCCAAATCCAGGCGGATTCTGGCAGGGTCTCGCTCGGTGCGACAATGGCTGCCGCCGGATCGGACAGGTCAACGGGAAGAACCCGGCGCTTGGCCTGCCTCAGCTTGTCCAGACATAAGTTCGACGCGATCCGGTAGATCCATGTTTTAATGGAGGCTTCCTGCCTGAACACGTCCCAGCTTTGCCAAGCCCTAATGTACGTTTCCTGAACCGCATCGTCCGCATCATCCATAGAACCTAACATTCGATAACAAAACGCTGTTAACCCCGGCTTATAGCTCTCAAACAATTTCATATCAAAAGCTGCTCCGCTCATCTTGACCTCCCCAGAATCGTTCTCCTCTCATCATAATCGAAGCGTTCGGCTTCGGCGAGATCTTTCGTATTTATTAGCAGACGACCAGGCACCAAAATTCCATCTCACGAAATTCCACCGAGTTCAGGCCGCCTGCTGCCGGGCACGATGCGGTGAGTCTGTGTGAGTGTCGATAACCTCCGGACACGCCCAAAATTAAAAAACCTTCCATGCCGGAAGGTCGTCCTGTGATAATATTTAGCTATCGGGATCGATTCGGTTATTCCGATCCCACAAGCAACGGATTCGGGAGGCCGGAAAATGAGCGTCATTCTGTGGATCCTCGGTTCGCTCGCCGCAGTCGCAGTCCTACTCGTGACAGCGGCGGGAACTTACGCGGCGCTGAAGGGAAGAGGCAACGAGCTTGACGTCAGGCGGGACGAGCACGGCAACGTGATCCTGCTCGATACTCCCAGCATGCGCATCGGTGCCGCCTCCGCGTACGACCAGACGATCGAGATGGAGAAGCGGGGACACGTGAACTCCGACGGCATGAGTTGGAACGACCGTTGGCTGGGTACGATCTGCTCGATTCGGAAAAATACCGAGAACCCGGAATGGTACGTTCAATATATCATCGACCAGCGGCGCAAGGCGGGACTCCCCGAGCTCGAAGGGGTCGACGAAGCCTGGCCGTGAGGCGGTTAATCACGAGTAAACAGCTTCAATAAAGGTATTTTGGTGGATTCTCTTCTTAATATCTTATGCGTCGTTCTGAATGGAGCCATGATCAACTTGCTCCTACAAAGTGAGCATGAGTTCTGTTATTCCGTCTTATTCTCGAATATAATGACCATTTTTTTGCTGCCTAAATATTCAACAGAAGTGTTAAGCTGCTCCGACACAAAGCGTACAGGAACAAAAGTGCTGTTATTTCTCAGTAGTAAAGGAGCGTCGGACATTACGGTTTGTTGGTTGATCTTAACTTGCTTATTCCCCACATGCCAACGAATCGTTTTACCGTCTCTTTGAATCGTTACCTCTTTCGTATTCTGGCTCCATTTTACTTTTGCCCCAAGTTTCTCGGAAATGAAACGAATAGGAACGTAGGTACGGCCTTTCTGTATGAAAGGAGCTGCTGTTATCTTGTAGATTCTGTCGCCCAAATAAGCTGTCTTGTTGCCGACCATCAACCGCTGAGTCTTACGCTGAGACAGAATACCATAAGGATCCGCATTCAATTTATTAAATACTTTATAGGTTGGGGTTCCTTGGCTTAAATCCAAGTAGTTATCGTTCAACTGCAGTCCGTATCGCTCCGCCCCCGTGTCCCAATGGAAATCATAACGATGATTTTGAATCGGCTCCAAATTCCACACCCGGTTATTGTTCAAATGCAGGATTTTTAGAGCTTTCAAATTTCTTAGCGGTTCCAGGTTCCACACTCGGTTGTTATCCAAGTAGAGGGTACCCAGCTTGTTCAAATGGTTTAACGGCTCTAGATCTTTAATCTTGTTGGAGGATAGATCCAATGAAGACAAGTTCGTTAATTTCGCTAAAGGAGCAAGACTCTCGATTTTATTGTTGTTAGCAGAGAGACCTCCGAGATTATGGAACCCTTCCAGAATCTTAAGATCAGTAATCTGGTTGCCATCAATCTCTAGATACGTCAGACTTTTGGACAGCATCCGTAACGGCGAAAAATCCTTAAATTTATTGTTAGAGATATCCAGGTAGGTCAGCTTTTTTAGGTGGCCGAGGGGAGCTATGTCTTCGATCGCATTGTCGCTTATTTTCAAATACACTAATTCTGCGGCACTGGAGAGCGCCTGAACATTCGAAATTTGATTGTGGTCGGCGTCTAACTCGACTAGACGGGGCAGCTGCTTCACTACATCCAAGGATGAAATCTGATTCCGGCTTACTAACAGATATTTCATCTCCTTCAGAGCCGACAATTCCTCAATCGAGGAAATTCGATTCCCTTTCAGGCTAAGATTACGGAGCTTTGAAAGGTTCTTTAGCGGTGTGAGATCAGTAATCTCATTATTGTCTAAATCGAGTTTCATGACATTGACGGCATACTCCAATCCTTGCAGATCTTTAATTCCTTTACCTGTCAAAGATACGGAGGTGAGAGATTCTAAATCCGCTTTGGTAAGTGGCTCATCGTCTTTTTTACCTAGCCACGAATGAATCGCTTTTTCGAGATTTTCATCTTTAATAATCGGTTCTTGGCTAGAAGCTTCCATCGAAGCTTGTCCTGGAAGAACCAAGCTTAGAACAATAATAAAAATAAATAAGCGTAAAGCAGTACGTTTCTTCATGAAGTTGGCTCCTCCGGTGACTGAATTATGTGTATATTGCCTCGAGCCTTGTAAGACCAAACCTAATGTATATCCGGTATGCTATTGAAAAATTAGTATAACACCAGAAACCTTCTTATCGGGCAGGAAAATACTGGTCAGCATGAATCAATGCTTATAACCGTTTACGATACCAATCAAAAGGGAAGCCCACTATGCCCATTGTGGCTAACACTGAACGGCTTAATGGCAGGATTGTCAACCTTCAATGCCCGATTCTGCTTTCATAAATCTACACAGAAAGCCGCCAAAGTATTCGGTGGCCCTATTAACAATAGGCACCATCCTTGTGTTATACATTGATTTATGGGCCAAGCTTTTTAGCAAGCTTTTTCCCGACTTTTCTCCAGAAACCGTTATTTCTCCCATTAATATGCTTCTCATTGTGAATTAGCAGACTATAGGAAGACCACAGCATAGATGTTCGAATAATTGCATATGCACCCATGGCGATCAAAACGACACAAACCGGATAATATGGGACTAATGCGCCTTCGGAGATCCCCTTTCTCTCTAGCAAAAAAGCCATTCCGCCTACCACCACCATACCAGCACCGACGATGATTACGGTTGCGTACCTACTCTTCAATCGGTTCAAGCGTTCCATCAATTGCTTCACATAACCCTGATCCAGCATAAGTGCTTCTTTCTCCAGTACGTGGTACCGTTCCTCGTCTTTAAGTATGGCAGATATGAGCGTAATGACTCCTCCTGCCGCTAACAAAATAATAAGAAAGGAGTATACGACCGGTTCCTGTCGAAACATCAAATACGGCAAACAAGCCAATATCAGCAGGAACACGCCTGACGCGATGCGATTGGTTGACTTCTGCTGATGACTCAAATACCCTTCCGCCATCTCTTGGCTGACATAATACCCACGCTCTTCAACTCCGCCCTTCACCTCGCTCTCCTTCAGCAAATAATCGATGGACACTTCGAACAGGTTGCCGATCATTAGCAGCTTTTCGGTTTCGGGGAACCCTTGACCGTTTTCCCACTTGCTGACTGCCTGTCTGGTCGTGCCTAGTTTTTCGGCCAGCACTTCCTGGGAATAACCCTTTTCTTTTCTAAGTTGCAACAATTTCTCGCTAAAAGTCATTGGCTTGATCTCCTTTGCTATTTGTGACCTTAAGTATAGAAAAACAATGGAGTCAATGCTATATAATTGAGGTTGCGTTAGCGCCACTTACAGTTGCAAATGCGTAATAGTCAGAAAATCGGTAACATAATTGCCGCCTTTTTGGCCCCCGGTTTATCGGCAAATCTCCCTAAGTGACAGAGAAAATGCATTTGGTTGGTGCGGATAGGGCATGAGGCCGGGAAAATTAATGATAAACCATTCCCGTTCTAAAATACGGAAAATATTTTCATTTGTGACAAATAGAAAGGCCCCTGCAAGCGACAGGAGCCTTATCTTCATTATGGTTCGCATACACTTATACCGCCTACCCCAACGTCCTTGTCCGATGAATTGGCCGATCCGCAGCTTGGAGTGAACCATGATCCCACCAGTAAGTATGCGAACATCATCCCTCGTTACTAGCCGCCCGTTTGCGACAGATGAAAGCTTTGTTACGGATGAACTAATGATTATTTCGTTTGTTAATTTCAATCGCAATGAACTCCGGCAAATAATTGGGAGTACAGCCCTTCGATACCATTTCATCTTTATAAAGACCCGTTTTCTCACCAAGTTTAATACAACGTGCACGATTCTTTTCATCATAAACGCCTATCCAGCCTGCAGTGAAATTCATCGCCCATTGAACTTCCGGTTCTTCCTGCGTAATATTAGCTTCTAATGTAGATAGTAAGTGTGCGGTGTTATCAGGCGGTGTTTGTCCAGTCCATCTCAATCGCGCTTGATAATACCAGAAGGCTCGCCTTTGAAGAGCAGAAGGGCTATTTTCCCATGACTCCATCCATGCAATTGTCTTCTTGTCTTTGGTGAGCTGATTAGCCATTAACCAATCCATTAAGTTATTGCGCTCATCAAAAGTGTGAGTCTGCATATCTTTATCAAGCTTATCTAGCACTTCTTGTGAAAAAAGTTTTTTATCCATAATTAAGATTGCCAATAGTCTGGGCAAATACTCTTCGGTTGACCACAGCTCCATTGCTAGTTCGTGATCTTTTTTAATGTCCTTCGCGATTTTTCGCAAGTCGCCTAGCTTAGTTTCACTATTGATCTGTGCTAGAATGTTTTCTGCTTTGGAAGAGCGTTTCATTTCCGTACTTTTATTCTTATTCATTTGACACAACCCCTTTACTAAAGCACTAAAGAGCGAGTTTTTATCCTGCCGCAGCATACCTTTTCCACTATAAAATTTGAATTTAACACTTCAGTTTCTCACTTTAATTTGCTGTTCAAATAACTTGCCGTATAAGCTACGAATTCAGAAACGTCGTCAACAAAGTCAAAAGACTCATAAGGGATTCCCGCTTGCTCCATAGCTTGTTTTTGGATCGGTGCCGGCGATGTATAAGGAAATAAACCTATCACGTAATAGGATTGCAACTGAAAGAATTTATCAATGGTTTTATCATCCCATGCGGGAAAAACGATTTTAAGTACATCATTTGCCTCGGACATTATATTCAGATACTGTTTTTTAAAATCAACAAGCTTTTCGAGAGAAACATTTCTCTCAATCATCGTAAAGAGAATAGAAATAAGCTTTAAAAACCTTTGATGCCGGTACAAAACTTGTGCCCACTGGTGCGAAAAACCTTGAATATCGCGAGTCATGTCAGTGACAAAAGTCCCTCGGATGTCATCTAACCAATCTGTGAATTCATCCAAAGCTACCAAAAGATAAATTTCCTCTTTTGAAGAGATATATTTATATAGATTACCGCGCGTAAATGTGGTTTCATTGGCAATTTTGGCCAGTTCAATTTTATGGAATTGCTCTGTATCAAGTAGCTTAATCGCTGCTTTTTTAATCTGCTCCACTCTGATCTTTCGTTGCTCATCATTTCTTACTCGATCAAATTCCATCCTTAGTACCCCCTTCGAAAAAAATTATAGCATATATAACTTGCGTAACCTTCAACAACAATTTATAATAACCGTAAATTAACGTGACGTCACGTTACTTAAAAAGCGCAAATCCGGAAAGGGATGGCATGTACATGAATAAGCCGAAAGTTGTTTTGGTCACAGGAGCATCGGCAGGCATAGGCAAAGCCACAGTGGAGTTGCTTTTACGAGAAGGATTTGTTGTATATGGGGCCGCCAGGCGAGTCGAACAAATGAAAGATATTGAATCCAAAGGTGCGCGGATTATAGCAATGGATGTAACCGACGATGTATCCATGATCCATGGTGTAAACCAAATCATGAAGGAACAAGGCAGAATCGACGTATTATTCAATAATGCAGGGTATGGTTCCTATGGGTCGGTCGAAGATGTACCACTAGAGGAAGCAAGACGCCAATTTGAAGTGAACCTTTTTGGATTAAGTCGTCTAACGCAATTGGTTCTTCCTGTAATGAGACAGCAAAAATCAGGGAAGATCATCAATACTTCATCAGCTGGCGGCAAGGTTTATACGCTGCTCGGTGCCTGGTACCATGCAGCCAAACATGCCCTGGAAGGGTTCTCCGATTGTCTGCGCCTGGAAGTCAAGCCGTTCGGTATTGACGTCATTATTATTGAGCCAGGGGCTACTGAAAGTGAATGGTCAAAGATTGTATTCCAACATGTGCAGAAAACTTCCGGGAATACTGCATACAGTAAAATAGCCAATGCTTTTATCAAAACATTTGAAAAGCTTGAAAAATCGAGTACTGTTTATCCTCCTGATCGTGTCGCGCGATTGGTATCAGAAGCGATCCGATCGAAAAAACCAAAAACAAGATATGTGGCAGGCAATGCCCGGCCCGTATTATTCATGCGGAAAGTCTTGTCGGATAAAATGTTTGATCGTATTCTCAATCGAACATTTGGGATATGATCGCTTGACGGTTCTCCGAGGATTTCTTGTTTCGTTCAAGCGGATCTTCGGAGTGACTCGCTATAAACGATCGGACGCATAGTAAGAACAACAGAAACAGACGGATATCCGAGTTAACGAATCCTAATCGCCCGGAGGCCGGATGGAAGGAACATAGATGCCCCGAGCCTTGACGGCCGTGAGCCGGCCTCAGCGTCTGCGTCACCAATTCCTTCGTCATCCGGTCGCCCATGTGCCCAGCCGGCGATTTTGCAGGAGTACCCGTCCATTACGCTCGCCACTGTCCACTATTTAGTCTAGTATCACCCTTCCGCTAATGAAGCAGGGGGGGGCTTTTTGTGTTCCTGGCAAAATAGTTCGTAGTAAGTAGAAGATTATGATAGCAATCTATTTTTTTATATCGTATGATTTTTCACATACACTAAGATTTTACAAAAATAAGCTTCATAATATATATCTTATTACACTTTAGGGGAATAAGGCGTACCGCGGATTATTTATATTTTCCGTACGGGAGTTTTTTCGGAATGGAGAAACTATGAAAAAAATGATTGTCTTTATGATTGCATCACTTATACTGTTCACCGGATTCGCGACACCAAGTTATGCATTGTCAAATTCGCAATCCGATTCAATACAAACATTGTTGGATGATGCAAGCCGTATATCTGGTGTACCGGGAATATCCATCTCAATACTTGCGAACAATGAAGTGCTCTTCTTTTCTTCCGGGTACGCAGATCGTGAAAAGGGACTGTCGGCAAGTGAAAATACTCTATATGAGCTGGCTTCGGTAAGTAAAGCTTTCACCGGCATGGGTATTCTGCTGATGGAAGAACAAGGACTGCTGTCCATGTCAGACTCTATCCAGAAATATTTGCCTTGGTTTACGCTAAAGTATCAGAAGAAACACGTTGATATGCAAAGTATGACACTCAATCATTTTTTACACCATACTAGCGGCTTAACAAATGGCCGTCACAGTCAAAACATTCCACAAGGCAATACGCCGGATATGTTGCCAAAAACCGTAGAAATGCTCGTAGATTCTGAATTGTCTTTCTATCCTGGTGAGCAGTATCATTACGGAACTGTTAATTATGACGTATTAGGTCTGGTTATTGAGATTGTGTCGGGACAAAGCTATGAAGACTTTATGAGGGAACAGGTATTTCAGCCGTTGGGTCTTCACCAGACGTATGTTTATAAGGAAGATGCACAGGCTACCGGACAGTTGGCTCAGGGCTACCGTTCTTCCTTTTTTATGACAACTCCATATAACGCTCCGGATTATTCCGGGAATAAACCCGCAGGCTACATCATTTCTTGTACAAAAGATATGGCGCGTTGGATGGGCATACAGATGGGTATTGTGCAGGACATACCCGAAATATTCCATAAGGTTATCGAAAAATCGCATCAGGGTGATCGGTCTGTTCCGGCTGTCAACGAAATGTATTATGCGGCGGGCTGGTCGGTAAACGCCAACCAAACGATTATAAAGCACCCAGGGAGCAATCCCAATTTCGGAACCGAAGTGGTCATACTGCCAAATGAACGAATAGCCATCTGCTTGCTGACCAACGGCGCAAATATCAATAGGAGCATGGTACTAAAAGTTAAAGATATATTAGACGGCAATCTGACGCAGTCCTATGAAATAAGCGGCACACAGCTTTTGGATATCATTTTGTCGTCTGCCACAATTATTCTTTGCCTATTGGCTGTTCTGTTCTTTCTCTTAGGATTACGCAGAAGGAAAACGAATGAGCGGCAGCCCATGACAAAAAAGCGAATAATCGTAACCGCTATTTTGCTGATTGCTACGATTATCCAGTGTATAATGTGCTGTGCATTAGATTGGTCAACGATACTTATTTGGCAAACCTATAGTGTTCTTACAGCTTTGATTTCGTCGGCATTATTAACAGCAAGCATTACATGGTTTGTATACGCTCGCCGATATAATGCCTCGCTCCGAAAATAAGCATTTCTTTCGTTCGCACCCCCTATTTTTCGCCTTATTTATGATGCAGTTCAGCCTAACGGGTATATCGGCGAAAATGCTAGATGTAAAAATGTGTTTGTAACAAATGTGTTGGGAGGGAACGCTGAAATGATTCCTACATGCTTATCAGATTATTGCTCAAAGATACCCCTGCTGAATGAGGTTGCTAAATGGGCACCATTGAGGAAATGGGCTCTTTCGGAAGTTTACCGAGTAAAGCTGACAACAGGTGAATCACGAATAATTAAATGGGGCGGGAGTGAGATGGCAGGAGAAGCGGGCATTTACCGAAATCTAGTGCATCCACTACAAATCAAGGCCCCACAGATCTTTAAGTTTGTACAGCTGAAGGACAGCGGAGTAATGGTCATGGAGGATGTGGGTGAATATAATTTGGAACAGCAACCGCATCCTGCTCATTTTCTTGAGGCGTCAAGGGAACTAGCGAGACTAAGAGTGAGTGCAACTGCCAACTTAGAAAGAATGCTCTCTAAGAAGGTCATTGACACTTACTCAGTTTCAATGGAAAACTTTCTGGAGCTACTTGATGATCTATTGAAATCCAAAAAGTTAGCAGACACCGAAGTTTTATTAAAACTCAAGAAAGTGTTACCTCGTCATTTAGAAAGACTCTATCAAACGCTACCAACCTCAATAGTACATCATGATTATCATGCAAAGAACCTATTGATTCAAGACAATGGCATTATGCCAATCGATTGGTCCATTGCATATCTAAGCCCTCATCTTGGAGACCTATATTGCTTGATTACAGAAGCACACGCTTGGAGTAATCTCTCAAGAGAAGAAATGATTTCAGCATACCTTGACGTACCTGATCTTCAAATTGATCATCTAAACTGGCAAGTGCAAATAGGCGGTTTATGTTGGCTGATTAAAACATTACGTTGGCTTGTTTATGGTGGTACAGATATAATCCCTGGATCAGAAACTTGGATACCTGATCTGCTGAAGGATGTAGAAAATCTATACCTGGAAATTGTATAACTTTTCTTGCATTCCGAGCTTGTGAAGTGAAAGCATTTATAGACATATATCATATCCGTGAGCCAGTACCTAGACCCCTTTTCGAGGGGTCATTTTAAAGCAGACTTCGCCGAAAGCTATGTAGTCGAACGGATCGCGGCGGTAGTATAAACACCAAAATTGCTGATCGAACGCCAGTTGAGAACGCTAGACTCCCAGAAGCAAAGCACTTTGCCCTCTACGAAAGTGGATTGTCAACACAAAATTGGGCAGTTTTTATGAGGGTAACCGCCTAGCTTACAGGCGTCCGGTAACCTAGAGTCCCACGAATGCGATAATGATTGTCCAATTTAGTGTAGACGATTCACCGTCACTTATTATACGGTTCACCGCGCTGTCTCCGCTATCCGTGTCTTTTTGGCTTTGACATGCGTTCCATGATCAGAGCTACCCTGCGCCTGCTCAAAAATCGGATCATTTGAGCCATAAAGTAATTGTTACGGCCATCGATGATATAGCTTCGTCCCTGGTCAATCCCTCGAAATCCGGCTCGTACAACCTTCTCCGGGGTCGAGAGCTTTTGGCCCGCCCCCATTTCCTCGCTGCCGACCGCATCGAAAAACCCCGTCTCGGTTGCACCCGGGCACAGTGCGAGCACGCGAACGCCTCGCCCGCGCGTTTCCGCCCATAGCGCCTCAGAGAAGGACAATACAAATGCTTTGGTAGCCCCGTAAACGCTAGAATAAGCACAAGGCATAAACGCGGCCATCGAAGCCACGTTAACGATGACTCCGTCCGCTCGCCTCAGCATATCGGGCAGCAACCGATGCGTAAGATCGACTAACGCAGCCGTGTTCAGCATAATCTCTTCTTGCTCGCGCTCCGGGTCTATTTCCTCGAAACGGCCATAGGTGCCAACGCCTGCGTTGTTGATGAGAATATCGACCGACAAGCCCAGTTCGGATATTTGTTCGGTCAGTTGACGCGGGGCATTCGCTTTGGACAAATCGCAAGCGAGCGCATAAGCCTGTACGCCGTACTGGCGGTTGATTTCCCGTGCCATTGCATCCAGTTTGTCCTTGGAGCGCGCTGCCAGGACGACATGACAGCCTCGTGCCGCGAGTTCTTTGGCATACGCTTTCCCGATTCCGGATGAAGCACCGGTGACCACAGCCAGCTTGTTTCTATATGCATACTTATTCAAGATACAAAGCCTCCTATCGATAGCACTGTACTGATGTAATCGTACTATCGGCAGGAGGGGTTAGCCACAGCATGTTTATTCTATTAACGGGAGTAACAGCATCGGTATTCGTTATGGTTCTCTTTGGTGGCAATGAGACCTTAACAGAGATTATAATGATCGTATACGAAGAGCTTTGAGTCCATTTGGTTAATTAAGATACGTATCCCTCATATAAGTAGTTAGAGGTGAGTTACTTGAAAACAAATCGTGTCTCATCCGCATTGGGTGAGTTCATAAAATCGCGCAGAGAACGCTTGCAGCCTTCAGAGGCAGGAATCCGGCCGCTGCCCGGACGAAGACGCACTCCGGGACTTCGAAGAGAAGAGGTCTCTTATCTTGCCAATATAAGCGCGACTTACTATGCCTGGCTGGAGCAAGGCAAGGAGGTGAATCCTTCGCCGGAAGTGCTGCTAAGTATCAGCAAAGCACTTCAGCTTGACGAAGACGAGCAGAAGCATCTATTCGATCTGGCCAATGTAGATGTGGCGAGCGTCGTCACAGTGCCCAATAACGGTGGGCCGGATGCGGGAGTTTTGCAAAAAATCGTAGATCAACTTTATTATCCTTCTCTTATCACGGACGAAGGTACGGATGTTATCGCTTGGAATCGGGCAGCAGAACTGATCGTAGCCGATTTCGGCAGTCTGCCGGACAACGAACGGAATATGATGGACATTATGTTTTTAAAGCCGGATTACCGCAACAGACTGGTGAATTGGGAAGCCGCTGCCCGTTACTCTGTAGCCGTTCTGCGGGCAGGCTTCGATCTCTACAAGAACAACCCGTTATATATGGAACGGTTTGAACGCTTGACGCGGGAAAGCGTGGAGTTCGTACATTTCTGGGAATTATATGAAATTAAACAAAAACGCGTAGCCACCGCTTTATTCCGTATTCCTGACGCACAGGAGATGGAGTTCGAGCTCCATTCCGCGGCTGTAATCGATAATGACCCCGGACTGCACTGGTGTTTTTTTGTTCCGGTGCCCGGTTCAGGTACGGAGGAGAGATTATTACGTTTACTTGAGCAGGACAGGCAGCTCCCGTAGACTGTTACTCCCGTTAATAGTATAGACGTGCTGTGGCTTGCTCCTTCCAGTTGCTTGTATGATTCAGTGGATGACAACGAATGGAGGGTGTTTAGCATGCAAACTTGGTTCATTACAGGAGCGTCAGGAGGCTTGGCTTCACGTATAACTCGCCGGTTGCTGGATAGAGGGGACCGTGTAGCCGCAGCGGTACGCAAGCCGGGTGTGCTGGATGATCTGCAGGCACAGTATGGCTCCCAACTATGGCAGGCTAATCTAGATCTCACAAACCCTCAGCAAATTGCTGAAGTCGTGGAACGTGCATTTTCAGAACTGGGCACGATCGATGTGTTTGTCAATAATGCTGCCTATGGCTTGTATGGCGCAGTGGAAGAAGCAAGCGACAGGCAAATGGAGCATCAGTTTATGACCAATGTGCTTGGATCTCTGCGTGCAGCGCGTGCAGTCTTGCCCTTTTTCCGCAAGCAGGGCGGCGGTCACATGGTACAGATTTCGAGTATGGCAGGTCATTATTCTATTCCGGGTATGGGACTGTATTGCTCTTCGAAATGGGCGGTCGAAGGAGCCTTTGAAGCGCTAGCTAAGGAAGTGGCTCCGTTCAATATTAAGGCCACTATGGTGGAGCCCGGCGGAATCCGAACGAATTTCATTACAACCAACGCCGTATTCGGCGAGCGGATGGACGAATACCGGGATACGGAGGCGGGCCGATTCGTTAGCCTGATGAAGGGAGAACTGCCTGGTATAGATAGGAGCATGTTCAATCAAATGGTTGTCGGCGATCCGGATAAAATGGCGCAGCAGATTATCCGTCGTGTCGACCAGGAAGAGGGTCCGATACGTATGGCGTTGGGCAGTGACGCCTATGAGCAAATCCGGGCAGCCCTGCTGGACAGACTGGCCGCTCTGGAAGCACAGAAAGAGCTGGCTTACTCCACTGATTCAGATGATGTGATAAAACCATTTTAAAGAACACCACAGCATTCGACATCCACGGCAACTGATATGCTCCTCTGCAAGTAGCCGGTTTATTTATGAATCCTGTTTACATAAAGAGGAGCCTATTTAAAACTTGCCCCTATTTGTGATACGGTTCTCCGCGCTGTTTGTAACGGCAAGCTTTAAGTGGCTTGATTGACAAGATAATGAAAAGCCTGTACCGCAGCGTCAGCTACTTCTACATCTTGAGCACTAGTCCCTCCGCTGACGCCTACGCCGCCGATTACTTTATTATGGCTAATTAATGGGATCCCCCCGCCTAAGATCACAACCCGACCCTGGTTTGTTGTATTAATCCCATATGCATCGCCTCCCGGAAGAGCCATCCGGGCAATGGCTGCGGTCGGCATTTTCAAGGCTACACTACTCCAAGCTTTATTCTGCGACACTTCGATATCTCCCGCCCGCGCATGATCCATACGGTACAAGGCGACCAAATTTCCCCCTTCATCTACAATAGCGATGTCGCAGCGAAGCCCCATCTGTCCAGCTTTGTACACTGAGGCGGCAAGAAGTTGTTTGGCCAAGGACAAGGACATTTTGTCCAACTTACTCCCTCCTTCGGAAGGATCTGGATGAAGGTTGAGCGACAGGAACAGTCGTTTCAATTTGCCCGACGATCTGATCAAAAGTCCTGACCGCCACCTGCGCCACTTCCAGATCTTGCGCGCCACTCCCTCCGCTCACCCCAACCCCACCAATGATTCGTTTGTTGCACATGAGGGGAATCCCTCCGCCTAGGATGACGACTTTTCCTTGATTCGTTGTATTGACCCCATACGCATCGCCTCCGGGAAGCGCTAAGCGAGCTAGATCTGCAGTAGGCATCTGCATGGTTACGCTAGTCCAGGCTTTATTTTGCGCAATGTCAATTCCCGCAAGCCGGGCTTCGTCCATTCGGTGAAACGCGATTAAGTCACCGCATTCATCCACAATTGAAATGTTGACGGGAATTCCCAACTGCCAAGCACGCTGCTCAGCGGCTGTAATAATATGAATCGCCATATCTAACGTGATCCGATCCATAGTGATCCTCCTCAAACGAGCAAAAGGAAACGTTAAGTTACAATCGTTCCACCGTTTACGAACAAAATTTGTCCCGATATATATGATGCATCGTCGGAGGCAAGCATGACATAGGTCGGCGCCAGTTCAAACGGTTGTCCCGGCCTGCCTAAAGGCACGTCGGTGCCAAATGTAGTGGTTTCTTCAGCAGTAAACGCCGTTGGTATCAGGGGAGTCCAAGTGGGGCCGGGGGCTACGGCGTTCACCCGAATCCCTTGCTTGGCTAGCGAGAGAGACAGAGATCGGGTTAAAGAAACAATGGCACCCTTCGTAGCCGTATAATCGATCATATTGGCCATTCCAGAGAAGGCTGTATCCGAGGTTGTATTGATAATGGAGCTTCCAGGAGGAAGATGAGGCAGGGCTGCTTTTATCATCTCAAAGAAAGAAATGATGTTTGTATGAAACGTATCCAACAGCTGATCGCGGCTTATATCCAAAATGCTGTTCTGGTGATATTGCACGCCGTGATTGTTGACCAGAATGTCAAGCTTTCCAAAAGATTTTAGAGTGCGCTCCACAACATAAGCACAGGACCCCTCAACCCTCAAGTCAACCGGCATCGTGCAGCATCGGCGGCCCAGTTGATGGATCAGGTTCTTCGTCTCGGCTGCATCCTGGTGCTCGTCCAGATACGGGATGACCAAATCGGCACCTTGTTTAGCAAAGGCAATCGCAACCGCTCGCCCAATGCCGCTATCGCCTCCAGTTACGATGGCAACCTTGTTCAGCAGCCTTCCACTCCCGATGTAAGCAGGATTATCCGAGATCGGCCGCGGGTTCATTAAATACTCGTACCCTGGCCTTCGGTTCTGGTGTTGTGGAGGAAATACGATCGGCACATCGGTACACTGCTGTTTCCATCCCATATAAGGGTACATCGGAAATGACATGATTCAACATCTCCCGAACTTAAGATAACTAAAATATATTCAAGAGAAAATGAATAATGCCATTGCGGCAAGACCTGCCGCTGTTTGTGATACGGGTTCTCCGCGCTGTCTGTATTTGCAAGTTGCTGATGTCTTAGTAACACATCTACAGAATTGGCGGGAGCCAGGAGGATCGATGTTTCATGTAGCCAACGCAGATTTCCGGTCTGGCGGTGTAATCCACTGCAGCCAGAAGCCTTCTGATGGCGACACCATGTGGGTCAAATTTGTATACAGTGAAGTTGTTGAGCGGAGAAAATCGTTTATACCTGTTTCTCTTCAGATGAGGAAGGCAACGTCATTCGCGCACCATTCGAGGCAAACTGGCCGTCACTTATGGTACGGTTCACCGCGTTGCCTGTAACGGCAAGTTTTTAGGGCCATCCTTTGTGGGATGGCCCTTTCCTTGAAGACTTCCTAAACGCTAGTGCTTACTCGAAGAAGAGCTTCGTCAATTGAAAGTATCTGTTTCTCGTTCGTTCCGCGGTCGACGTATTCTACATTACCATGGACCGAGTCCTTACCAACGACGATGCGAATAGGGAGACCGATCAAATCGGAATCATTGAATTTCACGCCTGCCCGTTCGTCCCTGTCATCTAGTAGCACTTCGATACCCCTTTGCCTTAATGCATCGTACATATCATTGGCTATTTTCCTCTGAGTATCGTCCTTAATAGAGATAGGAATGAGATGCACTCTGTAGGGAGCAATTGCAGTTGGCCATACAATCCCGCGCTCATCATGATGCTGTTCCACAATTGCTGAAACGATGCGCGACACGCCAATGCCGTAACAGCCCATAATCATCAGTTGCTCTCTTCCGTTCGTGTCCAGATAGCGGGCCCCTAGTGCCTCACTATATTTTGTCCCAAGCTTGAATACATGGCCTACCTCAATTCCTTTCACGAAGCGTAGCTTGCCTGCTTCGCAACGAGAGCATGATTCACCTTCCTTGACGTTACGGAAATCACCGACGCGCTCAACCGTGAAATCCCGACCTGGAACGACGTTCCTTATATGAAATTCGCTTTCGTTTGCACCAGCTACGCCACACTCCATCCGGGCTACAGCTTCATCTACAAAAAGGGGGATCGACAGCCCGATCGGACCTGCAAACCCTATTGATGCACGTGTAACCGCTACTGTCGTCTCTGCATCTGCAAGCGCCACCGTGTCGACACCTAACGCGTTCTTTACCTTGATTTCATTCACTTCATGGTCTCCGCGAACAAGGACTGCGATTGGATTTCCATCGGCAATGTAGATGAGTGTCTTCATGACGTCAATGGGCCTAATTTGTAAGTGCTGGGTAAGTTGCTCGATCGTTTGCACTCCGGGGGTGTGGATTTTCTCATACACTGGTATTTCACTTTCGCTGCTCTCAAAACGATCCTCCATGGACGTTGCCTTCTCTACGTTGGCAGCATACCCGCAATGAGAGCAAATCGCTATTGTATCTTCCCCAATGTCGGCTAGAGCCATGAATTCATGGGTGCCACCTTCTCCACCGATTGATCCCGCATCGGCTTCTACCGCTTTGAAAGTCAATCCACATCGTTCGAAAATACGATGGTACGCATCGTACATTGCTCGGTAAGATCGGTCCAGTCCTTCCCATGAGGCATCAAAGGAATAGGCGTCTTTCATTAGAAATTCGCGACCTCGAAGCAAACCGGAACGTGGACGACGTTCGTCACGGAATTTCGTCTGGATTTGATATAGTGTTACAGGCAACCGACGATAGGATTTGATTTCGTTCTCCACCAACATCGTAACGACTTCCTCGTGCGTCGGTCCCAATGCAAACTCCCGCTGATGCCGATCGGTAAGTCGGATTAGCTCTGGACCATACGAGTTATAACGGCCCGATTCCTTCCACAACTCCGTAGGCTGAAGTGCTGGCATGAGAAGCTCTTGTGCGCCAGCGCCATCTAGCTCTTCGCGTAGAATTCGTTCAACATTGCGCAGTACGCGCCAGCCCAGTGGCAAGTATTTGTAAATGCCTGCGGCAAGTTGGCGAATATAGCCCGCCCTCAGCAACAGTCGATGACTTGCGACTTCCGCTTCCGCTGGTGCCTCTCGTAAGGTGTTGGCAAATAATGGGGTTTGACGCATGAACATACCTCCTTTTAATACACTAAAGAAACAAAAAGACACACTCGTCAGGGACGAATGTGTCGTGGTACCACCCTAGTTTTGACCGCCTATTCTTGGCGATCCTCCATCCGAATAACGGTCGGCACCGGCAACGGTTACTTAAATTCGCCGTTGCAGCTCACAAGGCGGGAAATGTATCTTTCGGGGGAGACCTTGCAGCTCTAGGGTCCCTCTCTGGGCCGCCGAATTCGATAACATGCTCCTTGGTCTAAGCTATTACTGTCATTTATTGTTATAGATCATAGTTGATGGGGAGCTCCATGTCAACCATTCTGAACGGAGGTGTCGTTGTGCTGTGATAATGTCACCCTATAACTGTTCTGAGATAATCAAGTATACTTCAGGCCACCAACGTTATAGTCCAGAAGTCGGAGCAGATCTCATAGATCTCCCAGATGTTTCCCCTCACCCGCCAATGGGTCGGCATGTAGTATTCGTTCGCAGACATGGCTTAGTTCATCCTCTCTAACAACTGTTCGATTTCGGAATTTAATGAGATCGCTCGCAAGAGGACGGTCAAAGCTTCGGCTCGGGTAGCGCTCTTATCCGGGTCAAAAACATTCTTGCTTCTTCCGCTGATAATGCCGGCAATCGCGGCTTGCTGAATCTGATCCTTAGCCCATGTACGATCGATATCCCGGTAATTCACCGTCTTCAATTGCTTCACCGCAGTCAGATTCACGACCCTTGCGAGTATCGCAATCATCTCGGCTCGCGTAATATTTCGATCGGCCCGGAAAGTACCGTCCTCATAGCCGTTAATGATACCGTTGCTAGCCAGCGTAACGACTGCGTCCCTGGCCCAACTGTCCCCAAGATCGGTAAAACCGGGCGTTGCCGCGGTGCCTTTGGCAAGCGGGAACAGCTTCGCCAGCATCGAAGCGAATTCTCCCCGCGTAATGCTTGCATCAGGCTTGAACGTCCCGTCGCCGTATCCTTGAACGATCCCGAGTCTTGCGAACAAGCGGATGCTATGAGCCGCCCAGTGATTTTCCACATCCGCAAAGACAGGAACGTTCGCATTGCGGTGATCGCCCAATTTGACGGCAAGTGCATCCAGCATCGTTTGGATCGCTCCCGCGTCATTCACGTCGACCGGCGGTCGGCCGGGAACGACATTGAGTATTGGGGGCTTCTCAGACGGCTTCGTTGTCGGGACTGTTGGTGCCTTAGGGTCCGACGGTGTCGTCGGATTCGGATGTGACGGCGTTGTCGGGGTATCACCACCGCCTAGTTGACGCCCGTAGATCGTGATCTCTTGGCTTCCGACGCTCCCGGAACCATCCTGGGCCGTCGCCTGAACCGTTACGAGGCCGGCATGCTCTGCTTTCAACAATCCCGTCTCATCAATGACGGCCCTGCCACTACCCCCTTGTATCGACCAGGATACCTGCTTGTTGGTGGCATCGTCCGGACTCACGGTGACGGTCATTTGCAGCGTGCCGCCTACATAAACGGAGGATGTGGCGCTTGTCACCTTGATGCTGGCAACCGGGATCGTGTCGACCGGTGCCGAGGCCCTCGTGATCGTAACATGATAAGTTTTGGTTGTACCATCTTCCGCCGTTACGATTATCGCTACGGGGTTGGAACCGACATTCAGATTGACCTGTACGGGCTGACCTGACTCCGCTACATTTCCGTTGACGGTTACGGTTGCCGCCTGATCGGATACTTCAGGTACGATCGCGACGATGCTTGTCGCATATCCGACATCGGCGCTATAACTGGTAATCCCGGCTTGGAACCGAGGATCCAAATCACCTGCGCTTAACGTCAACCCGGCTAAGCCGGCATCCGAACTCGGATTCGGGCCAGGCAGCGGACTTACTTGAATCGATACCGTTGCAGGCTCCGCACTCGATCCATCAAGGGTTGCCGACAGCTCGACCGATGCAGTCTCGAAGACATAAGGGGCCTTCCAATAGACTTGGAAAGTGCCATTCATATCGGTTGTCACCGTTGCCTTGTCGCTCTCCGTTTGGCTCCATTTACCTAAGCCCGAGCTGCTCAGGTGAACGGAGATGTTGGCCTGAGGCGTAGCGCCTTCATCATATACCGTACCGGTCACCGAGATTTCATGACCGCTTAACGCCACAGTGCTACTCGTGACTAAACGGATCGCGAGCTGCTTGCGCTCCCACTTGGCATACAAGGTCATGTCCCCGGTAACGGTGTTCTGTTCGAAATTCCATTGAGTCGTATAGCTCGGATCCTTGTACCACCCGGCAAATCGGTACCCCTCTTTGCTTGGTGCCGGCGTCGGCTCGTCGAGAAGAGTCCCCGCATTGGCGGTCGTTGCAGGAATCGCCGTTCCCCCGTTCGTCTCATACGAAACGGAAAATTGCCCAGACTCCCACACGGCATAAAGCTTTACAACTCCTCTGATAAGCTTGAATTTATAGCTTTCGCCTGCCTCATAGAAGTCTCCGCTGCCATCCTTCTTTGTGTTCCACCCTTGAAAGGTATATCCGGTTCTCTTCAAGCTCCCGCTCGGTTGAATGGGAACCGATGAATAATAATCGTAATGAGTACCGTCGACCGGTGCTTCTCCTTCGGTTTCCCCGTTGGCGTTGCCATCATATTCGATGCGGACATCGCTTATTTCAAACGGGAACCCGTTCGAGAGCGCATAGTTGACCATTTCACTATTGCCTTCAGCCGGGAAGATAAGCTTTACCCCGGTCTGCATCGTCCCTCCGAACACGCTGCTCCCTAACTCCAGGGTCGCAGGCATGATCACTTGAGAGAGCTTGTTATTTTTAAAGGCCTCCGAATCCAAGTAGGTTAACGTCTTTGGAAGAACGATAGATGACAACTGATTATCGGAGAACGCGCCGAAACCGATCTCTTGCAAACCGTCTTCGGCGAACGTTACATCCTCTAGAAGATTGTTAAAGAACGCATAGTCATCCACCAGTGTGACGCTATTGGGGATCGTAATCGAAGTTAACCGATTATCCTCGAAAGCATGGCCGTACACTGAAGTTAAGCCATCCGGGAGTATGATTTGGGCTAACTGGTTTTCCGTAAAAGCATAGTATCCTATGCTTTTTAAGTCTTTCGGCAGAGTCACCGCCGTTAACAAATTGTTACTAAATGCGTTCATGGAGATGTTCGTCACGGTATCGGGTATGGAGACGCCCGTCAACTCCAAGTTCGCAAAAGCCCCCGTCCCGATCTCCGTCACGACATAGCCGTCTATCTTCTCGGGAATGACAACGTCCGAATCCGCTCCTTTGTACCTCATAATCGCAATTGTGCCGTCGTCGTCTTTCAAACTGTAAACATAATCCCCGCTGATCACGGTATCGGCTCTGCGCACGAATATCAAGAACGTTCGAGCATTGATCCCATCCCCCGCGGTTACATCGATTCTAATTATATTCATTCCGGTATGCAGCGGTACGCTGACGGGTGAACCGCTGACAACAGGTAAGCCGCTGGTGTTGGCAGACATATTGTCGATCACCAGAGTGGACTGATCGCTGGCGGTCGTTGCCGTTACGTCGATACTCGTTACGACATTGCTGACGTCCGCCACGGTATAGCTGTACGTGTCGCCCGAGAATTCCGGAACGAGAGCGATGGACCCTAGCGACAAATCGCTTAACTGGGCATTGGACTCATCTGGCGGAACGACCTGAAACGTCCGGTTGTCCGCCACCCCGATCGTACCGTCTACGCTTGCATAAATCGTTACTGATCCTGGATTCGCTACCGAAGGAGCCGTCCATTCCACTGCAAACCCGCCGCTTGCATCCGTTGTCGCCGATACGTCGCTGTTATCGGTAAGCTTCCATTTGCCCAGGGTGCTACGCAAAATCACGACGGCGTTCTCAACAGGCAAGCCGGTATCGTCCCTCACTACGCCGGTGACCGTAAGGCTATCGCCGCCAGTTACATGATCGCCATCCTTCCCTAACGCTAAGGACGCGATTGTTGCTGCTCCGTTCCACTTCCATTTCGCATACAACGTCATATCTTCGGTGACCGTGTCGTTGTCATAATCCCACGAGTCGGTATATTCCGGATCCGTATACCATCCGACAAAGGCATATTCCGCCCTCGCAGGCTCCTCAGGCTTGGGAGCTAGTCCTCCGTAGGCAACCGATTGGGCCGGAATTTGCGTTCCCCCTCTCGTGTCGAAAGACACTTGATAGGAATTCGCCTCCCAGTTGGCATATAAGGTAAAGCCTCCAGCCTGAATGCCATAAATAATCGGATAGTTTCCGTCCGAATAATTCATCCCGCTTCCATCTGGCTTCGTGTTCCATCCTTTGAAGGTGTGACCCGTCTTCGTTAACGCGCTTGGATCTTGATCTAGATCTGGTATCGGCACCTTAAATACCCGATTATAGCAAACATAAGGAGTATTCGGGGGAGCGGTTCCCCCTGTGTTGCCATTTCCGTCATAGGTAATATTATAATTGCAGGGAAAAATGTTGATGCTGTATTTCGCAGCGTGGTCAAAAACCTTTACACTTGACTTCGGGAAATAAAGGGTTGCTTTTGAATCAAATACAGGATGCATTTCCGATCCGCCGAGAGTGACTTCCGGCGGAATCGCAACATCACCCAATGAATTGTTCATGAACGCCCCGGAGTAAATGGCAATTACCGACTTCGGAATCTGGAGCGTCTTTAAATGATTGCCATTGAACGCATAAGAATCAATTAGCTCTAGTCCTTCCGGAAGGGTCACGCTTGACAAACGATTATTCTGGAAAGCATACCTTCCGATGGTAGCCAGACTGTCCGGAATCGTTACGCTTTCGAGTTGATTGTCAGCGAACGCATACTCATCAAGAAAGGTAACTTCTCCGAACACAATGCTTTGCAGCAGGTTGTATTGAAAGGCCCCTCTGCCGATGCTCGTGACGCTCGGAATCTCAATAGCAGTTAATTCATTGTGGGCGAATGCAAAATTGGAAATCATCGTAACGCTAGGCGGGAGCGTTACGCTTGTTAGCTTAGGTTGACCAGGATTATTAAGTTGGTCAAATGCATACGACCCGATGGCAGTGACCAGCTTGCCGTTGAATTCGCTCGGAATGACGACGTCCGTGCTCGTTCCCGAGTAATCCGTAATCATTAAAGTGTTGTCCAATTGCAACACATAAGTAAAATCGCTATCCTGGATGGTCTCCGCGTGAGCAGCCGGTAATGGCAAGCTGCCGCCAAGCAGTGCACACAACATCAACAAGGATAAGATCCGACGCATCATTCTTTTCCTCCAATAGTAAGAGATTCATTATCTATTAATGTAGAATAATCGGGTATATTAAAAAATCCCCCGAATGGGGGGGGATTGGGTAGAGTGCCTATCGGCTATGGAATGATCTTCAATTCCTTGGCGCGCTGCAGCGCCCTTACGCGGTTATTGACGTCCAACTTCCGGAAGACGTTCTTCAAGTGATACTTAACCGTCTCCGAAGTGATGTGCAAAGTCTCCGCAATTTGCCTGTTGGATAACCCTTCGGCCATATATTGAACGATTCGAGTCTCCTGTCCGGTCAGCAGACCGATTGCGCCCGGCTCCTCCTCAGAAGCATAATCGCGATACTTTTCCTTGATCTTCTCCCACGTTCGGGCGAGCCGTTGTTCCGTTACTGGCTTCATTAAGTAATCTAATGCACTCACTTCAAAGGCTTGTACCGCATAATCGTCATAGCCCGTAACGAATATGACGGATAGGAAGGGATCGCGCTCTAGCAATAATCGAGACAAAGACATCCCGTCAACATCCGGCATGGAGATATCGAGGAACGCCACCTGAAAGGGGGTGGCTCGCGCATACTCATACGCCTCGCGTGGCGTTAGGAATGCGCCGCATATCTCGAGTTCCTCGAATTCGGCAAGCATATACTTCAGCCGTCGCACCGACAAAGGTTCATCATCCACGATTATGGCCCTTATCATCCATCTTCCTCCTGTCTGGCAGATAGGGAAGCTCGAAAGACACTTTCGTTCCGATTCCGACCGTGCTGTTGACTTGCAAGCTTGAGTCGTACAGCAGCTTGATTCGTCGCGATATATTCCTCAACCCTATTCCAGTACGCTCCGAACCCGAACCAAAGACTTCCTGCTGCTTGGCCACGCTCATCCCGTACCCGTTATCCTCGACAGCGAACTGAAGCTTATCATCATGCTCCAGAATCGAGATTGTGACGGTACCGCCTCTTTCGTTAGACATCAGACCGTGCTTGATCGCATTCTCGACCAACGGCTGCAAGACGAGCGGAGGGATGAGGTGATTCGGATTGGCATCGATGTTGTACTCGATGGCTAATCGGTCGCCGAAGCGCACCTTTTCGATATTAAGGTAAGCCTTGGTCAATTCTAATTCGTTCTCCAATGTCGTGAAAGTATCCATTTGCTTGAAGTTGAGCCCGATTCTGAAATATTGAGATAGATCTAGCGTAAGCTTCTCCGCCTGCCTAGGGTCCTCCACGCAGAGGGCGGCTATCGAATTCAAGGCATTATATAGAAAATGCGGCTGAATCTGCGAACGTAAAAAAGCAATCTCTGCATCTTTGGCTTCGGCCACTCGCTGCTGATTTTTCACTAGCGTCTCCTTAATGACCTCATTCATAGCAACGAAGATCAGCACGACGGTTATCATGACCAAGGTATACAGAAGCATAGCGCCTAAGAATGTTTCGGATAAGCCGATGAAGATAGCCATAGACAGAAAGCTGCAAACGCAATAGCTAACCGTAAGACCTGTCGCTATCCACAGCCTCCGGTTCTTATTCCCTTGCAGGAATCGGGACTGGAAGAATATGAATATGGGGATGCACATGAACACCGCCAGCGTCGTCGCATAGAAACCGTCATCTATCCCAAGGTAGGAGCGGTAAATCAAAATAAGCAAGGATAGAAACATCGTCGTCTCGACCCCGCCGTAGAACGTCCCCAGAAGCAGCGGAACGATACGGATGTCGATGGTTAGTTGGTCGGTAACTTGGACGGGAAAGCTCATGCACAACACAAGCGCTACTCCGAATAAAACAGCCTGCATCAGCCTGAAATACTTAAATCTCCCGAAGCCGATCAAATAAATGAGCTGGAAGGCAAAAATCAACGTAACGACGATCGCTACTTGCAACAATAAGTCTTCGAGGATATTCATGATTACAGCCCCATATCCTTCCTACCATTCTATTAGGAGCATTGTAAATAATTTCTGGCTCTTTTGTCTATTGAGAAACCTTGATCCGCAGGCTCATGGGCAAAAATACTGAAGGTACGGATATTAATCAAATCGTAAAATTAAATTAATATTTCCTATAAAAGATTTCACTCTATTTGTGATACGGTTCACCTTATCATACTAACGGCGACGCAACTGGAAGCTAATTCGTCCCGGAGTCACTAAATTTTCTAAATGGAGCATGACAATATTTATTTGCTGGGTATTTAAAAACTGTCCTCTAAAGTCTTTAGACTTTGTGAGGGCAGTTTTCGTCAAGTAATTATGCAAAAAATCTTCTGAATAAATCCGGGTATTCATCGGGAGGTATTGGTTCGTTGTTTGGTCCTTTACGAACATGGTATTTTCCATCAAACAAAGATGGTTCATTTCTACTCTCAATTTGAAATATAAGTACTGACTTGTCATAGTAATTAATCAGTTTTATATTTCTTGATATTTGGTTTTTATCGGCTTCTGAAATAGGCATTTGAGATATTTTTTGTATGATGTACTGAAAGTATCCATCAAGTCCATTTTTATATTTTGAAGCTTCACCTTGAATGCCCGTAATATCAAACTTATTAAATTTTACTGATCTTGTTCCATAAATTGATTCAATCCTATCAGCTGCGACTTGGTCATCTGCAATTCCAATAATTACGTAACCTACTGTATTCGGACCCACGTTTGCCATTGCTGTCAATGTTAGAATCACTTTTAGGAAAAGGGCTTCATCAAACTCGAAATCCCCTCCCAACCTATGGAATCCTTGCTTAAAATCATATAAGGATTGCTCTGTAAAAGACTGAGTTAAAATATTTTCGAATTGAGTTATCCAAGAGTCTATTGCTGGGTCTCTTCTTTCTTTCTTGACAAAAACACTTCTGATAATGCCTGCTACTGCGGCTACATTACTTTGACGTTCTCTTGCACTCCAACGACCTCCCCCGCCACCTAAATTCATGTTCCTACTACCCATGTTATTTAAAAGATCACTTAATCCCCTATAGTTAGCAATTGATAAAGACTCTAAAATCAATAGCTCATACAATGCTAGGAATAATATTTGGAAATATCTTGGGAGTCGTGGTCCTGCGTCTTCAAAAAGCAATCTATTAAAGGTTTGACCCGCGTGGTTCAATATTTTTCTTAACTCATCGTATACATGTAAGAACTGTTGACCCAAGACTTCTGGTGTAACTTTAAGAACTGCTGATTCAATTTCCTGAAACCTACTATCTCCTTCCCCTTCTCCTAAAGAAAGTCCGTAATACTCATCAAGAATATCCGAACTTGAAGGTGGTTTTATGCTTAACGCCATATATGCCAAAATATCAGCGATCACTTCCTCATCACGTGATTGCCTAACGTATTCTCTAGTTAGTATGCCCTCAGCAACCCAGAAAACGCTATCAACGTTAATCCCATAAGGTAAGTCGCGGCTTGTAATACTAATATTTTTCATACCATTAAGTAGGAGCGTATCGTGCGCAGAAACATCACCACGGACCTTACTAGATATGTGTCTGACAAGCTGAGCAAAATGTCCTGTTGCTCCAGCTTGTCTTAATTCTTGTTTAGATAAATGTTTACCGTTCGAATTAATCCTTCGAAAAATCTCATCAATCTTGTCTATACCTTCAAAAGAATAGATAGATAGTGGTAAATTATAACCAGCTATTTGGGTGCAAACTTTTCTATCCATTTTAGGTAGCTTTTGGGTTAAATCACCGCTGTCTAATAATAGTTTTGTTTTCGCCATTGTTTCTAGGTCAAAATACTCACCTTCTAAATCAAACTCACCCTCAATGAAAGAAATCAACGCATTTAATCTCTGCATACCGTCTATTATTTCAAAGTTTTTTTGGTCATAAAAGCTAACCTCAGCTACTAATATAAGCGGTATAGGAAAGCCTTTACGAATGGAGTCAATAAATGCTTTCTTCTCTTCAATACTCCAAACCAATTTTCTCTGGTATCTTCGATTTACTAAAAAACGCTCACCAATAAAGTAATCATAGATCCTCTGTATACTTTCACCACGTATAGCCAAATCCTGCATTAATCTATCCAATTCTAATGCTGCCTCCCGTCTCTAAGCCAGTTACAAACTAGTATTCTATAGAAATTCTATTTCAAACTTATTTATCCTGCAAGAATCTTCCTGCAGTAAAATTTCGCCGTCACTTATGATAAGGTTCAGCTTAACGGGGCTATCGGCGAAAAATGCTAAGCGATGCATAACTGCCAACTCTTATGCCGATTCAAGAACTTGATCAAGCCTTCATACATATGCACTGAAGGCCGCCGAAGTAATCGGCGGCTAAAGTTCTTGATAATATTTCTATTCGTATGTCCCTTCCCCTGAAACGCGGTAATAAATCCAATATCTTAGTCTAGAATGCAAATAATCCAACTGGTTCTTGAAATGCATAAAATCAATTCCAAAACTTTCTTTCCCATCTCCGTATTTGAACTCTTCAAGTTGTTTGTCAAATGGATACCTGAAAGTCATTGAACTATCATCTGTTTTATGTAGTTCGATAATTAATACGCCTACAGTCTTCAATTCATTTTTTTCACTTTGGTTAGAACCAAAATTGTATTTACTTCGAATTTCATTATTAACTCTTGTCCATAAACTTTCAAGGCTGTGTCCCTCTAGTTTCTCTTTAATCCTATTTTCATCCAGACCGGACGCTATATATATCCGATGCAGAATAGCTTTAAGAGATAACTCAACAGAGTGCCTATACAAGAATAGTGCGGGATTGATTATACCATCAGCAATATGTCCCCGATTAGCACCAATGGAGTCTATTAACTTGTCTGCAGCTTCTTTAAAATGTTCAGAATATAAATCAAAAAATTCATAGGATTCCCTGAAATTTTTTTGCCAATTAGGGTAAGCATTTTTATAAATATCAGAATTTGAAGTAAACAGCATATTAAATCAGTCCTTCCAAAAAAATAACTACTAAATAATACATTGTTCCAAACACTCTTCAAGTTGAATTCTCAGGCGGGAACTAATCAAGCTCTAATCTTCCAATTTCATCAGCATATACTCTGCCACAAGTCCTATTGCTTGTATGGCATTAGATGCTTCAGCTTGTGAAATACTTGGGAGAAAGGGTCGTCCATGACCTGTTCCTTCTTTGTTACGAATTGCGTTCACTGCACATCCGAGATCATATAACGCTTTTTCATAACGGGTTATGAAGGTCTCATTAGCCCCCACTCTTGCCTGAGCTGTTGCCATATCGAGAGCAGTAAAGGCCTGACCTAATAAGAAGGGAAAGTTATAATTAGTACTTACTTGCCCCCATTTAACATTTAATACATGTTTAGCTACAGCCTCAAGTAAGTCCTTCCCTGTACCTGCTAACAATGCCGCATCCCTAGAGCCTTTCTTTGCCCTTCGGACATAAGCTTGAAGTGCTTCCGTCATCTCTCTATCGGATAAATTTTCGAGCACTGCTGGTTGAATCTCACCATTAAGTGTCAGTAGGTAACCCTCTGATTTAAAAGCTTCAATTGCGTTATTTAAAGCATCTTTACCAACAAAATTAGGGGATTCTTCTCTGAACCCACCATAACCTCGGATAACCTCAATTAACCGTTTTGTCACCTTTTCCCCAGTCGGAATATCATTCTCTAGCGCCCAGTAAAGCACCCCCCTTACTCTTTTGAACTTGCCAACTGTCTGCCCCTGAGTTCTTGGATCAGCGTGACTTAGCCCAAATTGACTGAAGAGAAAATCAAGATCAGAGTGAGACGGTTCCCTTTTAGCTTCAGTTTGTGAATCGTCTATCATCTTGGAAACTGCTAGCAATATTGCTTCGTTAATTGGAACATAATCAGTTTTCATATTTCATTAATCCTCCTCGGAGCATTAGATTTTCCCTTGATATGGGTTTTCAGTTCCCCATCTTTCAATAGCCAGTTGAATTAATTTTCCGTGAACTTCTGTTAACTTTTGATAACCATCCAATAAATATTTGATATCCAAGGTGGCTAAATGATTATTAATAAAACTCCCTAGTGAAATAAGCACATAGTTAATAGACTTCTCAAGAGCAAACCAACTAATCCTAATCGATGTTTCTGAATGCTCCGGTCCATTTATAGCTAACACGACATTCCCTTCTATGAGATACCCATGTTGCATCTGGATCAATGGATTACTATGCTTCACCATGCACAGCTGTCTGTAATCAGAATATTCTTTCTCTGTTCTTCCATCTATATCACTAACATTGAAACTTTTAATTGCTTCCTTCGTTAAATCATACACTGATATAAAGAGTCTCTTAGGATTATCATGTTCTATCCACTTGATAGCCCTTTCTTCATCATTGCCTACATAAGCGATCATAAATGAAGACTCATACATTGAAGATACAAGTGAAGCAGACTGAATCGAATATCCCCTTGCACTTAGTAACGAAGCGCATCTGATATCATTCGATATCTTAATTAAAAGAGAGACAGAAACTTTAAAGGAACTTGAAATCTCCGATATGTTCATTTCTGGAAAAACGTTTATCGCGAGGCAAATTAAATTGTACGCGAGTTGTGTAGCATTCAAATGGTGCTCTAATTCTAAGTTCAATATTCTTGAAGATTCTTGTTCACTTTCAGCTAAAGAGTGGTCCATTAGTTGTTTTACCCCCTTTATTGTAAAATATCGAGCCTAGACATATCCCCGAGCAATTGTCTTTATAAGCAAATTATCGATGATAATACAGAATAGGAACAGGGTGAATGTATGGCAAACTATTTATTCTGTATAATTTAACCCGCTTAAGTGGTCTAGCAGCAAAAATACGAAAGGAGCATGCAAAAGCTGCTCCTTCGTTGTTTGTCATTATACCTTCTGTACCGATAGTTCACTAAAAAACTTAGCCTTAGCGACATAGAAGCTTATGTAAAGGATTTTCATCCCAAAAATATATTCTTATTGTTTTGCTTCGCATTAACTTTGGTCTAACTAATTCTTATCTGGATCGGCTACACTAAGTTGGACAGAAAAAATAAGGGCTTGTAGAATAAACCTATCATGCTAAGGAGCGGATCTCTACAGTGCCTAAAAAACAACGACGTACGTTTACAACTGAATTTAAAAAACAGATGGTACAGCTCTATGAAAATGGGAAGACCAGAGCAGCAATTGTGGAGGAATATGACCTCACAGCTTCTGCTTTAGACCGCTGGATCAGCCAATCCCAGACAACGGG